>DATNIT010000011.1:0-46428 GCA_035604335.1 Allostellaceae bacterium | reverse complement strand
TTCGCTTCGAGCGGTAGAGCCAGCGACGGCTGAACGAGGGGTGCCTATGAAGTTGAGCTTGCCGCCGGCGACTTTTGCACGATTGCCTGGATCTCAATGCACGCGGCCGGGATCCGCGCGCCGAGCCAACGATTGAATTTCCACCACCAGCGATAGTTCTCCAGCGGACGCAAGATTCCGCCCGAGATGACGCGAAATCCTCTTACCGACGGCACATGCAAATCTCGGCGTGCCGCTACGTGTTCCAGGAATGAACGCAATGAGAAGGCGCGCGTGTGACCACGCTCGTGCCTGCGACCGAGGAGACGATCCAAACGTGGCACGACATACATGCGGGCAAGGTGCAGGGGCGGCAGGAAAACCGGGACGCCGATTATCAATCTTCCGCCCGGCTTCACGATCCGCGCAAGCGTGCTCAGCGCGCGATTGAGATCCGCCACATGCTCCAGGACCTGCTCGCAGACGACCACATCGTAGGCGTTCGATGGAATCTCAGGATAGCCATCCATCAAGTCGCCTAAGAAGAAGTCCTGATAAAGACCCCTCCTATACGTATCCCTATAGAGCAGGTCCGTGGCAGAAATTACCAACTTGTCGAAGTGAGGCTTGGCCTCGAGATGGCGCAGAAAGAGTCCGGAGCCGCAGCCCGCATCGAGAACCGACAAAGTCTCGCCGGCCTGCGCAGCAATCGCGGCCCACTCGCTGACATCTTCAGCCAAAGCATCGTAACGCGCCTCGCGCAGGCTATAGCGCTCGCGCCTGTGGGGGTCGACGCCGAACGCCAAACTGCGTTTTGGCGGTCTCTTGAACTGCGTCCAACCAAGAGCAGGGACGCCCTGCGTCTCTGGAAACCGCTCGGCCGCTTTCGCTCTCAGCTCCTCCAGCAGTGGCGCGGGAACCAGTCGTCTGGTAACCACGATCCCAAGAACGACGACCACGGCATCGTCGAGCTCTCCAACGACCGGGATCTCATCGGGAATGAGATTGATGGGACTGATGACATAGGCGGCGCACACGGCGGCGACGACCCGCGCCAGCGTCGGCACACGCTTGTCGCGGGCCGCAAGGTACAGCAGGTACCCCGCCCGCAAGGCAAGCGTCACCCATCGCCTCACGCGTACTGGTAATTGGCGCATCTCAGCTTTCCGGGCTCCGGCAAATACCGCTGACGACCGTGGTTACACGGCTCTCGACGTCATCAGCATGCGACTATTCATCGAGTCTCACGCCGCGATCTGACTCGCCCAAGAAAGCATGAAAAATCGGTCTCTTATAATGAACTCGCTGTCATTGGCTCCTAAACAGGGTGATGGGCGCGATTACAGGTACCAGCGGCAGCCTAGCGTCAATTGCGCGCTCGGCGCGGTTGAGGCAGGGTCAAGGGCTCACGCACCACGCGGATACGTCATTGCCCCCGTCACGCTCCGACGCACGCCCCGGTCCCATTGCTGCCCGGATCGACGCCGCGGATTTCGCGGGCGGCGGCACATTGAGCCCGGTGCAGTTCTGGTCCGCGTTCGCCATGCTGTTTCTGGCGACGGCGCTTCCGGTCATGTCCGTGAACCTCCCGCCGCTCTTCGACTACCCCAATCACCTCGCGCGCATGGATCTGCTGGTTCGGTTGCCCGGGTCCGAGGCACTGCAGCGATATTACGAGTTGCGCTGGCGGGTCATCCCCAATCTCGGAATGGACCTTGTGGTGCCCGCGCTCGCGCGCTTCCTGCCGCTCGCGTGGGCCGGCAAGGCCTTCGTGCTCGCGAGCCTCGCGCTCGTCGCCGCGGGCACCGCATTGGTGCACCGCGCCGCGGCGGGTCGGTGGTCGATCTGGCCGCTGTTCGCATTTCTGTTCCTTTATAGCCGCGTCCTGCTGTGGGGCTTCCTCAACTATCTATTCGGGATCGGGCTCGCGCTTGTCGCCTTCGCGGTTTGGATCGCGCTCTCCGAGCGGAGTGCCCGCGCGCGATTGGCGGTCTCCGCCGCGCTGGCGCTGGCGCTGTTCTTTGCGCACCTGATGGCGTGCGTGGTCTATGGCGTGCTCGTTGCGGCTTATGAACTGGGTGCGTTGTGGCAGAGCCGGCCATGGCCTTGGGGCCGTGCGGTGGCGCGCCTCGTGGTTGCCGGCGCGCCCTTCTTGCCGCCGCTGGCGCTCCTGCTCTTCGCAGGCGAAGGAGCAGGGGTGGGCACGATCCACTACGGCCGCCTCGACCGCAAGCTCGATCTGCTCTTCACCGTGTTCGACAACTACGATCGGGTGTTCGACGTTGCGTGCTTCGCGCTCCTGATTTTGTCCGCGGGCATTGCCTACGCGAGGCGTCGGCTGGCGATCATCCCGGCGCTTCGGCTGCCCGTCCTGCTGCTGGTCGTCGTCTACCTCGCGGCACCTGCGCAGCTGATGACGGCGTCCGCGGTCGATCATCGCCTGCCGCTGGTGATCGCCGCAGTACTCGCTGCGGCCACGGCGGCCCCCGCGCTGAAGAGCAGGTCCGTGCGCCTCGTCGCGCTCGCGGGCCTCGCGCTGTTTCTCGCGCGAACGGCGGAGGTCTGGGTTCACTGGGTACGGGCTGATGCGGTTTATGCGCGCTTGCTGCCGGCCCTCGACCAAGTAGCGCGCGGCGCCCGGCTCGCCGTTGGGTATCCGCCGGAAGCCATCGACTCGACCGCCATACCCACGACTCACCTGCCGACGCTTGCGATCGTTCGGCGCGATGCCTTTGTGCCCACGCTGTTCGCGTACCGCGGCCAGCAGCCGGTGGCGCTGACCCCGGAAGCCCGGCGGCTTGCCGACCTGGCACAGCCGAACGTCGTGTGGCGCGTGCTGATGAGCGAGGGAGCCGCCGGCGCTGACGCGCTGCCGGGCCTGCGGGAGTTCGATGCGGTGGTGCTGCTCGACCGGCGGCCGTTCGCGATGAGGCCGATGCCCGGCCTGGTGCCGCTCGCCGTCGAGCCCCACTTCGCGCTCTACCGGATCGAGCGATGAGCGCCAACTCTCCCAGCTGGCGCTTGACGGCCTAGGAACGGCCCGGTAAGGGGGCGCTTCCGGGCTCGAGCCGCGAGCCCTCGGAACTGCGGTCGCGCGGTCCAGCATTGATCCTCTCGCTCATCCCGACGCCAGCCGATCTCGTCGATCTCGCCGCGGTTTGGGCGGCGGGGCTGGTCCTTATGCTGTGGGGCCGAGTGCTCACGCTCGGGCGCGGCACAATCGAGGTACAGACCATCGTCGGCTGGGGCGGCCTGGCGATCGTGCTCACGCTCTGGGGCGCGTTCCGGACCGATCCTCTCTGGTGGCCCGCCGCGGGCATCGCGGCGGTCGCGCTGGTGGCCCTTTTCACGAGAGGTCTCGCGCCTCGGCGCGAGGAATGGACGGCGCTCCTGCGTATCATGGTTCTGGCGTTGCCCATCTGGGCGATCATGCTGACGGCCCGGCCCTCGCAGCCCGATACGTTTCTCAATCTCCTGCCGAACGCGGCCTACCTCTACGACCACGGCCTGCTGCCGACCGATGCCCGGCCGCCGAGCCACTCGTTTCTCCCGGGCGCCCCCTACAATCTGCAATTCTGGGCGTACCTGGCCGGGGCCGCGCTGCCGGAGCTTCCAGCATCGGCCATGGTGCATATCAATGTGCTCCTGCACCTGCTCGTGGGATTGCTGCTCGCGCGCGTCGTGCAGTCGCTCGGGCGCGAAGGCACGGGAGCGCCGGGCTGGGGTGCCAGCGGTCTCGGCATCCTGCTGGCAACCGGCCTCAATCCCGGCTTTGTGCCGCGCATCTACTTCGCGGCCTATGGCGAGGCATCGATTGCCGCGTGCCTCGCGATCGCCGGCTGGCTCGCCGCGCAGTGCCTCGGCGCCATTGCCGAGCGGGGCCGGGCCGGGTATCGGCTCTGGTCGCTCGCGCTCGTGTTGGCGGCATTGGTGAACATCAAGCAGGAGAGCGTAGCGTTCGTCGGCGCGCTCGCTCTGACGATCGCGGCCTTAGGGTTGTTCGACCGACGAGTTCGGTTCTGGCGCGCCGTCGCGCAGTTTCTGCCGGCCTTCTTGCCGGCGGCCGGGCTCTATGCCGGCTGGCGCTGGTTCGTGCTCAGCGAGTTCTCGGCGGGAGAGCTCAAGCTTCTGCCGTTCGATCAATGGCATTGGGAGATGCTGGCGGACATCCTCTCGAGGATCGGCGTGATCGTCGTCGAGAAGGCGGTGTTCTTCTCGTTCATGCTGCTCGCACTGATCCTTCTGGCGGTGCGGATCCGCCGCCGGGGTCTCGACCTGGCGGGGCGCCTCTTGGCGCTGCTCATGGGCACATGCGCGCTCTACAACGTTTTCCTGCTGTTGACCTACGTGGCCCATTTCACGCCGGAGATGAGCGCGGATGCTCACTCCTTCTTCCGCTACAACACGCATCTCTCGATGTTGCTGGTGCTGGCTCTTGCGACGCTGGCGCGCGCCGTGTTCGAGGAACGCGGCTGGGCGCCGAGTTGGAGCGCGCGGCGGTTCGCGGCGACCCTCCTCGTGGCGGCGAGCCTCGCGGTGCCGATCGGCTTCGCTGAGCGCTTGCGGTTCGATCTCGTGATGCCGCAGCCGTTGGTGCGCGCGCTCGGGCACGACCTCGGAGCGCGGCTGAAGCCGGACGACAAACTGGCCCTGGTCTTGCCCGGCGACAACAACAGCGTCGCCGTTATGCTTCAGAGCGTGTTGCGGTATGAGACGCCGCGACTGCCCGGCGTGGAACTGACGGTCCTGAAGAGCTTCGATGACCGCACGCTCGCGACGCTCGATGCTCTGGGCATCGGCAAGGCCTTCCTCTCCTGTACGCCTGACGGGGGCTCGTTTCCGGCGCATCGCGCTCTGCTGCTTCTGCGGGCTTCGGAGGGCTGGAGGCAGGTCGCCGTCTGGCGCTATCCGGAGCCCAACACCGCACGGTGGACCGCGATGCTCTCCGCCAGCGCGCTGTGCCGCTGACGGGGCGATGCTCGATGCGAGATTCCGCTGGGGTTTCCCGCGCGACTCCGCTAATTCTGCACCAGGACGGAATCAGTGACCGGAGCCGCGTGATCCTCTCATGACGCCCGAGGCGGCCTCTGCCCCGACGCCGACGCGGGAATTGGGCGTGGCGGAACTCGCCGTCATCATTCCCACGCTCAACGAATACGGCAACGTGGCGCCGCTGGTCGAGCGGCTCGATCGCGTGCTCGCCGACGTCGCATGGGAGGCGATCTTCGTCGACGACGACTCCACCGACCGCACGCGAGAGGCGATCTATGCCATCGCGCGCCGCGATCCGCGCGTCCGCTCGCTTCATCGCATCGGCAGGCGCGGGCTCGCCTCCGCCTGCATCGAGGGCGCGCTCGCGAGCTCCGCGCCGTACATCGCCGTGATCGACGCCGACATGCAGCATGACGAGAGCCTGCTGCCCGAGATGCTGCGCACGCTCAAATCGGAACCCCTCGATATCGTGATCGGCAGCCGCTACGTCGCGGGCGGCGGCATGGGGGAACTGAGCGCCAGGCGCGTCCGCATCAGCGGCCTCGCGACCCGGCTCGGCCGGCGCATCCTGAGGGCGGAGATCGCCGACCCCATGAGCGGCTTCTTCATGGTTCGGCGCGACGCCTTCGACCGCGCAGTCCGCAATCTCTCCGCAATCGGCTTCAAGATCTTGATGGACCTGTTCGCCTCCTCGCCGGAGCCCCTGCGCTTCAAGGAGCTCGCCTACGAGTTTCGCAGGCGCGCCTATGGCGACAGCAAGCTCGACAGCTTGGTGGTGTGGGAATACGTGATGCTGGTCGGCGACAAGCTGGTCGGTCACATCGTCCCGGTGCGCTTTCTCTCCTTCGCGCTGGTCGGCGGCATCGGGCTCGTCGTCCATCTCGGCGTCCTCGGCACGAGTTTGCGGCTACTGGGTTTTCCCTTCGAGATCTCGCAGGCGGCGGCGACGCTAATCGCCATGGTGTGCAATTTCACGCTCAACAACGTCTTGACCTACCGGGATCTGCGCCTGAGAGGCTGGGGATTCTTGCGCGGGCTCGTGTCGTTCTTCCTGGTCTGCGCCGCCGGCGCGGTCGCCAACGTCGGCGTCGGAACCGTGTTGTTCGATACGCTAGCGCTCCCTTGGTGGGCGGCGGGCATCGCCGGCGCCGTGGTGGGTGCCGTTTGGAATTACGCCGTCAGCGGCGTGTTCACTTGGCGCAAACGAGCGAAGGCGTGACGTCGCCCGGGCGCCGGCACGATTGACTCGCGCCCGCTTTCTCGTTTATCCGCGAGGGTGGGGACGCGCGGCATGCGTCGCGAACCGGCCGATAAGAAGGGACAACCCGTCATGAAGATCAGCTTCGCCGATCCTAAGCTGCCGAAATCGGGCACGCTCGTCGTAGGCGTGTTGGAGGGCAAGAAGCTTGCGGCATCGGCAGCCGCGTTGGACAAGGAAAGCAACGGCGCTCTCGCCAGCGCGATGGCGGCGTCGCGATTCACGGGCAAGAAGGAAGAGACGCTCGTGCTGCCCGCGCCGCGCGGTCTGTTCTTCGATCGCGTGATCCTCCTGGGGCTCGGCAAGCCAGGCGGCTTGACGGCGGTTCAAATGCAGCGGCTCGGCGGCGCCTTGGTACCGGCGCTCAATGCCGTGGGTGCCACCGCGGCCGCGATCGCCATGGACAAAATGCCGGGCGCCCGGCTGGCTCCCGCCGAGGCCGCCGCGAACCTCGCGCTCGGCGTCATGCTGCGCAGCTACCGCTTCGACAAATACCGCACGCGGGAGAAGCCGGAGCAGAAGCCGAGTTTGGCGGAGTTCAGCGTTCTTACCGCCTCGGCGGCAGCGGCGCGCCGTGCCTATACGCCGCTCGAGAGTATCGCCTCGGGCGTTTTCTTCACGCGAGACCTGGTTTCCGAGCCGCCGAACATCATCTTTCCCGACAGCCTCGCGCGCGAGACCAAGTCGCTGGAGGAGCTCGGCGTCAAGGTGGAGATCCTCGACGAGAAGCAGATGAAGAAGCTCGGCATGGGCGCGCTGCTCGGGGTCGGGCAGGGGAGTGCCCAGCCGCCTCGCTTGGTCGTGATGGACTACCGAGGCCATCCGCGCGGCCGCGACAAGGCCCCCGTCGCCTTCATCGGCAAGGGGGTCACCTTCGATACCGGCGGCATCTCTCTGAAGCCGGCGCAAGGCATGGAGGAGATGAAGTGGGACATGGCCGGCGCCGGCGTCGTGATCGGCCTCATGAAGGCGCTCGCCGGCCGCAAGGCGAAGGTGAACGCAGTGGGGGTGGTCGGGCTGGTCGAGAACATGCCGGGCGGCAATGCGCAGCGCCCGAGCGACATCGTCCACAGCCTGTCCGGTCAGACAGTCGAGGTGCTCAACACCGACGCCGAGGGCCGATTGGTGCTGGCCGACGCGCTCTGGTATTGCCAGGATCGCTTCAAGCCGCAGTTCATGGTGAATTTGGCGACCCTCACCGGCGCGATCGTCGTCGCCCTCGGTCACGAATATGCCGGGATGTTCAGCAACAACGACCAGCTCGCGACGCGGCTCGCCGCCGCCGGCAAGACCGTGGAGGAGCCGCTCTGGCGGATGCCGATGGGCGAGGCCTACGACCGTCAGATCGACAGCGATGCCGCCGACATGAAGAACATCGGCAACGGACGCGATGCCGGCAGTATCACCGCGGCGCAGTTTCTCAAGCGGTTCGTCAACAACGTTCCGTGGGCGCATCTCGATATCGCGGGGACGGCCTGGTCGAAGAAGGACGCGCCTCTGGTGCCGAAGGGCGCCACGGCGTTCGGGGTGCGCCTTCTCAATGAGCTCGTCGAGCGCCACTACGAAGGCCGTTGAGCAAAGGATCCGATGGCCGAGGTCGGACTCTATCACCTGGGAGCCACCGCGTTGGAGCGCGCGCTGCCGCGGCTGCTGGAGCGCGCGCTCGCGGACGGCCAGCGCGTCGTGGTGCTTGCCGGCTCGCAGGAGCGGGTCGCTCATCTCGACAGCCTGCTTTGGACGTACAACGAGGCGAGCTTTCTGCCGCATGGCAGCGCCAGGGACGGCAATGCCGCTCGGCACCCGATCTGCCTGACGGATCGGGACGAGAATCCCAATGGCGCGACGATGCTGGTGCTCCTGGACGGGACCCGCTCCGAGCGCATGGGCGCGTTCGCGCGCTGCTGCGATTTGTTCGACGGCAACGATCAGGCCGCAGTCGAGGCCGCGCGCCAACGCTGGAGCGCCGCAAAGTCCACGGGTCACAGCCTCACCTACTGGGAGCAGACGGTAGCTGGCTGGGAAAAGCGCGGCGCCTGAGCTTTCGCAACCTCGCGCGGGATCGATGACGAGAGCGAGGTTTGGCCTCGTCCTGGCGGCGCTCTGTGGCGCGGGGCTTGCCGCTTATCTGGTCGTCGATACCGGCGCGCAAGCGGTGCTTGCCGCGCTCCGGGCGGCCGGCTGGGCAACGCTCGCGGCCGTCTCGCTTGCTCATCTCGCTCCGATGCTCCTGCGCGGCGTTGGCTGGCGCATGCTGTTCGGCCCGGAAGCCCATGTCGGCTGGATCGGCTTCATTTGGGCGCGCTGGGTGCGCGAGGCCGTCGACAACATCTTGCCGATCCTGCCAGTGAGCGGCGTGCTGGCGGGCATGCGGGTTTTGTCTGCGCGGGGCGAGACCCGGGCGGGCGCCAGCGCGGTGGTGGATCTCACGGCGGAATTGCTGGGCCAGGCCGCGTTCGGTCTACTCGGGCTTGCTCTGCTGCTGGCCATAATGCCCGACGATCCCCGGGTGCTCTGGGCCGCGCTCGGCCTCGCCATCATCACGATCGCCGTCCTGGGCTTTCTCGCGGCGCAGCTGGGCGGGTTGTTCCGGTTTCTCGGGCGGGCCATCGATTGGGCATGGCGGCGACGGGAAGCGGACGCGCGCCAGGAGACGCATGGGTCGCGTGCCGATGTCTTCCATGATCATATCCAGGGGTTCTACCGGCACCGCGGACGGTTCACCGGCAGCGTCATGGCGCATTTTCTCGGTTGGACCGCCTCCGCGATGGAAGTCTGGCTCGCGCTGTGGCTCATGGGGAGCGGACTCGCGGTCACCCAGGCTTTGGCGATCGAAAGCTTGATCTTCGCGCTGCGGAGCGCGTCGTTCTTCGTCCCGTGGAGCGCGGGCATCCAGGAAAGCGGATATGTGGTGATCGGCGCCATCTTCGGCTTGAGCCCGGAGATCGCCTTGGCGGTCTCATTGCTGAAGCGCGGGCGGGATCTGGTCCTCGGCATTCCCGTGGTCCTGGCCTGGCAAGTCGGAGAAGGCCACGGAATGCTCAAGCGCTGGGCAGGCCAGACGCTCGTGGATCTCGATAACGACCGAAACTGAGAGACGCCCCGCCGGGGATGCCACGGGGCCGGATCGGCGTATCAAGACAACACGGGGTCGTGAGACGCCCGCTATTGACGGTTGACGGGAGCCGCGAGTATAGGCGACGAGGGGTGTGTCGGAGACGATAAGAGCTCGTGGCCGATGCCCCGGCGAACGCCAAACGAGCGAGCGAGAGCACCGAGGCGAGCGACCGTCGTTGCACTGAGTTACCTAAACGTCGAGGCGTAAACCTCATCGACGAAATGGGATCTCGATTGCATGTTTCAGCCGCCGATCCATAGCCTCGATCTCGAAGCCAAGACCCAACCGCAACTCGACCCATCCCACGCGCTTCGCGTCGGCGTCCTGGTCGACCTGCCGTTCGGACCTCATTCGGGCGGCCATGTCAAATGCTGGACGAGGCTCGCCGAGGCGGCCATGCGCCGCGCCGGCGATCTCGACCTGACGGTCTATTTCACGGGCAGCGAGCCGCGCCAGATCGCGATCGCCGACAACGTGAGATACGAGATCGTGCCCTCGGTGTTCAGCACCGCGCGCGTCGGGTTCCTCTCTCATGTGCCGGACCACACCGACCTTGCGCCCTGGCATCCCCGGATAGCGGCGGCTCTCCGAGGGTTCGACGTCATCCATACGACGGATGGATATTTCGCCTACGCCCGCACGGCCCTGCGCGTGGCGCGCCGCCGGCGCATTCCGCTGGTCAATTCCGTGCATACCAATACGCCGGAGTATGCGCGGGTCTTTACCGGCCAAACGATCGACAAACTGTTCGGGCATGGGCTCCTGGCGCATGTGCTGCGCAGCCGGCTTGAGTTGCCCGAATTTGTCGAGCGGCGCATGCTTCGGCGGCTCGACCGGTATCATCGCGCTTGCGATTTCGTGCTGGTGTCGCGACCGAGCCAGCTCGAGCCCGTCAGCAGCGTCATTCCTGGACGCGTCGCGCTCCTGCGCCGCGGCATCGAGCATCAGCGATTTTGCCCGAAAAATCGGAACCGGGGCTGGCTAGCGACGGAGTTCGGCATCGCACCGGATAAGACTGTGGTGCTCTACGTCGGGCGCCTCAATCACGGCAAGAACGTCGGTCTCGTCGTGGATGCTGTCGCCTCTCTGGTCGAGCGCGGCTTCCCTGTCCACCTGCTCTGCGCCGGCGACGGCGACCAACGAGCCGCGATCCTGGCGCGCCTCGGCCCCTACGCCAGTTGCCCTGGCAACCTCGAGCCCGACACACTCGCAGCCATCTACGCATCCTCGGACCTGTTCGCCTTCCCATCGGAGATCGAGGAATACGCGAACGTGGTACTGGAGGCGCTTGCGTCCGGTCTTCCGGTCATGGTCTCCGCCCGCAGCAGCATGGGCCGGCTCTTGATCGAGAACGTGACCGGGTTCGTTCTGCCGGGCGAGGATGCCGGCCGGTGGGCGGACGCGATCGCGGCCCTGGTCACCGATCCTGCTCTGCGCCGCGACATGTCTCATGCCGCCCGGTCCTACGCCGAGCGGCGTCTGCCGTCCTGGGACGATGTGCTCTCGAGCGATCTCCTGCCGCACTGGCGCGAAGTCGTGGAGCGCCGGCGACACTCGGCGTGACCGCGGCGCGGCCGCTGATCCTGATCCCGCATCCCGACGACGAGGTGGTCGGTTGCGCGATCGCGATCATGCGCGCGCGTGCCGATGGCGCCTCAATCACGGGACTTTATCTCACCACCGGCGTTCCCGCACGGGAACGGCAGTGGGCGTGGCGACGGTCACGCTACCCAGCCATGATCGAAAGGCGCCGCGAGGAGGCCAGGCGCGTGGCGGCCGCCCTAGGCATCTCGACCGCGGGTTTTCTCGACTGGCCCGCGCGCACCCTGAAATCCCATCTCGATGCAGCGATCGCCGGGGTCGAGCGGACCGTGCGAGAGCAGAAGATCGACGAAATCTGGGCACCGGCATGGGAGGGCGGGCACCAGGATCACGACGTCACGAATTTCCTGGCGGCCCGGTTCGAAGGCAAGATGCCCGTCCGCGAGTTCGCGGAATACAACCTGGCGGGCGGCCGGGTGCGTTCTCAGGCGTTTGCTCGATCCAACGGGACCGAGCAGGTCTTGACGCTCACGGCCGAGGAGCTGCGCTTCAAGGCGGAACTGCTCTCGATCTACCGCTCCGAGCGGGCAAACCTTCGCTATGTCCGCCTCAAGCAGGAGTGTCTGCGGCCGCTGGCGCGCTACGATTACCGATCGGCGCCGCACCCGGGCACGCTGTTCTGCGAGCGGTTTCAGTGGGTGCCATTCCGCCATCCGCGCGTGGATTTCGATCGACCGGAGGCGGTTCGCGCGGCGCTTGCCGCCTGGGGCACGGCCGCGGCGCCTCTGCGCTGAAGCGCCACATGACCCGACGTTGCCATCGCCGGCGCACGCCGGTATAACCGCGCGCAATTTTCTGTCGTCTCTTGGGAGCACGCTGTCATGGCCATCGAGCGCACCTTGTCGATCATCAAGCCGGATGCGACCCGACGCAATCTAACGGGAAAGATCAACGCCCGCTTCGAGGATCGCGGGCTCAGGATTATCGCGCAGAGGCGGCTGCAGCTGTCGGGAGAGCGGGCGGAGCAGTTCTATGCGGTCCACCGCGCTCGGCCCTTCTTCAAGGACCTCGTCGCCTTCATGATCTCGGGACCCGTGGTCGTGCAGGTCCTGGAAGGCGAGAACGCGGTCGCGTTGAATCGCGAGATCATGGGCGCGACCGATCCCAGCAAAGCGGCGCCCGGCACTATCCGCAAGGATTTCGCGGAATCGATCGAGGCAAACTCCGTGCACGGATCGGATTCGCCGGAGAACGCCCGAACGGAGATCGCGTTCTTTTTCGCGGGGGTGGATCTCTGCCCGTAGCCGCCTAGCCTAGGGGTGATGTGATGGCTAGTGCGTGACTTCCCGAAGCATGATCACAACGACCACGATCACAAGGACAATGGACCACTTCATCAGCCGGGTGAAGCTGATCCACGTCTGACGGTGGCGTTCGAGCTCCTGGTCGACGGCCATGCGCTATGCTCCCCTTGGTTCCGGAATGCTCCTGCGGCGACCCCTATACCGCAACATCCGCGTTTGGCAAGACCCGGCTTTCAGCGGCTCGGATTGGTGAGCGCGGTCGGCGCCGGCGCCCCGGCGCCGCTGATTTCCGCCCGCTCGCCCGTCACGGTCACGCGGCCTTCCGCGATCAGGCGAAGCGCGAGCGGATAGGCCTTGTGCTCCTCGGCGAGCACCCGCTCGGCAAGCCGGGCGGCGTCGTCTCCCGGCAGCACCGCCACGGCGGTTTGCACGACGATCGGTCCCTCGTCCATGGCGGGGCGGACGAAATGGACGGTGCAGCCGGTAAATCGCGCGCCGGCGGCGAGCACCCGCTCATGGGTCTTGAGGCCCTTGAAGGCCGGCAGCAGCGAGGGATGGATGTTGATCATCCGATCGCGCCAGCGCTCGACGAACGCATCGCCGAGCAGCCGCATGAAGCCCGCGAGGCAAACCAGCTCGGTGCGCGCCTCGCCAAGGGCGCGGTCGAGCGCGGCATCGAAGCTCGCGCGATCGGGGAATAGCTTGTGGTCGATGACGCGGGTCGGAATCCGCGCGCGCTCCGCGCGCGCCAAACCTTGTGCGTCCGCGACGTTCGATATCACCAGGGCGATCTCGGCGGGGAAAGCCGGATCGGCGCAGGCGTCGATGAGAGCCTGCAGGTTCGACCCGCGCCCGGAGATCAGCACGGCGACCCTCAGCCGGGCCACGCCGTCTCCGTGTTGATCAGGAGCGTGCCGGCGCCACCCGCCGGGCGCGGCACGACGTGCCCCACGCGATAAACGGTCTCGCCGGCATCGGCGAAGGTTCGGGAAATCGCTTCGACCCGGCTGGGGTCGACCACCGCGATCATGCCGAGGCCGCAGTTGAAGACGCGCGCCAGCTCGCCGCGCGATATCCCGGCCGTTTCCGCAAGCCAGCGGAAGACCGGAGGCAGCGTCCAAGCGCGGGCATCGATCTCGACGCTGACACTGGGCGGGATGACGCGGGGAATGTTCTCCACCAAGCCGCCGCCCGTGATATGCGCGAGCGCCTTGACGCCGCCCGCCGCGGCAGCGGACAGGCAACTCTTCACATAGAGCCGCGTCGGTATCAGCAACGCCTCGGCCAACGTATGTCCGGGCATGAAAGGCGCCGGCGCATCGTAAGCGAGCCGCGCCTGCTCGACGACGCGGCGCACCAGCGAGAACGCGTTGGAGTGGAGGCCGCTCGAGGCGAGCCCGAGCACCACGTCACCCGCGCTCACGGCGCGGCCATCGATGATGCGGTCGCGCTCCACGGCGCCCACCGCGAAGCCCGCGAGATCGTAGTCGCCCTGGGCGTACATACCGGGCATCTCCGCGGTCTCGCCGCCGATCAGGGCGCAGCCCGTCGCGCGGCAGGCCTCGGCGACGCCTTGCAGGATCGTTCGCGCAGTCGCGACGTCGAGCTTCCCGGTCGCGAAGTAGTCGAGGAAGAACAGCGGCTCCGCGCCTTGCACGACGAGGTCGTTCACGCACATGGCGACGAGGTCGATCCCGATCGTCTCGTGCCGTCCGGAGGCGATGGCGATCTTGAGCTTGGTGCCGACGCCGTCGGTGGTGGCGACCAGAACCGGGTCCTTGAAGCCTGCCGCCTTCAGGTCGAACAACGCGCCGAAGCCGCCGAGTCCTGCGTCGCTGCCCGGCCGGGCCGTGGACTTTGCCAGCGGTTTCAGAGCCTCGACGAGTGCCGCGCCGGCGTCGATATCGACTCCGGCCTCGCGGTACTGGTCGCGGTAATTTTGGCTCCTTATGGCGTCCTCACCCGGTGTAGGGTATGACCTCCGGGAGGGCGGCGCCCGCGAGGTTCCGCGCGAACATACTGTATCCGAGGCGGTTTGCAATGATGCTGAGGCACGGTTTCCTGCTGGCGATGGCGGGATTTCTGCTGACGCTTCCGGCCCTGGCTCAGACTCGATCGGGCTCGGTCTATACCGTCTCCAATGTGGCCGTCGATGCGACATCCCAAAGCGCGGTGCAGGCTCGGGACATCGCCCGCGCCGATGGCGAGCGCCGCGCGTTCCGGACCCTGATGGAACGCCTCACGCTCCGGCAGGACTGGAGCCGCCTGCCCAAGGTGACCGACGCGGATCTGGTCTCTCTGGTGCAGGATTACGAGGTCACCAGCGAGCACAGCTCGACCGTGCGCTATCTCGCGACGCTGACCTACCGCTTCCGGCCCGAGCCGGTCCGGCGCTTGCTGCGCGACCGCGGCGTTGCTTTCACGGAAACCCAGAGCAAGCCGCTCGTCGTTCTGCCCGTGCTGTCCGCGGGCAATCGGGCCGTGCTTTGGGACGATCCGAACCCCTGGCGTGCCGCCTGGAGCCATCAGCCGCTGAGCGAGGGCCTGGTGCCGATGCAGGTGCCGTCGGGCGATCTCGCCGCGGTACAGGCTATCGATACGCAGCAGGCGCTGAGAGGTGACAAGGATGCGCTTGCCGGGATCGGGCGCCACTACGACAACGGGGACGTCCTGGTGGCGCAGGCGGCGCTTTCCGGCGGCGGCGATCAGCGGACGCTCCAGTTGACGACCGTCCGCTACAGCGCGGGCTTCTCCGATCAGAACTGGGTGAGCTCCGTCAGGTCGGAGCCCAAGGAGAGCGACGACGATCTTTTCGCGCGGGCGGTGGCCGCGGTCGTGGCCGACGTTTCGGAGGCGTGGAAGAAGGCGACTCTGCAGAATACCGGCGCGGAGGCGACGCTGACCGCCGTGGTTCCCATGACCAGCCTCAGGGATTGGGTCGTGGTGCGCGACCGCCTGCAGAATATTCCCGCGATTCAGCGCGCAACCTTGCTGTCGCTGAGCCAGGAGGGCGCCCGCGTCGAGATTCACTATGTCGGCGATTCCCAACAGCTTCAGCTCGTGCTGTCGCAGCGCGATCTCGTTCTGGCGCAGGGCGACGCCGACTGGACGCTGAGCGCCAAGAGCACGGGCCAGTAGCGTCGCAAGAACCGGATCCGCCCGTGAGCCTTCCGAATCTTATTACGCTGGCGCGGCTGCTTACCGTCCCGCTGACCGTCTGGCTCATCTCCGAGGGCGAGCACGCGGCGGCGTTCTGGATCTTCGTGGCGGCCGGCGTTTCCGATGCCATCGACGGTTTCATCGCCAAGCGGTTCAATCGGCGGACGGAGCTCGGCGCGCTGCTCGACCCGATCGCCGACAAGACGTTGCTGGTGAGCGTCTACGTGACGCTCGGAATCGCCGGCCATCTGCCGGCCTGGCTGGTCATTCTCGTGGTGTTCCGCGATCTGCTGATCGTCGGCGGGTTCCTCCTGGTGCATGCGATGTCGCACGCGATGCGGTCGGAGCCGCTGATCGTCAGCAAGTTCAACACCGCCTGCCAGATCGCGCTCGCCGCCGTGACGCTCGCCCGGCTCGGCGTGGGCCTGCACCTCGACATGTTGACGCAAGGTCTGGTCTATGCGGTGGCGGCGACCACGCTGGCTTCAGGCGCGGGATACCTCGTGCGCTGGGCGCGCGTGCTCGCCGGATTGGAGGAGCAGGCGTCATGACGACCGTCCAGCGCAATACCTGGTTCTGGCTGGTCGGCTTCGCGTTATTCTTTCTGGCACTCTGGCTGCTGAGCGCCATCCTGCTGCCGTTCGTGGCGGGCATCGCAATCGCCTATTTCCTCAACCCGCTGGTGAACCGGCTCGAGCACTTGAAAGTGCCGCGCGGGCTTAGCGCTTTCATCGTGCTCGTGTTGTTTCTCACGCTCTTGGTCCTGGTGATCATGCTGGTGGTGCCGATCCTGGAGGCGCAGGTGCTCGACCTCGCCGCCAACCTGCCGAGCCTGCTCGCCGCGGCGAGGCGCGAGGCCGAGAGCCTGATGCAACTGGCTCAGGAGCGGCTCACGCCCGAGGATTTCGGCAAGCTCCGCGATGCCGTCGGCGGCAAGCTCTCCGAGATGTTCACGGTGCTCGGCACCGTGTTCCGCGACGTGGTGACGCGCGGCGTCGCGCTCGCCAACATGCTCTCACTGGTGTTCGTGACGCCGGTCGTATCGTTCTTCCTGCTGCGGGACTGGAACCGCATTCTTGCGCGGCTCAATGGTTGGCTGCCGCGCGCCCAGGCCGCCACCATTCGCGAGCAAGCGGCGCGGATCGACGAGATCCTGTCGGCTTATCTCCGCGGCCAGCTCAGCGTCTGCGTCGTGCTCGGCATCTACTACGCCGTCGGGCTTACGGTGCTGGGGCTCAATTTCGGCTCGGTCATCGGCCTGTTGATCGGCATCCTCGCCTTCATACCTTACGTCGGTTTCGCGGTCGGCTTCGTCCTGGCGCTGCTCTTGGCGCTCACGCAGTTCTCGGACCAGCACTACGTGCTCTATGTGGCCGCCCTGTTCGTGGCGGGTATGATCATGGAGGGGAATTTCCTCACCCCGAAGCTGGTGGGCGAGCGCGTGCAGCTGCATCCGGTCTGGATCGTTTTTGCGCTGCTGTCCTTCGGGACGCTGTTCGGTCTTCTGGGCGTGCTGATCGCGGTACCCATGGCGGCGGTCATCGGCGTCCTCGTCCGCTTCGGGCTGTCGCGTTACCTCGCGAGCCCGCTTTACGATCCCGCGAAGGCGAAAAGCGAGCCCGGCGGCGCCGGATGACCCAGCTGATCCTGGATCTCGGCCATCGTCCGGCGCTGGGAGAGGCGGATTTTCTGGTGGCGCCCTGCAATGAGGCGGCGATCCGGTGGCTTGATCGCTGGCCGGACTGGCCGGCTCCCGCGCTGACGCTCTACGGGCCGCCCGGCTGCGGCAAGACGCACTTGGCGCGGGTCTTTGCGGCACGGAGCCAAGCGCCGATCATCGAGGCGGACCGACTGGCCACGAACGTGGTGCCCGGCCTGCTCGGCACCGCTCGTGCATGCGTGGTCGATGATGCAGATCGCGCCGACGCCGAGGCGCTGCTCCATCTCTTCAACCTCGTCGCGGAGCGCCGAGGCGGGATGCTGCTCACGGCGCGGGAGCCGCCGGCGCGCTGGCCGGGGCTCTTGCCGGACCTGCGATCTCGCTTGGCCGCGGCGCCGGTGGTTGCCGTCGGCGCGCCCGACGATGCTCTGCTCGCGGCGCTCCTGGTCAAGCTGTTCGCCGACCGGCAGCTCGCGGTGAGCGAGGAGGTCGTGCTGTTTCTGGTGCGCCAGATGGAGCGCAGCTTCGAGGCGGCCCGCCGTCTCGTGGCGGACCTTGACGCCGCCGCCCTCCGCGATCACAGGGGAGTCACGGTCCCTTTGGCACGATCGGTGTTGGGCCGCGCTTAGCGGGGCGCCCTCGTCATGGCGGGGCTCTCAGGGCGCGAGGAAGGCCGCTAGGCGGGCGCTCGATTGGGTCAAGGCCGACCATGAACCGAAAATCTCGAAAATCGCGAGCCCTGCGGCGGGAAGGCCGGGCCGGACCGCGGCGCTCGCGGGGTTCGCGAGGCCGCGGACCAGTTCCTCGAGGCCGGGATTGTGGCCGATCAACAGCAGACAGCGCGCCCCGCCGGGTACAGCGCGGAGGCGATCCAGCAGGGTCGTGGTGTCCGCGAGGTAGAGCGCTTCGTCGAAATCCGCGGGCGGGAGCGGGTCGAGCATGCCGGCAAGGCCATCGAGGGTCTCCCGCGCTCGCCGGGCCGGGGAGCAGAGCACATGATCCGGGCGCAGCCCATCGGACTTGAGGCGTCGGCCGAGCGTTTCGACCGCCCGTCGCCCATCTGGCGTCAAGGGCCGGTCGCGGTCGTTGCCGCCCGCACTCTTTCCCGCGGCGGCGCCATGGCGAAGCACCACGAGCCGCCTCATCGACGTCTCCGGGATCGCCGCAAAACGCGCCATGACAGCGTCATGGTTACGTTATAGACTATACGCAACCCGTTGGAAAACCGCGTGATTGTTGTCACAAGCGAGGTGACGTGGCCCAGGCGCAACCGACTCTTCAGCCATCGATAGATCCGAATTCCGAGGCGCGGTTCATCAACCGCGAGCTGTCCTGGCTCGCCTTCAACGAACGGGTTATCGCGGAGGCCGACAATCCCAATCACCCGCTCCTCGAGCGGCTCCGATTCCTTTCGATCTCGGCCAGCAACCTTGACGAGTTCTATATGGTTCGCGTGGCCGGGCTCAAAGGCCAAGTGCTGGCGGGGGTGGCGACGCCGAGCCAGGACGGCCTGACGCCGGCGCAGCAACTCGCCGCGATCAATCTGCGCGCGCATAAACTGATGCATGACCAGCAGGTGATCTGGCGTGCGCTCCGCCAGCAGCTGGCCGAGGCCGGCGTTTCCGTGATCGGTCCGCAGGACCTGTCGGCCGAGGACCGGGCCTGGGTCGAGGCGCATTTCCTCGCCGAGGTCTTCCCGGTGCTGACGCCGCTCGCGGTCGATCCCGCGCATCCGTTTCCTTTCGTCGCGAACCGCGGCATCGGGTTGGCGCTGCAGCTCACGCGCGCCCGCGACGGCAAGGGCATGCAGGCGCTCTTGCTGTTGCCGAGCGCGATCGGCCGGTTCATCCGCATGCCCGGCGCCAACGTCCGCTTCCTGCCGCTCGAGCAGATGGTGACCCTCTTCCTGGATCGATTGTTCCCGGGATTTTCCGTGGTGGGTCACGGCATGTTCCGCATCGTGCGGGACAGCGAGATGGAAATCGAGGAGGAGGCCGAGGATCTCGTCCGCTTGTTCGAGTCCGCCCTCAAGCGCCGCCGGCGCGGCAATGTGATCTGGCTCGCCGTCGACGCCGGCATGCCCGAGGACCTGCAGCGCTTCCTCGCCGAGAATCTCGACGTTTCGCCCGACGATTCCTCGCCGCTGGACGGAATTCTCGGCCTGTCCGACACGCGCCAGCTGATCATCGGCGAGCGCCCGGACCTGCTCTTCAAGCCCTATCATCCGCGGTTTCCAGAACGCATCCGCGATTGCGGCGGCGATTGCTTCGCCGCCATCCGCCAGAAGGACATCATCGTCCATCACCCCTACGAGAGCTTCGACGTGGTGGTGCAGTTCGTCCGCCAGGCCGCGCGCGATCCCGCCGTGGTCGCGATCAAGCAGACGCTCTATCGCACCAGCGTCAACAGCCCGATCGTGCGCGCGCTGATCGAGGCGGCGGAGGCGGGCAAATCCGTCACGGCGCTGATCGAGCTCAAGGCGCGCTTCGACGAGGAAGCCAATATCCGCTGGGCACGCGATCTCGAGCGCGCCGGCGTGCAGGTCGTCTATGGATTCCTCGAGCTCAAGACGCACGCCAAGGTCTCGCTGGTGGTGCGCCGCGAGGGCGGCGAGCTGCATTCCTACGTTCATCTCGGCACGGGGAACTATCACCCGGACACGGCGAGGGTTTACACCGACCTTTCGTTCTTCACTTGCGATCCCGCGCTCTGCCGCGACGCCGCGCGTCTCTTCAACTACATGACGGGATACGCGACCCCCGCGGACCTCGAAAAGCTCTCATTCGCTCCGGTGGATCTCAGGAAGCGATTGCTCGAGCTCATCGAGGGCGAGATCGAGCACGCCCGCGCGGGTCGTCCCGCGCAGATCTGGGCCAAGATGAATCAGATCGTCGATCCCGCCGTCATCGACGCGCTTTATCGCGCATCCAACGCGGGCGTCGAGATCGACCTCGTCATTCGAGGCATCTGCTGCTTGCGGCCAGGGGTGCCCGGCCTTTCCGAGAACATCCGGGTCAAGAGCATCATCGGACGCTTTCTCGAGCACGGCCGCGTCGTCTGCTTCGGCAATGGTCAGCGGTTGCCGTCGCCGCAGGCGAAGGTGTTCATCACCTCCGCCGACTGGATGCCGCGCAACTTCGATTGGCGCGTCGAGGCGATGGTGCCGATCGAGAACGAGACGGTGCATAGGCAGGTGCTCGACGAGATCATGGTCTCGAACCTGCGCGACAGCGCACAGAGCTGGCGGCTCGATGGGACCGGCGCCTATGCCCGCGAGCCCGCGGGTCCCGATGCCTTCAGCGCGCATACCTACTTCATGACCAATCCCAGCCTCTCCGGGCGCGGACGCGCGCTCCGCCGGCCCCGGCCCCGGCCCATCATCGGCGAGCAGGTCGCGGCGCCGGAGTAGCGGATGCCGGCGAGCGGGGCGCCGCTGCGATCGGGCAAGCGGGGTCGGGTCGGGGTCATCGACATCGGCTCGAATTCGGTTCGGCTCGTCGTCTACGACGCGCTATCGCGCGCGCCCGTGCCGCTGCTGAACGAGAAGGTGCTGTGCGGCCTCGGACGGCGGCTTGGCGAGACCAGAAAGCTCAACCCGGAGGGCGTCGAGTCCGCTCTCGCGCATCTCCAGCGGTTCGTCGCGCTGGCTCGTGCCATCGGCGTCCGGCGTCTCGACGCGCTCGCAACGGCGGCGGTGCGGGACGCCGAGGACGGTCCCGCCTTCGCCGCCGAGGTCCGGCGCCGCACCGGCGTCGCCGTGAAGATCCTCTCGGGCGAGGCGGAGGGGCGGCTCTCCGCGCTGGGCGTCATCGCGGGCATTCCGGACGCCAGCGGCGTGGTGGGCGATCTCGGCGGCGGCAGCGTCGAGCTCGTGCCGATCCGCCGCGGCCGCGCCCATCGGGGAGCAACCCTGCCGATCGGGCCATTCCGGCTGGCCGAGCTGGTGGGCGACGAGCGCAAGCTCGCGGCGGAGATCGAACGGCAGGTCGAGCGTTTGGATTGGCTGCGGCATCGGCGGAGCGACACCTTCTACGCCGTCGGCGGCGCGTGGCGCGCGCTCGCGCGCATCCACATGGAGCAATCCCACTATCCCATCCACGTGATCCAGTCCTACACGCTCCCGCGCCGGGATGCCGAGGATTTCCTGGGACTGGTCGCGCGGCTCTCCCGGCGCTCGCTCGAGCAGATCAGCGCGGTCTCGCGCAAGCGTCTCGAGGTCGTGCCCGTGGCGGCCGAGATCCTTCGCCGCATCGTTGCGACGATGGAACCCAAGCGCATCGTGTTCTCGGCGCTCGGCCTGCGCGAGGGGCACATTTACGAGCTGCTGCCGGAGCGCGAGCGCCGGCAGGACCCGCTGCTGGTGGCGTGTGCCGCGGCGGCGCGCAGCAATCCGCGGTTCGGTGCCGGCAATGGCGAGATCGATGCCTGGCTGTCCTCGATCTATCCGCGTCCGGACCCCCATCGGCGCCTGCGCTACGCGGCCAGCCTGCTGGGGGACGTATCCTGGGCGGAGCATCCGGATTATCGCGCCGAGCAGGCATTTCGTACGGCATTGTACATGCCGGCCGCCGGACTCGGTCATGGCGAGCGCGCTTTCTTGGCGGTGGCGCTGCACGCCCGCTACGGCGGCTCGGAGAGCGCAATTCGCGACATGGTGTCGCGCCTCATGGATGACGAGATGCTGGCGGATGCCCGTCGCACGGGCCTGGCGCTGCGTCTCGCCTATACGATCTCCGGCGGCGTGCCGAGGCTCCTGCGGCGTGCGTCGCTGGTCCTCGAGCGCGGAGACTTGGTGCTCCGGGTGCCCGGACGCGGCCCGCTTCAGGATGGCGAGGCGGTCGAGCGGCGTCTCGCGGCGCTGGCGCGCGCGCTCGGCGTGGATGCCCGTATCCGCGCCTTGCCCGCGCGCACTGGGGGCAGACGCCGATGAGATTGTGGCTGCCCACACGGCGGTAACGGAAAATCGTGGTTGGGGTTGACCCAGGTCAAAGCGGCGGAGCGCATTGTCGTGCGAGCATGCTTGGCAAATGTCCGATGCCCCACCCTCAGGGCCGAAGCGCCTGAACAATAAGCCCAAGCTCGCGGTCGCTCGGCCGCCGGGCGACTCGACGCCAACGAGCCCGGTCACGCAGCAGCTCCTGGCCTATTGGCAGAGCAAGCTGAACGGACGCAAGACGGCCCGCCGCGAAGACATTTTGCCGGAAGAGCTCGGCGCCTTGCTGCCCTGGGTCGTTCTGCTCGACGTCGTGGGCACGCCGCCCCGTTTCCGCGTACGCCTGGCGGGTACGGGCGTCGTGAGAGAATACGGCGCCGAGATGACCGGGCAGTTCCTCGACGACATAGACCTCGGCGTAGCGCGCGATCGGTCGCTCGACGACCACCGCCGTGCCGTGAGCGAGTTCCGACCGGTGGTCGGGACCTTCGACTTCAAGAAGCGGGACGGGCGCTGGATGTCCTACGAGCGGATCGCTCTGCCGCTGTCCGCCGATGGCAAGACGGTCAACATGCTCTTGTGCGGGGCTCGCATGCACGGCACGGGCGCCCATGCCGCTCGCCGATTTCAGCTTTCTTGTCCGCGCTCGGTCGGCGCCAAGTGGCCCGATTGAGCGTCTTCGGCCTACCGACTGGCTAGCGTCATCTCGACCAGGCGGGCGAAATAGCTCGCTCCGACGGGCAAGATCTCGTCGTTGAAATCGTAGCGGGGATTGTGCACGTCGCAGCTGCCCTCGCCGTCGCCGTTGCCGAGGAAGATGAACGCGCCCGGTCTCGCCTCGAGCATGTAGGAAAAATCCTCCGATGCCATGCGCGGCGCGCCGTTGCGATCGACGTTCGGCTCGCCCACCACCAGAGCCGCCGCATCGCAGGCAATCTCGGTCTCGCGAGGATGGTTGATCAGCGGCGGATAGCCCCGCCGGAAGTCGAGACGCGCCGTGGCGCCGTGCGCGGCGGCGGTATGCTCTGCCACGCGCCGGACGGTGGCCTCGATCCGGTCCATCACCTCGGTCCGGTAAGAGCGGCAGTTGCCGCGGATCAGCACATCCTCGGGGATGATGTTGTAGGCGTCGCCGCCGTGGATTTGGGTGACGCTGACGACGGCGGTGTCTAGGGGGCTGATCGCCCGGCTCACCACGCTCTGCAGCGCGGTCACGACGTGGGCGGCGGCGACCACCGCGTCGTGGCCGCTCTCGGGCCGCGCGGCGTGGCTGCCGCGGCCAACGACGTGCAGGTCGAAGCTGGCCGATGCCGCCATGACCGGCCCAGGCCGGGTGAAGAATTTTCCGGTGGGATAGCGCGGCGCGTTGTGGAGGCCGTAGACGGCTTCGGCGGGAAACCGCTCGAACAAGCCTTCCTCCACCATGACCCGGCCGCCTCCGCCGCCTTCCTCCGCGGGCTGAAAGATGAAATAGACCGTGCCGTCGAAGTCGCGCGTCTTCGCGAGATAGCGGGCCGCGCCCAACAGGATGGTCGTGTGCCCATCGTGGCCGCAGGCGTGCATCCGTCCGTCGTGGCGCGAGCGATGAGCGAAGTCGTTCTTCTCGTGCAGCGGGAGCGCATCCATGTCCGCGCGCAATCCGATGGCGCGGTTGCTGGTTCCCGCCTTGAGCGTGCCGACCAGGCCCGTCTGCGCGATGCCGCGGGTGACCGCAATGCCGAGCGCATCGAGCCGCTCCGCCACCAGATCAGAGGTGCGGTTCTCCTGGTAGCAGAGCTCGGGGTGGGCGTGAAAATCCCGCCGCCACTTCGTGAGCTCGTCCGCGTAGGAGGCAATCTCGGGAATGACGGACATGCGCCCCTCGCGTCGAAACTCCGAAGCAGGCTTAGGGCAAGGGCAGTCGACGTGCAAGCCAATGCCGGCTTCACACACTCTCGTATGTGTCGGCCGATCCAGCGTCCTCCAGCCGCACCAACCGGATCTGCTTGCCGGCGGCGGTCAGGGCGATCCGGCCATGCTTGAGCGCGAGGGCGTCGTCGCCGAACAGCTCCCGCCGCCAGCCCGCGAGCGCCGGAACCTCGGCCGCGTCCTCGGCGGCGATGAGCTCGAGATCCTCGGCGCTCGCCACCAGCTTTTGCGCCACGCCGTGCTCCTCGCAGCGCAGCTTCAACAACACGCGCAGCAGATCCACCAACGGCCCGAGACCGGGCGGCATCTCGCGGCGCGGCGGCGCCTCCGGATGCGTGTGCTCGGGCAATGCCAGGCCATGGCGGATCACATCCAGGACCTCGGTGCCGAACTTGCCGTCGACGAAGCCCTTGCCGAGGCCCCGGGTGCGGGCGAGATCGGCGGGTGTGCTGGGCGCGTGCGCGGCGATCTCCATCACTTGCTCGTCTCTCAGGATGCGGTTTCGCGGCAGGTTGCGCTGCTGCGCCGCGATTTCCCGCCACGCCGCCAGTTCCCGCAGCAACGCGAGGGTTCGCCGGCTGCCGCCGCGCAGCTTGAAACGACGCCAGGATTCACGGGGATCGATGGTGTAGGTCGCGGAGTCCGTGAGGACCCTGATCTCCTCCTCGAGCCAGCCCGCGCGGTCGTTGCGTTGAAGGCGGGCGCTCAGCTTTTCGTAGACCGTGCGCAGCGGCACGACGTCGGAGAGCGCGTAGTGGATCTGGCGCTCCGTGAGCGGCCGGTGCGACCAGTCCGTGAAGCGCGCGGACTTGTCGATCCGCGCGCCCGCGAGCTTGCCTGCCAGCGTCTCGTAGCTCGCCGATTCCCCGAAGCCGCAGACCATGGCGGCCACCTGGGTGTCGAACAGCGGGATCGGCACCGTGCCCATCAGCTTGTGGAAGATCTCGATGTCCTGCCGCGCGGCGTGGAACACTTTCAGCACGGCGGGCTCGGCGAGCAGCTTGAAGAGCGGCGAGAGGTCGATCCCCTCGCTCAGGGGATCGATGGCCGCGGCCTCCTCGGGTCCGGCCACCTGGACCAGGCAGAGCTCCGGCCAATAAGTGCGATCGCGCATGAATTCGGTGTCGACCGTGACGAAATCCGCCCGCCCTTGCCGCTCGCAAAATTCGCCGAGCCCGGCGGTGTCGACGATGAGCTTCATGCGTGCGCTGCTATACACGCAAAACCCGCCGGGCGAAAGCGGGCTCAAGCGGCCTCGGTGCTTGGCTTTGCGAGCCCTCCGTGAGTTGAGATAGAGTCGCTGCCAATTCGGTGCTCAAGAGATCGGGGAGGACCTTCATGAGACGCTGGTCGATCGCGGCGCTGGCCGCTGCCGGGATAGTCGTCTCTGGTGCCGCACCGGCTATAGCCGAGCAGAGCGAGCTTCGTTTGGCCAAGCAGTTCTCCATGGTGTACCTGCAGTTCAATATCCTCGAGCACCGGAAGCTCATCGAAGCGCGTGCCAAGGAAGCGGGACTCGGCGAGGTCAAGGTCACCTGGGTGACCTTCAACGGACCGGACGCCATGAACACGGCCCTGCTGTCCAACGATGTCGACGTAGTCGCCGGCGGCGTGCCGGGATTGGTGACGCTTTGGGCCAAGACCAAGGGGACGCCCCAGGAAGTGCGCGGCGTGTCCGCGCTCAGCTCTCAGCCGTTCCTGCTCAATACGCGCAATCCCGCGATCAAGACGATCCGCGATCTCACGGACGCCGACCATATCGCCGTGCCGGCGGTGAAGGTCTCGGTCCAGGCGGTGACGCTGGAAATGGCGGCCGCCCAGGCTTTCGGCAAGGACGGCTACGACAAGCTCGACCACCTCACCATGTCGCTGTCGCCGCCGGATGCGACGATTGGGTTGATCTCCGGCGGAGGCGCCTTCGACAGCGCCTTCAGCGTGCCGCCGTTCCAAGAGCAGCAACTGCAGAATTCCGCGGTTCACACCGTGCTCAATTCCTTCGACGTGTTGGGCGGCTCGACCACCTTCACCGTGGCGTGGACCTCGAAGAAATTCCACGACGCGAACCCGAAGCTCTATCGCGCGCTGCTCGATGCGCTCGGCGAGGCCAACACCATTCTCAATGCCGACAAGACCGCGGGCGCGGCTTTGTGGAAAGAGGATTCGAATTCCAAGCTGGCGCTCGACTTCATTGCCGGTATCGTCTCCGGGCCGCAGGTGACATGGACGCTGACGCCCGAGCACACGATGCGCTACGCGCTTTTCATGCATGAGGTCGGCACGATCAAGGAGGCGCCCTCCGATTGGCGCGATCTGTTCTTTCCCGAGGTCCACAACCTCGGCGGAAGCTGACTGCGGCGTCGTTCGGGCGCCCGCGTCCTGAATGTCTGCCGCCGCGCCGCCGAAACTCGTCGTCGAGGACGTGACGCTTCGCTATCGCACCGCGGAGCGCGTCGTCACCGCGACCTCGCGCGTCAATTTCGCCGTTTACCCAGCGGAGCGTTTTGTCCTGCTGGGGCCCTCCGGCTGCGGGAAATCGACTCTGCTGAAGGCCATAGGCGGCTTCATCCGGCCCGCTGCCGGGGCGATCCGGCTCAACGGCCGGCCGATCGAACGGCCCAACGTCGACCGCATGATGGTGTTCCAGGAATTCGACCAGTTGCTTCCGTGGAAAACGGTCGAGCAGAACGTGATGTTTCCGATGCTAGCGTCGGGCAAGTGGCGGGCCGATGACGTGCGGGCACGGACGAGCGCCGCGATCGAGATGGTCGGGCTCGCGCAATTCCGCGGCGCTCATCCGCACACGCTCTCGGGTGGGA
Source organism: Allostellaceae bacterium (assembly GCA_035604335.1). GTDB lineage: Bacteria > Pseudomonadota > Alphaproteobacteria > ATCC43930 > CGMCC-115725 > DASZHJ01. The sequence goes on along the minus strand of DATNIT010000011.1, from coordinate 19,762 downwards.
TGAAGCAGCGCGTCGCCATCGCGCGCGCCATGGCGATGGAGCCCGAGGTCCTTCTGATGGACGAGCCGTTCGCGGCGCTCGACGCGCTCACGCGTCAGCTGATGCAGAAGGAGTTGCTGCGGCTCTGGGAGAACACCCGCTTCACCATGGTGTTTGTGACTCATTCGATCGAGGAGGCGATCGTTCTGGGCTCGCGCATTCTCATCCTGTCGCCGCATCCGGGGCGGGTCCGGGCGGAACTGAACGCGCAGATCGACCAAGGGCGGGAGGAGTCGGGGGCGTTCAAGGCGCTCTACGATCGCATCCAGTCGTTGCTGTTCGAAACGGGCGGCGCGGACGAGGGGAGGCCGAATGTCTGATCGACCGCTGGCGCCGCCTGCTCGAGCGGACATCGAATACGCGCCGTCCGCCGGCGAGACCGATGAGGTTTCGCAGCCGCTGCCCCTGTCCCGCCGCGCTCTTGCTTTGCCATGGGTGCACAAGCTCTTGATCCTGATCGTTCTGGTCGGCGCGTGGGAGGCCTATGCTCGCTTTGCCAACAATCCGCTGCTCGTACCGACCTTCACGCAGACCGTCGTCGCGCTGCGGGACGCGGCGGTCGGCGGACCGCTGTTCCAGCGTGTCGCGGTCTCCCTTCGAATCCTGCTGACCGGCTATGCCATCGGCCTTGCGCTCGCGGCGGCGCTGACGATGCTCGCCGTTTCCTTCCGCATCGGGAGCGATCTCCTCTCTCTGTTGACGGCCATGTTCAATCCGCTCCCGGCGATCGCGCTGCTGCCGCTGGCGCTCCTGTGGTTCGGGCTCGGCTATGGCAGCTTGGTCTTCGTCATCGTCCATTCGGTGCTGTGGCCGGTCGCGCTCAACACGCTGAGCGGCTTCCGCGCGGTCTCGGAGACGCTGCGGATGGTGGGGCAGAACTACGGGCTGCGCGGAGTGCCCTATATCGTGCGCATCCTGGTGCCCGCCGCCTTTCCGTCGATCCTGACGGGATTGAAGATCGGCTGGGCCTTCGCCTGACGCACCGAGATCGCGGCCGAGCTGGTTTTCGGCGCGACCTCCGGGTCGGGAGGGCTCGGCTGGTTCATCTTCGAGGCGCGAAATCAGCTCGAGACGGCCACGGTTTTCGCGGGCCTATTGACTGTCATCATCATCGGGCTCGTCATCGAGAATCTGATCTTCGCGACCGTCGAACGCCGCACCGTGCGCCGCTGGGGCATGCAGCATTAGGCGTCGGAGGACGCATTTCCCGCCGCTGCGGCGACGCTATAGTGTCGTCGGGAGCCGGAGGTAAGTTCATGGCAAGGGTCACGGTCAAGCCGAGCGGCGATATCCTCGGTGTTCGGATCGAGGGGCTCGATCTTTCGAAGCCGCTTCTCAAGGCCGATGTCGGACTCGTTCTCCGCGCGCTTGGCGATTACGGAGTGGTCTGCTTGCCGGACCAGCGTATCGAGCCGGCCATGCTGAAAGCGTTCAGTGAGCGGTTCGGCACGCTCGAGGTGAACGTGGCCGGCGCGTTCTATGAGCCGAATCTGCCCGAAGTGATGATCCTATCCAATATCGTCGAGGATGGCCGTCCGATCGGTCTCGCGGATGCAGGGCAGGGCTGGCACACCGACATGTCCTACAGCTCAGGGATCGCCTTCGCCAACGTGCTCTATGGCATCCGTGTCCCGCGTCGGAACGGCAGCACGCTCGGCGGGACCGAATTCCTCAACATGCACGCGGCCTATGCCGATCTTCCCGACGCCATGAAAACGCGGTTGCGGCGTGCCACCGCGCGCCACGACTTCAACAAGTTCTGGGAGATGATGCGGCGGCGGGAAGGCAGCACGCGGCCGCCCCTGACGGAGGCGCAACGGCGCCAAAAGCCGCCGGTCTCGCAGCCCATTTTCCTGAAGCATCCGATCACCGCGCGCGACGTGCTCTACGTCAATCCGGGCTATGCCGTGCACATCGACGATTTTTCCGATGCGGAAAGCGAGGAGATGCTCGGCTACCTCTTCGAGCATCAGTGTCAGCCCAAGTTCCGCTATGCCCATCAGTGGACGGAGGGCGACGTCTTGATGTGGGACAATATCGGCACGGTCCATCGGGCGGTGGCCGATTACGGCCCGACCGAGCATCGTTTGATGAAGCGCTGCCAGGTGATGGCCGACCGCGTCTTCGATCCCGGGTTGGTCCGCGAGATGCTCGACGCACGCGAGGGATAGGCGGCTCTCGAGCCCCATCCGGGAAACTACTGACTTGGAAAACCCCGGGCCGGATGCATGATTTAGTGTCTCGGTAAGGTTTCCGCCATTTCATGCGATTGGCGCGCGAGCCCGGGAGGGCCTGGTAGCGATGGAATGGCAGCAGCACCTGCAGGAGCGAGCGACGCGATACGCCGATATCGCGCGGACTTCGAGCGACCCACGCCGGCGCGTGCAGGCCAAGCTGACGGCCGGCGAATATCAAGCCGCGCTCTCCGTCTGCAACACGACGGAAGCCAATCCGACCTGCCGCTTCGCCCCTGATCACTGGCTTCGCAAGGGATGCCGACGGGCCCAGACCGGCTCTTGCGCCATCGTGCCGGCGGCGGCGCCAGAGACGGAACCGCAGGAAGACACTCGCCGTGTAGCGTAGGCGTCGTCGAGATCGCGGGCACTGCTGTCAGCGCGTGGCGGAGCCGGGCCGTCGCTTGACAAGCTTCGGAATTCCGTGCGTTCTCCCGCCGCTCTCGCGACCTCACGCCAAGCGGACCTCGACGCCGATGCACGCCTACCGAACTCACAATTGCGGCGCGCTGCGCCTCGCCGACGCCGGAAAGACCGCGCGACTCTCGGGCTGGGTGCACCGCAAGCGCGACCACGGACAATTGCTGTTCGTGGATCTGCGCGACCACTACGGCGTGACGCAGACCGTGATCGATGTCTCCAGCCCGCTCTTCAAACAGGCGGACGCGCTCAAGCTCGAGAGCGTGGTCACCATCACGGGCACTGTGGTCGGGCGCTCCGCCGAGACGGTCAACCCGAAGCTGCCGACCGGCGAGGTCGAGCTGCAGATTGCCGAGATTGCCGTGCGCTCGGAAGCGGAGCCGCTGCCGTTCCCCGTCAACGTCGAGGCCGACTATCCCGAGGAAATGCGCCTCAAATACCGGTTCCTGGATCTTCGCCGCGAGGCGATCCACCAGAACATCGTCCTGCGCTCGAAAGTCATCGCTTCGATCCGCCGCCGGATGATCGAGCAGGGGTTCACCGAGTTCCAAACGCCGATCTTGACCGCGAGCTCGCCCGAGGGCGCCCGAGACTACCTGGTGCCGAGCCGATTGCATCCGGGCAAGTTCTATGCGCTCCCGCAAGCGCCGCAACAGTTCAAGCAGCTGCTGATGGTGGCGGGCTTCGACCGCTACTTTCAGATCGCGCCCTGCTTTCGCGACGAGGCGAGCCGCGCAGATCGCTCGCCGGGCGAGTTCTATCAGCTGGACCTCGAGATGTCCTTCGTGACCCAGGAGGACGTGTTCACCGCGCTCGAGCCGGTGCTCTCGGGAGTCTTCGAGGAGTTCGGGCAGGGTCGTCCCGTCACCAAGCCGCCGTTCCCGCGCATCGCCTTCGACGAGGCGATGCTGAAATACGGCACCGACAAGCCCGATCTCAGAAACCCCATCGAGATGTGCGACGCCGCGGACGTGTTCCGCGGCTCGGGCTTCGCGGTCTTCGCGGGCGCGCTCGAAAAAGGGAGCGTGGTGCGGGCGATCCCGGCGCCGGGCGCTGCGGCGCGGCCGCGCAGCTTCTTCGACAAGCTCAACGATTGGGCGAGGGGCGAGGGCGCGCCTGGACTCGGCTACATCGTTTTCGCGGACGGAGCCGCCAAAGGCCCGATCGCGAAATTTCTCGACGAGCCGCGCCTCGAGCGCCTGAAGCAAGTCGCGCGGGTCGGATACGGCGACGCGGTGTTCTTCGTTTGCGACAAGCCCGAGCCGGCGGCGAAGCTCGCGGGCGCCGCGCGCACCCGGATCGGGCGCGAGCTCGGGCTCCTCGTCGAGGGCGAGTACCGCTTCTGCTGGATCGTCGATTTTCCGATGTACGAGCGGGACGAGGAAACCGGCCAGATCGTGTTCAGCCACAACCCGTTCTCGATGCCGCAGGGCGGGCTCGATGCGCTGACCACCCGGGATCCCCTCACCATCAAAGCCTATCAGTACGATATCGTCTGCAATGGCGTGGAGCTGTCGTCCGGCGCGATCCGGAACCATCTGCCGGAGATCATGTACAAGGCCTTCGAGATCGCCGGATATCCGGCGTCGGAGGTGGAGGCGCGGTTCGCCGGCATGCTCAACGCTTTCAAGTACGGCGCACCGCCCCATGGCGGGTCCGCTCCGGGCATCGACCGCATCGTCATGCTGCTGGCCGGGACTCCCAACATCCGCGAGGTCGTGGCCTTCCCGATGAACCAACAGGCCGAGGACTTGCTCATGCAGGCGCCCGCGGCCGTCCCGTCCGAGCGCCTCAAGGAGCTGCACATTCGAGTGGTCTTGCCGCCGCCTTCCAAGGGCTCCCAGGCGTAATCTCAAGTTCTGCTTGCAGATAGCTTCCGAAGTACCTATGATTCCTCGCAGAGTCGCAAGACGTCGCCTGGCGTTCGGCGGGAGCGGCGAGGATGCAGCGGTACCTTTGGATCGTAATTCCCGCTTTCTTGAGCGGCTGCGGGCTTCCGGCGGCGGTCGTAATCGCCTCCTACGCCGCGGATGGCGTCAGTTATGTCGCCACCGGCAAGAGCGTTTCGGACCACGGCATTTCCGCGGTAACCGGCAGGGATTGCGCGGTTTGGCGAATCATCAAGGGCGAATCCATTTGCATGGACCAGCCCACCGAGCGCGCCAACCCAGCTCCGGTGGAAGTGGGCCAAGCGGCAACGCTGCCGCCAGGGGCGGATCCCGTAAGGAGCGCCGCCGCGCGCCATCGCTACCTCGTCATCGGCAGTTTTGCCAGTCGCCGCAACGCCGAACGGCTTGCCGACGGTCAGTACGAGGAGCCGGTCATCGTGGTGACCGCGAGCGTCGACGGGAGGGTCACCCACCGTGTCGTCGCAGGTCCGCTGAGCGATCGGCAGGTGGCACGTTTACGGCAGCGGCTGGCCGATGAGGACCAGCCACGCGCTTGGGAGATTGCGTCTCTCCCTCCGGACTTGTAAACGCGCTGGCCCGGAATCGGCCTGATCGAATAATCGCTGCTCGCCCTAACAACGCTTGCGTGAAACGCGTGATCCCCTCATGATCCGCCTGCGGGACGTGGACTCGTCGTAAGGTCAGGGGGAACGACGGCATGGCGCGGCACCGATATTTATTCGTCCTGGCTCCGATCTTCCTGAGCGGATGCGGGATACCGCCGGCGATCAGCATCGCATCCTATCTTCTGGACGGCGTCAGCTATGCCGCCACTGGCAAGAGCGTTTCCGACCATGGCATTTCCATGGCCGCCGGGCGCGATTGCGCGACTTGGCGCCTGCTCAAAGGCGAGAACCCCTGCAAGGGTGACCCGACAGAGCGCAAGGAACCGGCTCCGGTCGAGGAAGGCCAGCAGGCGACGCTGCCAACCGGCGAGGCGGCGCCGCTCGTGGCGAGCGCATCACCGGCCGCCGCACAGTCGGCCACCACACCGCGCCAGCGATATCTGGTGCTCGGGAGCTACGACAGCCGCGGCGCGGCCGACGAGATCGCCGCGCAATTCTCTGACACCAAGGTTACCGTGTTCGAGGTAAAGGTGAACGGGCGAGCGGCTCACCGCGTGGTTGCGGGTCCGCTGAACGATACCGAGGTCGCGGATCTGCGCGAGCGTCTGGTGAGCCACGACGGGCAGCGCGCATGGGAAGTCAATCAGCTGGCGTTGGCTCCGGAGCGCCCCAGAGCCGAGCCTCCTACCGACCGGCACTGAGCCGCGAGACGCGGCGGCGCTTCTCCTCGTACATCGCCATGTCGGCTTGGTGCAGCAGAACCTCTTCGGTTTCGCTGGCGTCGTAGGGCACCACGCCGAAGCTCGCGCTGATATCGACCCGCTCTCCCTCGATCAGGAGATCGAGGTTCGCAATCGCGTCCTCCAAGCGCGCGGCTTTGACGATCGCGCTCGCTAGGGTCGCGCCGACCAGCAGGAAGCCGAATTCGTCGCCGCCCAGGCGCGCGACCGCGTCGGTGCGCCGCACTTGCCGGATCAAGGTCGCGGAGAGCTCGCGCAGCACGCGGTTGCCGGCATTGTGGCCGTGACGGTCATTCACGGCCTTGAAACCATCGAGGTCGCAGATCATCAGCACGCCCGGTGGGCCGCCGGCACGGGTGGTCTCCAAGGCGCGTGACAGCTCCACGAGAAAGCCGCGCCGATTGAGCAATCGCGTGAGCTCGTCGGTGACGGTGAGGCCCTCGACGTAAGCGAGCCTGGCCTCCAGCTCCGCGACGCGCTGCTCCGCCGCGGCCATGCTCGCGAGCGCCCAGGAGAGCAGCACCTGCTGACCGTCCGGCGCTGCGGTGGGGCCCCCAAAGGGCTTCGCCGGCCGCTTGATCACGGCAGGCATCGGCAAAGTCTGCGCGGACAATCCCATGACAACGTGCTCCTTGGTGACCCGAGAGGAGGGCCGACCGGAGCGGTGCACGCCGTGTGCCAGGATAACCTATTGAAAACACAACACAGTGCGCGCCCAAGGGAGGCAATTATTGCCGCTGGATATGCTGCATTTGATCGATTGTGCCGAGCCTGCCCTGCGCGCGCATCAGGCGATGCGGTCTCTCGGCATCCCGCCTGCGAAATGGGCGTCGAGGTTATCGAGGGCGCGGAACCCCATGGCCTCGCGGGTCTCCAGAGTGGCACTGCCGAGGTGAGGCAACAGGAACGTGTTTGGCAGGGTGCAGTAATCCGGGTGAAGCCTGGGCTCGCCGTCGTAGACGTCGAGGCCGGCCGCCGCGATTCGGCGGGACCTCAGAGCGGCGATGAGATCGGCGTCCTTGATCACGGCGCCACGGGCCGTATTGACCACAATGGCATTCCGCGGCAGCAGCTCGATGCGCCGCGCATCGAGGAAGTATCGGGTCTCGGGCATGAGCGGGAAATGGATGGATAGAATATCCGCCACCGCCAGCAGATTCTCCGCATCGGCGTGGAAAGTGGCACCCGCCTCGTCCTGGGGGGCGAGCCGTTGGCGGTTGTGATAGTGGACAACCATGCCGAAGCCGCGCGCTCGCGCGGCCACGGCGCGGCCGATCCGCCCCATACCGAGGATGCCGAGCCGCTTTGCGCCGACGTGAATGCCCAGGAGATGAGTGGGTGCCCAGCCGGTCCACGCATCGTCTCGGATCAGCCGCTCGCCCTCGCTGGCGCGGCGCGCGGCACCCAGGATCAGCAGCAACGCCACGTCGGCCGTGGCGTCGGTCAGCACGTCGGGCGTGTTGGTGACAATGAGCCCGCGTGCGCGGGCGGCCGCGAGGTCGATATGCTCGAATCCCACGGAGAACGTCGCCAGCATGCGCACGCTGTCGGGCAGCCGGCCGATCGTGGCGGCATCGAGCCGGTCCGTGGTGGTGCAGAGGATCGCCGCCGACCCGTCGGCCGCATGGACCAATTCCTCCTTGCCATAGGGCTCGTCCGTGGCATTGAGCCGGGCGTGATAGTCGCGCTGCGCACGCGCCTCGACGGCCACGGGCAACTTGCGGGTGATCAAGAGGTGAGGTTTTTCGGCCATGCGGGGATGGAGCACTTGCGAAGGCGCTGATACTACCCTATCGGTGGTTGCCGTGACATACTGCAATGCCGCAGTGACCGGCATTTGGCTCACTTATTCGGTTCTCGGCCAATGACATACGCAAACAGTCGCTCTATCGCTCTTGCCGCCGGGCTGTTGCTGGCCTGGGTGGGCTTGGCGCAGGCAACCGAGATCTCGCCGCATCGCGCGCTCTATAGCCTGTCGCTCGAATCCTCCAAGGCGGGGAGCGGCGTGGTCGACGCCAGCGGAGCCATGATCTACGAGTGGGGCGAGACCTGCGACGCCTGGACCGTGCAACAACGGTTTCGCCTTCGGCTGGTCTATGAGGATGCCGATCCGGTCGAGCTGAGCTCGACATTGGTCTCTTGGGAATCGAAGGATGGGCTGCGATACCGCTTCAATGAGCGACGCCTGAGGAATGGCGAGCCCGATGAGGAGGTGCGCGGCGAAGCGCGTCTCGACGGTCCTGGCAAGGGCGGCAAGGCTGACTTCACCAAGCCCGATGCCACCACTCTCACTCTGGCGCCCAACGTGCTTTTTCCGACCGCCCACACGTTGCTGCTGATCGAGCGGGCGAAAGCCGGCGACAATTTCCTGTCGCGCGACGTGTTTGATGGTGCGACCGAGGACAATGCCAGTCAGATCAGCGCGGTGATCGGCACGCGCATGGAGCCCTCCGCGACAGACGAAAAGGCTGCCAGCGGAAACAAGGACAAGCAATTGAAAAGCCCATTGATCGAGCGGCCATCCTGGCGGGTTCGCCTGGCCTTCTTCCCGGCGGATACGAAGTCGGACGAGCCGGACTACGAGCTCGGCATGCGGCTCTTCGACAACGGCGTGTCGGGCGACATGTCGCTGGACTACAGCGACTATGTCATTCGTGCCAAGCTCGACGAGATCGAGCCTTTGTCGAAGCCAGCCTGCTGAAGGTTTAGCGGCTGTCCGGCGGGTTGCCGGCGCCGAAGAGGTCGGGCGGGTCGGCGCGCCCGGCGTCGACGAGCCGATCCCCGCCGATCCCGATGAGCCGGTAGACCGTGCCATCGGCGGCCTCGCGCAACAGGGTCAGGCCCGCGCGATAGAGCACCTCGGCCCGCTGGGTGGGGTCGGCCAGCACGCGGCTGCGGGTGATGATCCGGAACCGGCTGGTCTTCAGCTTGAGCGTCACGCCGGCTGCGGCGAGCCCTTGGGCGCTGAGACGCTCGGCGAGCTGATGGGTGAGGGGCTCGAGTGCCTCTGCGAGCGCCTCGGGCGCCGCCAGGTCGCGCTCGAAAGTGGTCTCGACCGATACGCTCTTGGTGGGCGCATCGGTCACCACGGCGCGATCATCCTCGCCGCGGGAGAAGCGATAGAGTCGACGCCCGATCGCGCCATATCGGGCGACGAGCTCGCGCTCGTTGCGCTCCCTGAGCTCGCCGATGGTGATGATCCCGTCCCGCGCCAGGCGCTGCGCCAACGCGGTGCCCACGCCCCAGAGCAGGCTGACCGGCCTCGGGGCCAGGAAGGCGAGCGCCTCGCCGCGGCCGACAACCGCGAAGCCGCGGGGCTTGTCGAGATCGGAGGCAAGCTTCGCCAGAAACTTGTTGTATGAGAGCCCGATCGAGACGGTGATACCGGCCTCGCGCTCGATGCGGCCCGCGAGGAGCGCGAGCGTGCGCGCGGCGGGTCCGCGGTGCAATCGCTCGGTGCCGGCGAGGTCGAGGAAGGCCTCGTCGATGGAGAGCGGCTGCACCTGGGGTGTCACCGCTTCCATGAGCCCGCGGACTTGTTGGCTGACGGCCCGGTATTTTGCCATGTCGGGTCGGACCACCACGGCGTCGGGGCACGCCTCGAGCGCTTTGAACATGGGCATCGCGGAGCGGATGCCGTGGAGACGCGCGACGTAGCAGCACGCGAGCACGACGCCCCGGTGTCTGCCGCCGACGATCACCGGCCGGTCCAAGAGCTCCGGGCGGTCGCGCTTCTCGACCGTCGCATAGAACGCGTCGCAGTCGACGTGCGCGAGCGTGAGATCGGCGAGCTCGGGGTGCTCGATGAGGCGCGGCGACCCGCACTCGCCGCAGCGCCGCTCGGCCGGCGGATTGCCGGCGAGCGCGCCGCATTCCCGGCAGAGCGTAGTCACGGCCGCTCGTCCCGCGGCCAGAGCCACGCGGCGCCACGCACGCCGCTGGAATCGCCGTAGCGGGGCGGCAGAAGCCGGGTCGCCACCTCGTCGGAGAACACGTACGCGCCCCAGAGCGCCGGGAGAGTCTCGTAGAGCCGAGCGATTTGCCCCAGGCCGCCGCCGAGCACGATGACATGGGGGTCAATGAGATTGATGACCGTGGCGAGCGCGCGGGCGAGCCGATCCTGGTAGCGGCGCATCGTGGCATCGGCCTGGGGGTCGCCAGCCCCGGCGCGCTGCGCGATCTCGATCGCGCTCAGTGTCCCGCCCGCGATGGCGGCATGGTCGCGCGCCAAGCTGGGTCCCGAGACGAATGTCTCGATACAGCCGTGCTTGCCGCAATAGCAAAGCGCGCCTGGCCGCTCGTCGTCCCGCGGCCAGGGAAGGGGCGAGTGGCCCCATTCGCCCGCGATGGCGTTGGGGCCGGCGAGCAGGCGCTCCCGCACCACGACCCCGCCGCCGACGCCGGTTCCGAGGATGGCTCCGAAGACCGTTCCTGCTCCCGCGCCGGCGCCGTCCACCGCCTCGGACAGAGCAAAACAGTCGGCGTCGTTGGCGAGTCGCACGGGCCGACCCAGCACCATTGCCAGGTCCTGGTCCAAGGCATGACCGATAAGACAGGTCGAATTGGCGTTCTTGACCAGCCCGGTGACGGGCGAAATGGCGCCGGGAATGCCGACCCCGACCGTGCCGCGCTCGCCCGACTGGCGCTCGAGGGCCTCCACCAGCTCGCGAATCGCCTGGATCGTGCCGGAATAGTCGCCCACGGGCGTTGCCACTCGCCGGCGGTACCGGATGAGACCCTGGCTGTCGAGCGCTGCGGCCTCGATTTTGCTGCCTCCGAGGTCGATGCCGATGCGGAAATGGTGCCGGGGCGCGGTCACTTTTGGGCCTCACGATATGGTTTAGACGCCGTAAAAGTTACGAAATCTTAAGATAAAACTTGCTAACCCTGCATCCGGGATCGGGCATAGTGCCATCCATGGGGAAGGCGTTGCCGGGTCGTTGTGGTGTAGAATGCACCGGTGTGACACGGCGCCGAAGGGCGCTCGGGCACATCTGCAAGCCTGGAGGCTCGAGCGTCCGATGACTAAGCGGGTTCTTATCGTTGAAGACAATGATCTCAATATGAAGCTGTTCCATGACCTACTGGAGGCGCACGGCTACGACACGCTCCAGACCAAGGACGGCATGGAGGCGCTCAAGCTGGCGCGCCAGCACCATCCCGACCTGATCCTCATGGATATCCAGCTACCCGAGGTATCCGGCCTCGAGGTGACGAAGTGGATCAAGGAGGACGACGACCTCAAGACGATCCCAATCATCGCCGTCACCGCTTTCGCGATGAAGGGCGACGAGGAAAAGATCCGAGAGGGTGGTTGCGAGGCCTATATCGCCAAGCCCATCTCCGTCGCGAATTTTCTGCAAACGGTCGAGCGGTTCCTGACCTGAGGCTGAGGCCATGTCAGCGCGCGTCCTCGTAGTCGACGACGTCGAGATCAATATCAAGCTGCTCGAGGCGAAGCTCGCGAGTGAATATTTCCATGTCTTGACCGCCGCTGATGGCATGGCGGCGCTTGCGCAGGCGCGCCGCGAGCGGCCCGACATAGTGCTCCTCGACATCATGATGCCGCTGATGGACGGGTTCGAGGTCTGCCGGCGTCTGAAGGCCGACCCGGCGACGTCGGACATTCCCGTGGTGATGATCACCGCGCTCTCCGACTCCGCGAACCGGGTGCGAGGCCTCGAGGCCGGTGCCGACGACTTTCTGACCAAGCCCGTGAGCGACATCGCGCTCTTCGCGCGGGTGCGCTCGCTGGTGCGCTTGAAGCGCATGACCGACGAATGGCGGCTGCGCGAGGAGACCTACGGGCGCCTGGCCGCACTCGCCGACGGCGAGGCGAAGGGTTCCGAGGATACGAGACCGGCGCGGGTCATCGTATTCGAGGATCGCCCGCTCAGCGCTCAGCGGATCCTCGATACGCTCGCTGCCCACACTGTCGTGCACGCGGCGCGTAGCGCGGACGCGCAAACGGCTGCGGCGACGGGAGCCGATCTCCTCGTGCTGGCGCTCTCGGAGAAGGAGGACACGCTGCGGCTGGTCGCCGAGCTCAGGGCGAACGAGGCGACGCGCAGCGTCCCTATTCTGCTCATCGGCGAGGTCGAGGAGCTGGCGCGTCTCGCCAAAGGGCTCGATCTCGGCGCAACGGACTACTTGGTGCGCCCGATCGATCGCAACGAGCTGGTGGCGCGGGTGCGCACGCAGATCCGGCGCAAGCGGCTGCAGGAACGGCTCCGCGAGACATATCAGCGCAGCCTATCCATGGCGCTGACCGACAGCCTGACCGGGCTCTACAACCGGCGCTACCTGACGGCGCACCTCGAGGGGTTGATGGCGCGGGCGGCCGCGGGCGCGGACGGCCCGGCGCTCCTCGCCCTGGACATCGACAGGTTCAAGTCCATCAACGACCACTATGGCCATCCTGGCGGCGATGTCGTGTTGTGCGAGCTCTCGCAGCGCATCGCGCGCAACGTCCGGCCTTTCGACCTGGTGGCGCGCTACGGGGGCGAGGAGTTCGTGGTGGTGATGCCGGAGACACCGATCGCCGTCGCGGCCGCGGTGGCCGAGCGCCTGCGCCACGCCATCGCGGACGAACCGATCGTTTCGTCGGAGATGCCCGCCGGAGTTCAGGTCACGATGAGTATTGGCGTCGCCGCGACGCTCCCCGGCGGGGACGACAGCTCGGCGGCCCTCTTGAAGCGCGCGGATGACGCGCTTTACGCGGCCAAACGCACGGGCCGCAACCGCGTCATGACCGAGTCCGGTGCGCCGCTCGCGGCCACCGTCGGCATCCTCAAAGCGATGGGCTGAAACGAGACAGGGCCCCCCAAGGGAGCCCCGTGATTCCTCGGCGCGTCGGGACGGCTACTTTATCTTGCCTTCCTTGAAGACCACGTGCTTACGCGCGACCGGATCGTATTTCTTGAGCTCGAGCTTCTCCGTCTTGCCGCGCGGGTTCTTGCGCGTGACGTAATAGAAGCCGGTGTCGGCGGTGCTGGTGAGCTTGATCAGGACGCTGCTGGTCTTGGCCATGGCTGGTAATCCAATGAAAACCGCAGGGTGGAGAGATTCGGGCGGCCGGACAATAGCCCCGCGCTTGGTTCTGTCAAGGTCTCGGGAGCGGAGTTTGCCCGAGATGGGACAGGAAATCGAACGCCGTCATGGCGTGGACGTAGAACACGGCCCTCAGGTCATCGAGCGTGACATGCTCGTCCGGCCCGCCCATGTTGTGGGGAACCGGGCCGTAGACCACCGAGGGCACGGATTTGTAGCGGTAAAACCGGGAATCCGAGAAGCCGAGCCGCATGTTGCGGGCGGGCGCGCGGCCTAGAATGTCCGCCGCGTTCGATGCCGTCCGCACCACGATCTCTTGAGCGGGATCGGTCCAATTCGGTTCCGAGCTCGAGAGCACCGCCGCTCGAATGTTCCGCAACCCGCCGATCAGCCGGCGGATCTCCCCCGAGACGTCGGCGACCGCCAGGCCCGGCGGAAATCGGATATCGGCACGAGCGATCGCTCGGTCGGGAATCAGGTTCACGCTGATGCCGCCCTCGATGGTGCCGATGTTCACCGTTACTCTCTGGAGCGCGTCCGTCTCGCCGATTCCCGAGACGAGCTCCGAGCGCGGCCCCGCCGCGAGGATCGCTTGGCGGATGGCATCCGGGATCGGGCAGGAGAGGTCGCGCAGCCCGGTGAGCCGCTCCAGCGCGCCCATGAGAGTCTCGATCGCGTTGTCGCCAAGGTGCACGTGAGCGCCGTGATGGCTCTCGCCGCGCGCCTCGAGCTCGATCCAGAGCTGGCCCTTCTCGCCAAAGCGCAGCACATCCGGGGAGCCGGCATCGCCGCTGATCATGGCGTCTCCGATCGCGTCGGGCTCGTTGGCCAGCAGGTAGCGCGTTCCAAATTCACCGCCGGTTTCCTCGTCGCCGACCAGAGTCAGGACGAGTTCCCCCGCGAACGCGTCGCGGTGCTCCGCCATCAGCAAAGCAGTGGAAACCGCCGCCGCGAGACCGGCCTTCATATCGGCGGCTCCGCGGCCGTACAGCCGTCCACCTCGGACGATTCCGCCGAAGGGATCGACCGTCCAGCCCGGCAAGTTGCCGACCGGAAACGTATCGAGATGCCCGTTCATGATCAGTCGCCGGCCCGGCCGCTTTCCCGAGAGCTTGGCGATCAGGTTGACCGCGGGCTCCTTGGCGACCGCCCGTCTGACCACGATTGCAGGACTGGTCGCGAGTCTCGCCTCGATCAGGGTCGCGAGCGCGCGGGTATCGCCCGGCGGATTCTCGCTGGGAACGCGGATCAGCTCGGCGCAGAGCTCGGCGACCGAGCCGAAGCGTGCCCGGACCTCGGTCTCGAACCGTTGCCGGTGGGCGCTGTCCATTTCCGGTCTAGACGAGGCCGAGGGTAGCCACGCGCTCACCCGTCGAGACGGTCGAGAGCGTGGTGGAGCGCACGAATACGCCGGGCTCAGGCGCCAGAACCGTCTCGACGGTCTCGCCGAAAATATCGACGATACGCGCGAGCGGATCGCCTCGCCGCACTTCCGATCCCAACGGCACCAGGGTGTACAGCAAGCCGCCACGCTGCGCGCGAATGCCCAGGAACTCCCGCATGACATGGCGGGTGGCCGGCAGCCGGCGCTCGCCGGCAATCATGCCGAGACCGATGAGCGCGTTTCGAACGCAGCGCGCGCCCTCGTCGATCATGGCGCGCTCGAGGTGGCCGCCTTCGCCGATCTCGAAGGTGAAGCTGGGCACGCCGGATTTGGTGGCCTCCACGCAGAGGATGCCGGGGCTCACATACATGCCGACGTTCGTCTTCATGATGTAGCCAGTGGCGGCTTGCTCGGCGAGCCACTGGGCCGCCGCCGCCGCCGCGCCCAGCGAGAGGCTCGGCAGGATCGCGATCGGCACGTACCTGCCGCCGCGCGTGGGAGTATGGATATCGATGGCGCAGGAGCAGCGCCGGATCAGACCAAACAGGGACGCCGCGACGATCTGCGCCAGGTTTCCGCGGACGTCGCCGGGAAAACAGGTCCAAGCATCGATCGGCGCCTGATCGAGCGGCGATTTCATGAATTGCGACAGCGGAATGCGATGATCCGCGTAGAACGCCAGCGGATGCTGCACGGGAACGCAGATGATGCTTCCCCCGAGCGTCCCTGGATCGAGCTCCGCCAACGCCTCGGACAAGATCGCGACGCCGTTGACCTCGTCGCCATGAATGGCCGCGCCGAGATAGAGCCGCGGACCGCGTCTTGCGCCATTGATCACCACCACCGGCAATCGGACCTTGGCGCCGTCCGCGAGCTCGACGAGATCGATCTGGAGGCGCGCGCGGCTGCCCGGTTGAACCGTCGTTTCTCCGACGCTCAAGGGTGCCGGCTCGTGGCTTGCCACGGGAATGGTCATGGTGCCGCCCGCGTCCCCGCTGTGTCCGGTAGGTCGTATTGCGCCATCAAGCCGTCGACCAGCGCCGTCGCACCCTTCCAGTCGTAGGTCCTGTAGGCGTTGGCGATCGTGAAATGCTTGGCGCCGCTGTAGAACATCTCGTATTGCGCGTGACGCGAGGCGAACTCGGAGCCGATGCTGTCCCAGGCGAGCTTGAAGAGTTTCACCCGACCGTGGGCATCGGTATTGGCCGAGAGCTGCGTCTTGCCGATCAGCGCCGCCACTTCGGGGCTCGCGAAATCACGTGCCGAGGACGGCAACATGATGAGGCCGCCGCCGGCGAGCTCTCGGATGGTCTCCACGACCTCGAGGTAGAGGCGCTGCGCCAGCGCGCCGGCCGCATAAAGCAGCGAGCGATCGGGGACGAAATAGGGGCCGTAGGCGCCGCCTTTCACTTCCATGGCGTGTACGGCCGCCTCGATCATGCCTGCCTTCGCGGCGAGCAAGCCCAATGCGTCCCGCACCTGCGGAAAATCCACCGTGCCGATCGTCTCGCAGATCCGGTGCGCCAGCCCGACGAGATAGCGCAGCTTCACGGCCAATCTGATTTGCGCCTGATAGTTCTGGTAGGAGTGCGCGGGCGTGGCGTGGAACTGCGCCTGCGACATCGCGGGGTTGCGGTGCACGAACACGCGCTCCCACGGGATCTTCACCTCATCGAAATAGACGATCGCGTCGTTCTCGTCGAATACGGAAGCGAGCGGGTAGTCGAACCGCGATGATGCCGCCGCTTCGTACGATTTGCGCGACAGTAGTTTCACTCCCTTGGCGCCGATCGGCACCGCCGCCGTGAAGGCGTATTTGGCGTCGCCCTCGCGGACCGGCCGCAGCGAGGCCACGAGCACCTCGTTGGCGAAGACCGCCGACGTGCCCAGCATCTTGGCGCCCTTGACGGTGATGCCTTGGCTGTCCTCGTCGCAGATCGCCGCGGTCAGGAACTCATCCTGCTGCTCACCCGCGGGCTTCGAGCGGTCGGCCTGCGGGTCGATGATGACATAGGCGAGGTAGAGATCGTTATCGCGCGCATATTCATAGTAGTCCCAGATCGCCTGGCCGCGCCCCTTGCCGTGCTCCTCGAATAGGTCCCGTCCCATGGCCATGGCGGCGACGCAGGACGCCACATGGTCCGGCGAGCGTCCCATGAAGCCGCAATGAAGCTCCGACCATGCGGTGAGCGCTCTGCGGCGCGTCACGAGATCGTCGTAGGTGCGCGGCAGTTGCCAAGCGCGGTTGGCGCGAATGGGCTTTCCGGGAACCTCGAAGGTCATCAGCTCGACGTTTGCGGGCTCAGCCTGAAAATCGTACAGGCGTCCCACGGTCGCCGCGGCGTTGCGATAGGCCGGGTGGATGGTAACGTCATCGACTGCGCCGCCGTCCAGAAAGACCGTCCGGCCGTCTCGGATACTGTCCAGGTGCTGTTGACCGGTTTTGATCATGGATCGCCGCCGATGCCTATCTGACGCTCAAGCTGTCGATGATGGCGCGCTTTTGGATCTTGCCGGTCGGGCCCTTGGGCATGTGGGTCCAGATATCGACCGATTTCGGAATCTTGAAGCTCGCGATCTTATTCCGGCAGAAGTCCCGGAGCTCGGCGGGCGTTGCCTCGGCGCGCGGCTTGAGGGTCACCACGGCGTGGATGCGCTCGCCCCAGGTGTCGTCGGGCAGGCCGACGACGGCGACCTCATCGATCGCGGGATGCAGCGCGAGGACGTTCTCGACCTCGGTCGGGAACACGTTGTACCCGCCGGTCTTGATGCGGAACTTCGCGCGGTCGCTGAGGTAGATGTATCCGCCCTGATCCTGGCGCGCCATGTCGCCGGTGAAGAGCCAACCGTCGATCACGGTCTCTGCGTACTTGTCGGGAGCGCGCCAATATCCCGGGAATTGCGTCTCGCTTCTAATAATGAGCTCGCCGATCTCGCCGGCGGCGACATCGCGGCGCTCGTCATCGACGATGCGGACGTCGACGAACGACAGCGGCTTGCCGGCGGAGGCCAGGATCTCCGGGCGCGCGGATAGACCGAGCTCATGATCGGACGGCAGCAGCATCATCGACATGCCCATAAGCTCGGTCGTGCCGTACATCTGCAGAAACGGCCGACGGAACGCCGTCATCGCCTCGCGGATGGTCGCGGCCGGCAGAGGCGAGGCACCATAGCCCAGGATCCGCATCGAGCTCACGTCTCGCTTTCCGAGGCTCTCGCAGGCCAGCAGCGAGTTCAGCATGGTGGGAACCAGCACGCAATTGGTCGTCCGTTCGCGATCGAGCAGCAGGAGGGCCCGATCCGGATCCCAGGCGCCCACGATCACCGTGGTCCCGCCGTGAAACACGTTGCGCATCATATGCATGATCGGAATACCCGCCGCAGGCATGGCGTGCAGCCAGATCGACTCGTGCACGATGCCCTCGTAAAGGGCGGTATAGAGGATGGAAGTCAGGAATTTGGAGTGAGGATAGATGGCGCCCTTGGGCAGACCGGTCGAGCCCGTCGTGTAGGCGATCATGACGACATCCGAGGGCGTCTGCGCGAGCTCGCCGTCGCGCCGGTGACGCTCGACCAGATCTTCGTAATCGGTCGCGATGCCATGGCTCGGTCCGAAGCCGATCAACAGGGGTTTGCACGCGCGGCCATCCTGCATCGACGCGATCAAGTGAAGGCAATCCCTCCTCACGAAGAGCAGGTGCGGCTCGCTGTCGGCCAACAACGCTGCGATCTCCGGTCGGGCAAGGCGCGCGTTCAGGCCTACCCGAATGGCGCCGATCTTGGCACAGGCCACGAAAACCTCGGCGACCTCGATGCAATCCGCGGTGAGCATAGCGACGCGGTCGCCGGGCCGGACGCCGAGAGCGCGCAGCGCGTGGCCAAGGGCGTCCGTCCGAGCGTCGAACTCGCCCCAGCTCACGCGCCGGTCGAGCTCGACGAAGGCATCCTTTCCGCTCCAGCGCCGGCCGTTCCGGCGTACGAGGTCGCCGAAGGTCAGCACGGTCGCGGGCTCCACGCCCAGGCGGGGCTACGCACGCGGGATCATCCGGCCATAGGCTTGATCACGGCTTCCGCGAATTCCTGAAGCATCCCCATCTCGACATCTTGCGGGAAGTAGCCGATGTGATGCCAGAGGAAGAATTCCTCGACGTCGTATTGCTTGGCGAGGCGAGCGACGTGATCGAGAACCTCTTGGCGCGAGCCCGTCCAGAGCCGTCCCATCGGCACGTTGTAGGGCGGCGTATTGTAGGCGTAGTTGAAGAGCTCGGCGAAGCCGTCGCGGATGTCCCGCGTCTCGGCAGCGCTCCGCCCCATGACGAGATGTCCCCCGATCGCCAGGGCGTCTCGATGTCTGGTGGGCCGGCGCGCGCTCTCCGCCTCCTTGAGGTATCCGTCCAGCATGATGGGGATGAACTTCTCCTTCTCCTCGGATACGAACGACACCATCTTTCCGCCCTCGCGTGCCCAGAACCGGACCGTCTCCATGCTGTAGCTGAAGGGAGCATAGACGGGCGGATAGGGCTCTTGCAGAGGGCGTGGCACGATGCCGATTTCCTTCAATGTCTTGTCCTCGCTGATCGTCCCCGGTGCCCAGTCGTCGGTCGGATTGAAGCGCCAGGTGATCTCCTTCGGCACCTTCCAGAACTCGCCGTCGATGTGCACCGTCTCCTGCGTCCAGAGCGCCTTCACGATCCGCCAATTCTCGTAGAAGATCGCGCGGTTGCGGCGGTCGGCATCCGACTTGTCGGACTCCGTGGACATGACGTCGAGGTGTTGGCCGAAGGTCGCGGTCCAGCGGGGCGTGTTGCCCCGGGTGAAGCCGCAGAACACCCGGCCGCCCGTGAAGTGGTCGAGCAAGGCGATATTCTCGGCAAGCTGTATGGGATTGACCACGGTCAGATTCATGCCGAGCTGCCCCACCCGCATCGCCTTGGTGTGCTGGGCCACGAAATAATCCCAGAACAGCGGATTGGTCGTGGTCTCGATCCCCTCGATCTGCATGTGCTGCTCGGTCATGCAGAAACCGCCATAGCCAAGCCGCTCCGCCAGCTGCACCTGCTCGCGCAAGCGGTGGATGAGCACCTGAAACCGCTTCCGATCCGATCCCGCCAGACCCACGCGCTCGCCGCGCTCGCGCATGTAGGGAACCGCGAGAATTGAGAACCGCATGGCTGCGCTCGCTGCTTGGATGTCGCCCCCGCAGGTCTCGCCGCAGAACCATGGGGAATCTGCGGCGCCCGCTCGGCCATTGTCCACGAATGCGCTCGCGCCGGCAAAGCTGTCTGCGGCGGAGTGCGGTCATTTCGCCCAGGGACTGCGGCGCGGGTTCGGGCTTGTCGGAGAAGCCAAACCGACGCAGATTGGGGGCGAGGGGCAAAGA
>DATNIT010000010.1:0-7653 GCA_035604335.1 Allostellaceae bacterium | reverse complement strand
CGCGCAAGCCGGCTTGCGGCGACCGGCAACGGATCGCAGCAACAAAGGGACGCGGCACATTCGCAGGTGGCACAGCTGGAGGCGGCCGTCAAATCCGACCAAGCCGCGATCGACGCCGCTCAAGTCCAGGTGGATTACACGCGCATTCGCTCGCCGATCGATGGCCGGGCCGGAATGCGGATGCTCGATGTCGGCAACATCGTGCACGCGACGGACGCGGCCGGCATCGTGATGATCAACCAGATCCACCCGATCTTCGTCACCTTCTCCTTGCCGGCGGACATCTTGCCGACGGTGCGCGCCCGATCGCAGGCGGACGACATCGAGGTGGCAGCCGAGAGCAGCGAGGGAAAGTCCCTGGCGACGGGCCGGCTCGCCGTCATCGACAACCAGATCAATACGGCGACCGCGAGCCTCGCCTACAAGGCCGTGTTCGATAACGCGGACAATGCGCTGTGGCCGGGGCAGTTCGTCAATATCCGCATGACCCTCGGAAATCGGCGGAACGTCGTGACCGTGCCGGCTAGCGCCGTGCTGCATGATCCAGACGGCAGCTACGCCTTCGTCGTCGGAGCGGATCGCGTGGCCCAGAAACGCACCTTGAGGGTCGGCTGGGCCGACAAGGATATCGCCGTGATCGATGAGGGCATCGAAGCCGGCGAGACCGTCGTCACCGATGGGCAATACCGCATCCAATCGGGCACAGTCGTGGCGCCGTTGCCTGCGGCTCGCTCGGCATCGGATCAGACGGCGCGCGGCGCCGCCCCATGAACATATCGGCGCCGTTCATCACCCGGCCGATCGCGACGACGCTGCTCATGCTCGGTCTGAGCGTGCTGGGTGTCGGCGCCTATGCGCTGTTGCCGATCGCCGGAGTGCCGCAAGTCGATATTCCCACCGTGCAGGTGCGAGCGGAGTTTCCGGGCGCGAGCCCGGAGACGATGGCAACCACGGTCGCAGCGCCGCTCGAGCGCGAACTCACCATGTTGAGCGGGGTCACCGCGATCAGCTCCACCAGCTCGCTGGGCCGGACCGGAATCACCGTCGAGTTCGATCTCGGCCGCAGCGTCGACGGCGCCGCGCAGGACGTCCAGGCGGCCATCACGGCCGCGGGCGGCGACCTGCCCAAGGACATGCCGCATGCGCCGACCTTCGAGAAGGTCAACCCCGCCGATGCGCTGCTGATGTCGATCGCGGTCATGTCCGACGACCAGCCGATCGCCAAGGTCGACGACTACGCGCGGAACTACCTGGCGCCGGCCATCTCGCGCATCACCGGCGTGGGTTTGGTCGATTTTCACGGCGAGCAGCACGCAGCGGTCCGGGTGCAGGTCGATCCGAGCAAGATCGCGGCGCTTGGGCTGACCCTCGAGGACATACGCTCGGGCCTGGCGGGTGCCACCACGAACGCTCCCAAGGGCTCGCTCGACGGCCCGCAGCGGTCGCTTACCATCGACGCCTCGGACCAGCTTACGAATGCGGCCGCCTACGACTCGCTGATCATCGCCTACACCAAGGGCGCGCCCTTGCGGGTGCGCGACATCGGCCGGGCGATCGACAGCGCGGAGGACACGCGAACGGCGGCCTGGCTCGGCCACAAGCAGGCGGTGATCATCGACGTCCACAAGCAGCCGGGCTACAACGTCAACGCCACCGTCGAGCTGGTCAAGGCGACGCTGCCGCGGCTGCAGCGAGCGCTGCCGCCCACGCTCACGCTGAAAGTGCTGGGTGATCGCACGCAGACGATCCGCGCGTCGGTCATGGGCGTCCAGCAGACCATGATGATCAGCATCACCCTCGTCGTGCTCGTCGTCTTTCTGTTCCTGCGCCATCTGCGCGCCACGCTCATCCCGAGCGTGGCGATCCCGGTGTCGCTGCTGGGGACTTGCGCGATCATGTACGTCTGCGGTTACACGATCGACAACGTGTCGCTGATGGGCCTCACGATCGCGGTCGGCTTCATCATCGACGACGCGATCGTCATGGTGGAGAACATCATCCGCCACATGGAGGCGGGCGAGCGCCCGGTCGCCGCCGCGCTCGCGGGATCGCGCGAGATCGTCTTCACGATCGTCTCGATGACGCTGTCGCTGGTGGCCGTGTTCATCCCGCTGCTGCTGATGAGCGGCTTGCTCGGACGTCTGTTCCGGGAGTTCGCGGTGACCGTGAGCTTCGCGATCCTGATGTCGGGTGCCGTCTCGTTGACCCTGACGCCGATGATGGCGGGACATCTGATCGGAACTGCCGGGGCCAAGCGCGAGTCCCGGCTGGCGCGGCTCCTCGAGGCCGCGTTCGAACGCTCGCTGCGCTTTTATGATCGCGGACTCACCTGGTCGCTCGCGCACCGGCCGGTTCTTCTGGGCGTCCTCGCGCTCGCCATGGCGGCCACGGTCTATCTCTATCAGGTGATCCCTAAGGGCTTCTTTCCGCAGCAGGACAGCGGCTGGATCATCGGCACCGGCGAGGCCTCGCAGGACATTTCATACGCGGCAATGGCGGAGCGCGAGCACGCGCTTGCGGACGTCATCATGGCCGATCCCGACGTGCAGCGGGTCTATTACTGGGTGGAGAGCAATCCCTCGCTCAACAGCGGTCGGTTCATGATCGAGCTGCGGCCGCTCGGCGAGCGCGCCGCGAACGCGGCCACCGTCTTGGCGCGTCTGCGCAGGTCGGCGACGGCAGTGCAGGGGATCCTGTTTTTCGGGCAGCCGCGCCAGGACGTCCAGGTCGGCGCGAAAGTCAGCAAAACGCAGTATCAATATACGCTGCAGGATCCCGACGCCGCCGAGCTGTTCCGATGGGCGCCGATCGTGATGCGGCGGCTAGCGGCGCTGCCCCAACTGCAGGACGTGACCGGCGACCTGCAACCGTCGGCTCCGCAAATGATGCTGAAGCTCGACCGCGACATGCTGGGACGGCTCGGCATCACCCCGCAAGCGATCGACGACACGCTCTACGACGCTTTCGGCCAGCGCCAGGTTGCAACCATGTTCGCCGAATTGGACCAGCATCATGTCGTGCTCGAGGTCAATCCGCGGTTTCAGGAGGACGCCGACTCCTTGTCGCGCCTCTATGTGCGCTCCGGCACGAGCGGCCAGCTGGTGCCGCTCTCTGTCCTGGCGCAATTCGATACGTCGGTGGCGCCCCTCACGATCAACCATCAGGACGGGTTTCCATCGGTGACCTTGTCGTTCAATCTGGCGCCGGGCCATTCCCTCGGCGACGCGATTTCCGCGATCCAACGGATGGAAGCCTCGACCGCTCTGCCGCAGGCGCTCACCAGCCGATACGAAGGATCCGCCGAGGTATTCCGCTCCTCGCTCGCCACTCAACCCTACCTGATCGCGGCGGCGGTGCTCGCCGTCTATCTCATCCTCGGCATTCTCTACGAGAGTTTCATTCACCCCATCACGATCCTCTCGACCTTGCCCTCCGCGGGGGTGGGCGCATTCATCGCCTTGATGCTGCTGCACTACGACTTCTCCTTGATCGCGCTCATCGGCGTGATTCTGCTGGTGGGCATCGTCAAAAAGAACGCGATCATGATGGTCGATGTGGCGCTCGACGGCCAAAGACGCCGCGGACTTTCGGCGCAGGCCGCGATCCACGAGGCGGCCTTGCGCCGCTTCCGTCCGATCATGATGACCACCATGGCGGCACTGCTCGGCGCCTTGCCGCTGGCTCTGGGATCGGGCGCCGGGTCGGAGCTGCGGCGGCCGCTGGGCATTGCGGTCGTGGGCGGGCTGCTCCTGTCGCAGTTCCTTACCCTCTACACGACGCCGGTCGTGTTCCTCTATCTGGACCACCTCGCCTCTCCCGGTCTCTGGCGGCGCCTGCGCGGCATCCGCGCGACGCCGTCGGCCGAGGAACAGCCGACACCGGCGGAGTGAGGGTTCCTCGAGCCTCGCTGAATAGAACCCGCCCTACTCCGCCGCGGCCTCCGCGCGGCTCGCCATTATCTTCTCCGCGAGCTTGCCCGTGAGCTCCTGCAGGCGGTCGAACCGCTCGGTATAGGTGCCGACGCCGAGCGTGATCGAGCGCAGCTCCATGATGAGATCATGCAGCTCCGATTGCGGGAGGTTGGCGCTCACGGTGTCCCAGCCGGTCCAGCCCTCCTTGGCGTCGTAGCCGAGGATCTGGCCGCGCCGTCCCGAGACGAGCCGCTGCACCTTCGAGGTGAAGGCGTTGGGGACGGAGATCTCCACGTGGTGGATCGGCTCCAGCAGCACCGGATCGCATTTGGGCATGGCCTCGCTCATCGCCATGCGGCCGCAGGTCTTGAAGGCCTGGTCGGAGCTGTCGACGGCGTGGAACTGGCCGGTGACGAGATTGACGGCGACGTCCACCACCGGAAATCCCAGCGGGCCGCGGACCAGATACTCGTTCACGCCGTCCTCGACGGCGGGGATGTAGTTCTTGGGGATGGCGCCGCCCACCACCGAGTTGGTGAAGGCGTGGCCGGAGCCGCGCGGCAGCGGTTTCACCTCGATCTCGATATCCGCGAACTGGCCGTGCCCGCCGCTCTGCCGCTTGAAGCGCGCGTGCTGCGTCACGGGCCTGCGGATGGTCTCGCGGTAACCGACCTGCGGATGCTTCGTCGTCGCGGGCAGGCTGTACTTCGTGCGCAGCCGGTCGAGCGCGATCTGCAGGTGGATGTCGCCCTGACCCCAGAGCACGAGCTCGTGGCCGTCCTCGCTGTGTCGGAGCTCGAGCGTCGGGTCCTCCTCGATCACCTTCTGGATCGCGCCCGAGAGCTTCACGTCGTCGGTGCGCTTTTCGGCCGCGACCGTGAGGCCGTAGACCGGCTTCGGCAGGTGCGGCTTGCGCAGGTCGGGCGGGCTCGCGCCGGAGCTCAGGATCGTCCCGGTGCCGATGCCCTCGAGCCGCGCCAGCGCCACCACCTCGCCGATGCCGGCGGAGGCCACCTTCTCCTGCTTGGCGCCGTTGATGCGCAGCACGCCCGCGACGCGCACGCCGTTCAGGGTCATACCCTCGCTCACCGTGCCGCGCCAGACGCGCGCCAGCGACAGCTTGCCGGTGTTGCCGGGGTAATAGGTCTTGATCACCTGCGCGATGGCGTCGCCGCCATCCTTGATCCCGAGGCGCGCCGCCGTGGCCGCGGGCTCCGGCGTCTCGTGGCGCAGCGCCTTCAGCAGCCGGCGCACGCCGTGCTCCTGCGCGCCCGAGCCCAGCATCACCGGCACGATCAGGTCGCGCTGCAGGTCGTTGGCGAGGTGCTTGTAGATCTCCTCCTTGGAGGGCTCGACGTCCTCCAGCAGCTGCTCCAGCAGCTTGTCGTCATAGTCCGCGAGCTTCTCGACCAGGCTGGCGCGGGTCTGGCGCTCCTCGTCCCAGAAGCCGTCCGGCAGCTTCACGAGATCGGAGGCGTGGCCTGGCTTGTAGTGGTAAGCGCGCTCGCTCACGAGGTCGACGTAGCCGGTGATGCCGCCTTCCTTGTCGCGCAGCGTCACCTGGCGCAGGACCAGCGGCCGCTCGGAGACCGACTGCAGCGCCGCCATCACGTCGCGCACGCGGGTCGCGGAGGTGTCGAGCTTGTTGATGAACACCATGTGCGGGATGTTGTGCGCGTCGAGGAACTTGAAGAGCGGGCTCAGCGTCAGCGCGCGATCGCCCTCGGGCTCGCACACGACCACCGCGACGTCGACCGCCATGAGCGCGCATTGCGTCTCGTAGGCGAGCTCGACGGAGCCGGGGCAGTCGAGAAAGGTCCAGGGGTTGCCGAGGTAGGTCGTGTGGGCGACGTTGATCTCGGTGGTCATCTGGCGCGCCCGCGCCTCCGGCGAGGCGTCGCCGACCGTATTGCCGTCCTTGATGGTACCGCGCCGGTTGATGGCGCCGGTGGCGAAAAGCAACGCCTCCAGCAGTGTCGTCTTGCCCGAGAGGTAAGGTCCCACCAGCGCCGCCGTGCGCGGTGCTGCTGCTCTGCCGTTCATGCGCGCCTCCTTCGCCTATGTTGCGGAGGCGGCGCGGGGCCAAGAGACGAGCCCCGCGGCGACGCCTCTCTCATTCTTGGGCATCGATGGTCGCGCGGGGCGAGGTTACGATGCAATGACGAATTTTGGCGCGCCCCGGACTGATCATCGATCGGCCGCGGGAAGATCCGACGGGCATCGGCGAACCCATTGACATTTCTATGATTTATCTGTGTTGCGGCAGAAATTGGGTTCGTTTCGCAAAATTTAGTTTTCCGATCGAGCGCGCCTCTTGCCCATGCTCCAGTCTCAAGTCGACCAATCAGTATGAACGCTAATTGCGTTCATGTCAGGTCGGAACTACGGCTCCCAGTCCAGCAGCAGCGCCGCCGGATGCGTATGAAGCCGCAGCGGATAAGGGGGGCACGTGGCTGACCGCCGCACCCTCGGCATTGAGCGCCGCAGCCTGCACGCTGTCGCCCGCGCTCGCGAGTCCGGGAAGATCCGGGAAGAACACGCTATAGCCGGGGCGCTTGCCGCCCTCGACGATCGCTGGGAAATAGACGCGCGTCATCTCAGTGCGCCTCGCTAGCGTAGCGTCACTCCGGACTGCCAGGAGCGACGCACAGGGAAGCCGATGCTAGGTTTCAGAGCGGCAGGCCAGATGCTGAGCTGCCAGGCCGACCCAACTCCCCTGCTCCGGTGTTTCGGGAATGCGCAGGCCGCGGCCGGCGGCGACCAGCTCCAGCGCCCGGTCTTCAGTGTGGCCCAGCGCGATCAGCACTGCAGCCGCGATCATTCCCGAGCGTCCAATGCCGGCGTGGCAGTGCAGGCCGACGATGCTTCCGATTTCGATGGCGTGCGCAAGGCGGCGGACGAGCGCCACCGCATCCACGAGCGACGCGGGAACCCCGCGATCGGGGATCGGAAACGACGCGAAGTCGATGCCGGTTGCGCGGCAGTGCTCGGCCTCGTCGCGCAACCCGAGTTCCAGCTGCTCCTGCGGCTCGAGGAGGCTCGCGACCATCGTCACGCCGGCGTCGCGCCATGCCGCGACTTCTTCCGAGAGCCATTCTTGGGCGGGCCGCGATAGAATCGCGAAACGCCCCGCGCTGCCGCACGCGATCCAGAAGATCCGTTGAAACATCGAGCAGGTTTCTCGATTCTCAGTCCCAGCGATTGGCGTTTTTCGGGAAGCCGGGGCGCTGCACGCGTACGATGCAGAAGCGCTGGCCGGTGGGCGCCTGCATCACCACCCACCGCTCCGGCCGGCTCATCACCGTAGCACCCAGCGTCTCCAGGCGCGCCACCTCGGCGGGGATGTCATCGGTCTCGATGTCGATGTGGACGCGGCTCTCGTGGGTGACACGCTGGATCTGCACGATCGGCTCGTCGGGCGGCGTCTCCAGCATGCGGTAGTTGCCGCGGCTGCTGGGATGCTTGGGGTCCATGGGGCGCCCCAGCGCCTCGCCCCAGAAACGGGCGGCCGCGTCCACGTCGGAAGTCTTGCAGTCGATCAGCACGGCGCAGAGGCGGGAATGGTGCATGTCAGGATTCTCCTGCATAGGCGTTGCGAGCGCTCGGATTTCAAGGGGCATGATACCGAATCCGCGACCCGGCCGGCAGTCGCCTGGCGCTGGCAGTCGACGTGACTAGCCCGCGGTTTCCTTCACCGGAGAGGCGACCTTGCGCCGCCCTTCCGCCTCGAGCGCACGCTCGT
>DATNIT010000009.1:0-3070 GCA_035604335.1 Allostellaceae bacterium | reverse complement strand
ATCCTGGTCAACAACGCCGGCATCAGCCCCACCGTGGCGGTGATCGACATGACGGCGGAGCAATGGGACGAGGTGATGCGGGTCAATCTGCGCGGCGTGTTCCTGTGCTGCCGCGAGGTGCTGCCCGGCATGATCCGGCGCCGCGCCGGCCGCATCATCAACATCGCCTCGCAGCTCGCCCACAAGGGCGCGCCGGAGATGGCGCACTACGCCGCGTCGAAGGCCGGCGTGCTGGTGTTCACCCGCTCGCTCGCCTACGAGGTGGCGCGCGACAACATTACCGTCAACGCCATCTGCCCGGGGCCGATCGACACCGCCATCCTGCGCGCGGTGCCCAGGCGCTGGCTGAAGCGCAAGCTGGCCGAGGTGCCGCTGGGCCGCGCCGGCACGGTGGACGAGATCGCGCCGACCGCGCTGCTGCTCGCCTCCGACGAAGGCTCGTACTATGTCGGCGCCAGCCTCAACCCGAACGGCGGCGACGTGATGGTGTGAGCGGGAGGTGAGGCGGCACGCGAAGCGGGTGGGAACGGTGAAGGCGGCGATGCGGAACAGGGGCGTAGGGGCTGGCAAATGCGTAGATGGCAAGGTGCGGGAATTGAGGGTCAAAGCGACGAGAAACGGGCATTTACGAGGAAACGCAATTATCGATCAATTGAAACAGGTATAGAGTAACCAGTTGCGTCACCGGCTTTTGCTGACGACAATATGTCTGAACCGCGCCGGGTTTGCCGGAGGCTGTTTGATTTGAGTCACGCCACCATAGCGAACACTTCGATTTGCGCATAGTAGGCGGCTTCTGCCTCGGCAGGCGGGATGTTGCCGATGGGCTCGAGTAGCCGTCGGTTATTGAACCAGTCCACCCATTCGAGCGTGGCGTACTCGACGGCCTCCATGCTCCGCCACGGTCCGCGCCGATGGATGACCTCGGCCTTGTAGAGGCCGTTGATGGTTTCGGCGAGGGCGTTGTCGTAGCTGTCGCCAACGCTGCCCACGGAGGGTTCAAGGCCGGCCTCGGCGAGGCGCTCGGTGTATACTATCGACACGTACTGCACGCCCCGGTCGCTGTGATGGACGAGCCCGCTGCCGGATACGGGTCTGCGATCATGAAGCGCCTGCTCCAGGGCATCGAGAACGAAGCCGGCGTGAGCCGAGCGGCTGACCCGCCAGCCGACAATGCGGCGAGCATAGGCGTCGATCACGAACGCCACGTAGACGAAGCCCGCCCAGGTGGCGACATAAGTAAAGTCCGAGACCCAGAGCACGTTCGGGCGCGGCGCCTTGAACTGGCGGTTCACCCGGTCGAGCGGGCATGGCGCGGCTTTGTCGCTGATCGTCGTCCGCACGCGCCTTCCGCGGATGACGCCTTGAAGACCCATCGTCTTCATCAGCCGGGCCACCGTGCAGCGCGCCACGTCCTCCCCCTCTCGCATCAACTGACGCCAGACCTTGCGAACGCCATAGACCTGGAAGTTCTCATCGAACACGCGCCGAATCGCCACGCTGAGCACTGCATCCCGCTGGACGCGCGGCGGCGCCGTGTCGGGGCGGCGCCGTCGCGCGTCGTGCGCGTGATAGGTGGACGGGGCGATCTTCAGCACACGACAGATCGGCTCGACCCCGTATGCCCCACGATGATCGTCGATGAACGCGATCATGGCCTGAACCGGCGGTCGAGCTCCGCCTGGGCAAAATAGGCGCTGGCCTTGCGCAGAATCTCGTTGGCCTGGCGAAGCTCGCGGTTCTCGCGCTCCAACGCCTTCATCCGCTCGCGATCGTCGGTCGTCGCGCCACCCTGGACGCCCTGGTCGCGCTCGGCCTGCCGAACCCAGTTGCGAAGGGTCTGCGCCGTGCAGCCGATCTTCGCCGCGATCGAAACAATCGCTGCCCACTGCGAGGCGTGATCGCCCCGGTGCTCGATCACCATCCGCACGGCCCGCGCACGCACTTCAGGTGAAAACCTCCGTCTGCTCTGCTGCTTGTCCATGGCTCCATCCTCTCAAGAGTTGGAGCCTCCGGCAAACCCGGGGCGGTTCAGCCAGCGTGATGGATACATTCCATAAGATAGCTTGCGCGCAGTATATATCATTCGATGATCGAGTGAAGAGCGACCCGTATAACACTTCCATCTGCATCGAACGGATCGAGTTGCCTTCGAGCAGCAATCGAGTGAATATCTTGTAGCCCGAGATTCCCGCCTAACCGGAATATCGGGGTCAGAGACGAATTACGCTGAAAATAGGGCTCGGGTTGCAATTTCTCCGTTCGAGCATCACGCGATTTTGCGCAACCGCACTTCGAGCGTCGAGCCGAGCACGGCCAGCGCCGCCTCGATGCGTTCGATCTTGGAGGGATGGCGCGGATCGAGCAGACGGCGCGCATCCTTCTCGCTGGCATAGCCCAGGCGGCGGGCCAGTTCGCTCTTGCCGATGCCGAGATCGCGCACCACCAGATGCAGGGCCGCTTGCGCCGCCGTGTGCGCCGGCACGGGAACCACGCGCTCGTCGTGGCGCGGCGCCGAGGGCTTGGGGATCGGCTCGCCGCGCAGGATGCGGCCGGCGATCGCCTCATCGAGGCAGTCGGCGGCTTCGCGCAACGCTTCGTCGGCATCGGCGCCGTCGGTCAGCGCCTCGGGCAGATCGCGGAACTTGACGAGAATGCGGCCGGCGCCGTCGCGCCGCAGCCTGGCCGGATAGCGGAAATCGAATGCGCGCATGGCAACGGAGTTTCGGGCATTTTTGCCCGAGGGGCAAGTCCCGCCGGGCGAATTCGCCCGACTCACCCCGTCAGACCGTCCCCGCCCGCATCGCCGCCCGCCTACGCCATCGCCTCCAGCACCTCCGGTCCCGGCTCCTTGATCTTGAGCAGGTCGCGCGTCACCGGAATGTCCTCCAGCAGGTCGTTGGCGGCGGGGCGCAGCAGGGCGGCCAGCGCGTCGGCGCCGGCCTTCTGGTCCAGCCACAGGTTCCACTGCTCCGGCGCGGCGAGCAGCACCGGCATGCGGTTGTGCACCGGCGCCACCGTTGCGTTCGGCTCGGCGGTCGCGATGGTGTAGCTCAACAGCGGCTCGGCC
>DATNIT010000008.1:0-39109 GCA_035604335.1 Allostellaceae bacterium | reverse complement strand
CCGAGGGTTTCGCGAGCCGCTGCTTCAATGTCGGGATCAGCGTCATGCCGCCCGCAACCAGCTTGCCTTCGGATGCGGCCTGAACTTGCTTGGCGGCATCGGCGACGCTGGAGGGGCGGTGGTAGTTGAAGTTGTACATGGCTGTTGCCTCTCTTTTCGCTTGGTTCCGAGGCCGCTATTCAGCGGCCCGCCGCTCGGTGTGGCTTTGGATCGCGCGCCAGACGCGCTCGGCCGTCGCAGGCATGGCGAGGTCCTTGATGCCGAGCGGACTCAGCGCATTCACCACCGCGTTCATGACCGCCGCCGGTGCGCCGATGGCGCCCGCCTCGCCGCAGCCTTTGACGCCCAGCGGATTGTGCGTGCAGAGCGTCGTGTGGGTGGCGACGGAGAAGGATGGCAGGTTGTCGGCCCTCGGCATGCAGTAGTCCATGTAGGACCCGGTCAGAAGCTGGCCGCTCTGCTGGTCGTAGACCGTATTCTCGCAGAGCGCTTGGCCGATCCCCTGGGCTAGCCCGCCGTGGACCTGGCCCTCGACGATGAGTGGGTTGATGATCCGCCCGAAATCGTCCGCCGCGGTGAAGTTGACGACATGCACCGTGCCGGTTTCGCGGTCGATTTCCACTTCGGCGACGTGTGCACCCGAGGGGAACGTGAAGTTCTTGGGATCGTAGAAGGCGGTCTCGTCGAGGCCGGGCTCCACGGTCTCGATCGGATAGTTGTGCGGCACGTACGCCGCGAACGCCACCTCGCCGAAGGCCTTGGAGCGGTCGGTGCCGACGACCGTGAACTTGCCGTCCTTGAACTCGATGTCGGCTTCCGACGCCTCCAGCAGATGCGCCGCGATCTTCTTTCCCTTGTTGACGATCTTGTCCATCGCCTTGACCAGCGCGGAGCCGCCGACGGCGAGCGAGCGTGAGCCGTAGGTGCCCATGCCGAAGGGGATCTTGCTGGTGTCGCCGTGCACGACCTCGATCTGCTCGATGGGAACGCCGAGCCTGTCGGCAATCAGCTGAGCAAAGGTCGTCTCGTGGCCTTGGCCGTGGCTGTGGGTTCCCGTGAACATGGTGATCGAGCCGGTCGGATGGACGCGCACCTCCGCGCATTCGTAGAGGCCGGCACGCGCACCGAGTGCGCCCGCCACCGCCGAGGGCGCGATACCGCAAGCCTCGATGTAGGTCGCGATCCCGACGCCGCGCAGCTTGCCGTGCTTTGCGGCGTCCTGTCGGCGCTTCTCGAAGCCCGAGTAATCCGCGGCCTTGAGGGCCATTTCGAGCGTCGTGAAGTAGTCGCCGCTGTCGTACTGCAAGGCGACCGGCGTCTGGTAGGGATATGCATTCTTCGGGACGAAATTGCGCCGGCGCAGCTCCGCCGGATCAAGCTTCATCTCGTGAGCCGCCGTTTCGACGATGCGCTCGACGACGTAGGTCGCCTCCGGACGGCCGGCGCCGCGATAGGCGTCCACCGGCACGGTGTTGGTGAAGACGGCCTTCACCTCGCAATAGATCGCGGGCGTCGTGTAGGTGCCGGCGAGCAGGGTCGCGTAGAGGTAGGTCGGGATCGCCGGCGCGAAGGTGGAGAGATAGCCGCCCATGTTTGCGACGGTCGAAACCTTGAGCGCGAGGAACTTGCCGTCCTTGTCGAGCGCGAGCTCGGCGTGAGTGACGTGGTCGCGACCCTGGGCGTCGGAGACAAAGCTCTCCGTGCGCTCGCACGTCCACTTCACGGGCTTGCCCACCTTGGCCGAGGCCCAGGTGACGATCGCCTCCTCGGCATAATGATAGATCTTGGAGCCGAAGCCTCCGCCAACATCCGGCGCCACCACCTTGAGCTTGTGCTCGGGCAGGTGCAGCACGAAGGCGCCCATGAGCAGGCGGATCACGTGCGGGTTCTGGCTCGTGGTGTAGAGCGTGTACTCGCCGGTCCCGCGGTCGTACTCGCCGATCGCGGCGCGCGGCTCCATGGCGTTCGGCACCAGCCGGTTGTTGACGATGTCGATACGCGTCACATGCGCCGCCTTCTTGAAGGCGGCGTCGACGGCGTCTTTCTCGCCGATGTGCCAGTCGTAGCAGACGTTGCTCTTGGCCGCGTCCCAGATCTGCGGCTTGCCGGGCTTCAGGGCGTCGGTCGCCTCGATCACCGCCGGAAGCTCTTTATAGTTGACCGAAATGAGCTCGGCGGCGTCCTTCGCCTGATTGCGGGTCTCGGCGATGACGATGGCGACGGGATCGCCGACGTGGCGCACGCGTCCTTGCGCGAGCACGGGATGCGGCGGCTCGGCCATGGGAGAGCCGTCCTTGTTCTTGATGAGCCAGCCGCAGGGCAGGCCACCCACATTATCGGCCGCAAGGTCGGCGCCCGTGAAGACCGCGACCACGCCAGCGGCTTGCTTCGCCTTGGCGGCGTCGATGCCGCCGATCTCGGCGTGGGCATGGGGGCTGCGCAGGATGTAAGCGTGCAGCTGGCCCGGCCGATTGATGTCGTCGGTATAGGTGCCGCGTCCCGTCAGGAAACGCGCGTCTTCCTTGCGCCGCACTGCGACGCCGATGCCGTCGGCGCTCATGATTTGCCTCCCTGCATGGCCTGGGCGCCCGCTTTGATCGCCTTGACGATGTTGTGATAGCCGGTGCAGCGGCAGATGTTGCCCTCGAGCCACTGGCGGATCTGTTGCTCGCTGGGGTTTTTCACGCGCTTGGCGAGGTCCACCGCGCTCATCACCATGCCCGGCGTGCAGAAGCCGCACTGGAGTCCGTGGTGCTCGCGGAAGGCCGCCTGCATCGGATGGAGCTCGTTGCCGTTGGCAAGTCCTTCGATCGTGGCGACCTGCGCGCCCTCGGCCTGCACGGCGAGCAGCGTGCAGCTCTTGACGGAAGCGCCGTCCACGTGGACGACACAAGCGC
This sequence comes from Allostellaceae bacterium, assembly GCA_035604335.1. Classification (GTDB taxonomy): domain Bacteria; phylum Pseudomonadota; class Alphaproteobacteria; order ATCC43930; family CGMCC-115725; genus DASZHJ01. The sequence continues at coordinate 36,212 of DATNIT010000008.1, read as the reverse complement.
CGCATTGGCTGGTATCGCAGCCGACATGGGTCCCGGTCAGGCCCAAGTGCTCGCGCAGGAATTGGACCAGCAACGTCCGCGGCTCGACTTCGCCCTTAACCGCCTTGCCGTTCACCGTCATGCTTACGGTGGTCGCCATTGTTTCGCTCCCTTTAGGTTTGATCGGCGCCCAGAATGAATGCATCACCTGCGGTCCGCGCCCCATCTCGGGCTGGCCAGCTGGAGACGAGAGGCAGTGTCTTGCGCCGGAGGCGGCGGGTCAAGCTACTCGGGGTCTCCGGCCGTCGTGACACGGGTTTGACTTTGAAGCGGGTTTTGCCAGCAGCGGAAATCCGCGCTTCTCGCGAGCGCGGCCCCACCGTTTTCGCTAGAATTCGATGGATCCGGCGTTTGGAGGACCGAGCGTGCGCGCATTCTTCGGGATCGCATTGGTCGGTGCAGTCACGGTCCTTCTGCGAGCCACGCCGGCGCTAGCGGAGTGCGAGCGCCGCGGCGACCAAGCCGTGCAGGCCAGCGGCGAGGTCGACGATGCCTGGGTCGACCGTGCGGGTAGGGCCATGTACCTCCTCGACAGCGGCGATCCCGCTTGCGCGACGGAAGGCTTCGATACCTATGTCCGAGACCCAGCCGGCAAGCTTCGTTGCCACGCGGGTCAGCATATGACGGTGGTCGGACGCTTCGAGCCCGTGTGGTTCGACTACACGGGCTCCGGCTATTTCATTAGCGCTGAGAGCGTGACCTGCGCTTGAGCGATCACCCGCGTGCGTAGAAATAAAGCAGCACGGCGACCAGACCGGTGAGGATGGCCGCCCAGACAAAGGGCGGCACGCGCGTGCCGCCGGGGGTCACTGGCCGATCGGATGGCGATGGCACGGGTGTCGCCATCGGGGCCCCAATGGGCTGGGCCGCCGGTGCCCCGCCAGCGGACACTTCCGCCGGTGTCGGCGCGCCGGAGCCGACGGCGGCGGCGAAGCGCGTGAAGAACTCGTCCGCCATCTTGCGTGCGGTGGCGTCGATGAGGCGCGAGCCGATCTGTGCGAGCTTTCCGCCGATCTGGGCCTGCACTTTGTAGGAGAGCATGGTGCCGCCGGTGTCGTCCTTGAGGCTCACCTGCGCGCCGCCCTTGGCGAATCCCGCGACGCCACCTTGGCCCTCGCCGCTGATTGTATAGCCGTTCGGCGGGTCGAGGTCGGAGAGCGTGACTTTGCCCGCGAATTTCGCGCTGACCGGACCGACCTTCGCGGAGACGCGCGCGGTCATCTCGGTGTCGGATAGCTTTTGAAGGTCCTCGCAGCCGGGTATCGACTGCTTGAGGATTTCAGGGTCGTTGAGCGCCCGCCAGACCGTCTCGCGCGGCGCGGGAAGGCGGACTTCGCCGGTCATGTCCATCGGAAGCGCTCCTCGGTTCGGTCGGGCGGAATGGAGCGCGAAGCTATCGCGGGCGCGCGCCGAGAACAAGCGGCCCCGGCCGCAGAGCTGCTGCGATCGGTCTCAGTTTCCGAGAGCCTGATCGAGGTCGTCGATCAAGTCCTGCACGTCCTCGATGCCGGCGGAGAGACGCAGCAGGTCGGGTGGGGCGGGCGAGCCCGCGCCCTCGATGGAGGCGCGGTGCTCCACCAGGCTTTCGACCCCGCCCAGGGAAGTCGCGCGCTTCCAAAGTGTGACCCGCGCCGCCGTTGATATCGCCGCCATCTCGCCGCGGGCGGCGCGGATGCTGAGCATGCCGCCAAAACCGCCTGTCATCTGCTTTGCCGCGACCGCATGGCCGGGATGCGACGCGAGGCCTGGGTAGAGCACGGCGGACACGCGAGGATCGCCGGCGAAGCGCTCGGCGATCACCTGCGCATTCCGGCAAGCACGCTCGATGCGCAGCGGGAGCGTCCGCATGCCCCGCAGGAGCAACCACGCTTCGACCGGTCCGAGGATCGCGCCGTTCGAGGTGCGGAGCGCCACGAGGCGCGTCCAGAACTCGTCGGCTGCTGCGGTCACGAGGGCACCCGCGACCACGTCGGTGTGGCCGTTCAAGTACTTGGTCGCGGAGTGCATGACGAGGTCGCAGCCGAGCTTGATCGGATTTGTCAGCACCGCCGCAGCCACCGTGCTGTCGATGGCGACGCGCGCGCCGGCCTTGTGCCCGAGCTCGGCCGCGGCGGCAATGTCGGTCACCACCCAGGTCGGGTTGGCGGGGCTCTCGAGCCAGAGCAGCTTGGTCTTGCCAGGGCGGAGCGCCGCCTTGATCGCGGCGAGGTCGCCGGCATCCACAAGCTCCACCTGTAGCCCCCATTCGGTGGCGAAGCCCATGAGCCAATGGCGCAGGCCCCAGTACATGACCTTGGGCGCCACCACGTGATCCCCGGGCTTCAACGCCAGGAACACCGCCGTCGCCGCTGCCATCCCTGAGGAGAACAGCATCGCCGCGGCTCCGCCCTCGAGATGGCTCAGCAACCGCTCCGGCACCTCGTTAGTGGGGTTGTGCGGCCGGCCGTAGCTTCGCCCGCCGCGATACTGGTTGTCGGGATCGCGGATGTAGGTGCTGGTGAGATAAATCGGCGGGATCAGGGATTTCGTCGCCTCGTCTTCCCAGCCCAAGGCGTGGGCCGCCGCGGTCGCGGGATGCCAGCGTTTCTCGGTCTCGCTCATGGAGAAGCCCCGCTTTCGAGGAGTGTGTGCATGAGCACTAGCAGAGCGACCCGGTCCTTGGGAACGGGGCCGCACGGTTGACCGCTATGCGTCCGCTGGGCAGGCTGCGGCCCGATGTCCGGACCGCCGCGTCTCATCGGCAGCGAGATCTATCGCCGCTCCAGCTACGGCGGGCGGCATCCGCTGGCGATTCCGCGGGTGTCGCTGATGCTCGATCTCGTCCGCGCGCTCGGGTGGCTGCCGGATGCCGCCTATATCGAAGCGCCGATGGCAACGGCAGCCGAGCTCGCGCGCTTCCATGATCTCGCCTATATCGCGGCGGTCCAGCGCGCGGAAGTGGATCGGCGCGTCGATCCCGCGGTGAGCGAGCGATATCACATCGGCCGCAACGGCAATCCCATCTATCCCGAGGTGTTCTCGCGTCCCGCCACCGCCTGCGGCGCAACGCTCGCCGTCGTCGAGCTGCTGTTGAGTGGGTCGGACGCTCCCGCGGTCGTGCACAGTCCCGCAGGCGGAACCCACCACGGCCGCCGCGATCGTGCCGCGGGGTTTTGCTACTTCAACGATCCCGTCCTGGGCATTCTGCGCCTCCTCGACCGCGGCGTGGCGCGAGTGCTCTATGTCGACCTCGATGCGCACTACGGCGATGGCGTCGAGGACGCATTTCGGGACGAGTCCCGAGTGCTGACGATTTCCATTCACGAGCGTGCCCGCTGGCCCTACACCGGCACCATCGCGGACCAGGGACCGACGTGGCGCAACCTGCCGGTGCCGCCTGGGTTCAACGACAGCGAGCTCAGGTTCTTGATCGAGGAGGCGGCGCTGCCCCTCGGGAAGACCTTCGCGCCGGAGGTCGTGGTGATCCAATCCGGTGCCGACGCGCTCGCCGACGATCCCATGAGCAAGCTTGCCCTCTCCAATCGCGCGCTCTGGTGGGCCGTCGAGCGGCTTCGTGCGCTCGCGCCGCGTACGCTCGTGCTCGGCGGCGGCGGTTACAATCCGTGGGCGGTCGCGCGCTGCTGGACGGGCATTTGGGCTACCGTGGCGGGGATCGAGATCCCGGAGCGACTTCCGGAGCCGGCGGAGCGGCTCTTACGCGCGGTCGAGTGGCGCCACAGCCTCGCGCGCATGCCGGCCGAGCGCTGGTTCACCGCGCTCGCCGATCCCCCCAACGAGGGTCCCGTGAGAGACGAGGTCGCGGCCGTTGCGGCGGCGGCCCTCGGCACGGTAAAAGCGCCCGTCCGGGAATTGGAGCAGCGGCGCGCATGACGACACGAACGATCGGAGTGGCCCTATCGCGGCGGGTGGTGCTCGCGGGCGTCGGCCTCATCGCGCTCTCCGGCGCCGCCCGCGCGCAGCTCGCCACGTTCTCCAAGTCGAAACTCGTGATCGAGACGTCGAAGGGAAAATTTCCCTTCGACATCGAGCTCGCGCTCACGCCGCCGCAAATGGAGCAGGGGCTGATGTTCCGCCGGGCGCTGGCGGCGGATGCGGGGATGCTGTTCGACTACGGCAATCCTCAGACGATCGCCATGTGGATGAAGAACACGCTGATCCCCCTGGACATGATCTTCATCGCCAAGGACGGCAAAGTCGTGGATTTCCGCGAGCGCGCGGTGCCGATGTCGCTCGACACCATCGAATCGAAGGTGCCTGCACGGGCGGTGCTGGAGGTAAACGCGGGCACCGTCGCACGCCTCGGCGTCCAGATCGGCGATACCATACACCATGCTTTCTTCGGTAATGCCTTGAGCTGATGTGGCGCGGCCGCGTCTGCGCCGGGGTTGCGTCGCTCCCTGAAGCCCGATACAACCGGGCGCGATCCAGAGGGGACGGGGCGTAGCTCAGCCTGGTAGAGCGCCAGCTTTGGGAGCTGGATGCCGGAGGTTCGAATCCTCTCGCCCCGACCACCGGAGGTGAGTGGGCAGTCGACAAGGAGGCTCGATGGCGCGCGTTCGCATCTATCAGCCGGCCAAGACGGCGATGCAGTCGGGAACCGCCAAGACCCGGAGCTGGGTTCTGGAGTACGAGCCCGCCACGCCGCGCGAGCCCGATCCCCTCATGGGGTGGGCGAGCGCGGGCGACACGCTCAACGAGGTGCGGCTCAAATTCGAAAGCCTCGACGCCGCCGTGGCCTTCGCGCGCAAGCGTGGGCTCGACTACACGGTGATCTCGCCCAAGCAACGTACGATCCGCCCCAAGAGCTACTCCGACAATTTCAGATACGATCGCCCGACCTGACCGGCGGTCGTCTGTTGATTGTGATTTGCGCCGGCTGGTCCAGTCCTGGCCGCCGTGGTCCGGCGTTGGTAATGTATGCTCAGAGAACCGGAGCACTCTTAGCTCAGTTGGATAAGCAGTCGCCTTCTAAGTAGCCTCCCGCAGAGTTCTGCGCTCGTTTGGACGGATTTGGACTGGTCATTCGGACTTCGTTCTCGATGCGACCCCGTAGCTCAGTTGGATAGAGCACTCGCCTTCTAAGCGAGATGTCGTGGGTTCGAATCCCGCCGGGGTCGCCATTCATGCCCTGTCCGACCCGGAGATACCGTACCGGAGCGTATCCGAAATCAGGTTCTACCGGACCAACAGGACGTCGCACTGCGTGTGCGCCAGCAATCGCGGACAGCGTGGCCGTCTGCCTCGCCGGCATCGCCCACGAGATAGCGACCGAGCCAGACAAGAAGACGCGGCACGGCACCGCCGAAATACCGGTTCAGCCCTCCATCGATCGCCGCGGCGTAGTCCGCCGCGATAGGCGGGATGGGCGTTCGATACTGGGCGGGAAATCCGCCGCCGACCTTCAGCAACTCGAGATCGAGGCCGCCCGGCGCCACAGCAACTTGCAGCACGGGCACTCCGGTGGCCTTGATCAGGATCAGCGACCAATGTCAGTCTGATGACGCACACGCCTACTATCTCATAGCGAATTGATTTTTAAACACGAACGCGCCGATAGGACCCTGTACCTCCATGCGGATGGCATCAACGCCGGAAGAACCCGCGAAACCGCGGGTCGTCAGGGTCGCAAGCGGCGCCTCATGAACCCAGAAACCATAGACAAGCTGGAGCGGCGCCTCGGCCGCCTATACGCCAGGCAGAGGCTGGGGATCGAGACGGACCACGAGGCGCGCGTGTTTGGCGGAGGTCTCAACTTCTTTCACATCGAGAATTGGTATTCCGCTCATTCCATCATTCGAAACACGCTGAAGCTCACGGGCCTTTATTGGCGCGGGCGTAGAAACGCCGAGCGCGTCGAGCTGCGCCACAACCACATCAGGCTCGCGACGGTGCCGCCGCTCTTCGACGGCTTCACCATACTTCACATCAGCGACATGCATGTCGACATGAACCCGGGCGCGATGCGTCACCTGAGCGCGCTTCTCGAGGGGCTGCCGTACGACATCTGTGTGCTCACCGGCGATTTTCGTGCCCAGACCTTCGGGCCTATCGGGGCGACCCTCGAAGGATTGGCCACCGTGCGCTCCCGTCTCACGGGCCCGGTCTATGGCGTCCTAGGCAATCACGATTCGATCCGCATGGTTCCCGGCATGGAGGAGATGGGGATCCGCATGCTGCTCAACGAGGCCGAGATCATCACGCGGGGCGACCAGCGCATTCACCTCGCCGGTATCGATGACGCGCACTATTTCCGGGTGGACAACATCGAGAAGGCCGCGACGCCGGTCCCTCACGACGAATTCTCGATCCTCTTGTCGCACACGCCGGAGATCTATCGGCAGGCCGCCAACGCGGATTTCGATGTGCTGTTGAGCGGCCACACTCACGGCGGCCAGATCTGTCTCCCCGGCTCCATTCCAATCACGCTGGACTCGAACTTGCCGAGACGCATGGGAGCGGGCGCGTGGACGTACAACAAGATGGCCGGCTATACCTCGGTCGGCGTCGGGTCGTGTATTGTCGCGGTGCGTCTCAATTGTCCGCCAGAGATCACGCTGCACCATCTGCAGCGCGGATGAGCATCGCCTAATACGGGCGGTCGCGAATTCGAAGTTTGTAAAGAAGGCGTGAGAGAACCACCTCGCCTAGGAAGAAAATTGCGACGGCCACGGCGACATCGCCGAGCGTCAGCGGGAGCGTCACGCGGCAGGCCAGGAGCGGAAACAGTGATTCCGGGATCTGGTCGAGACCGGTCGCCCGGCTGCTGGAGGGCAAATCGAAACGGCGTTTCAAGAAGCTGGAAAAGAGATCGCCCGCCATGGCGATCGAACCGACCAGAAAGCCGACGCTCGCCGCGAGGCCGACGAGCGGCGCGCCCAGCGACGTCGCGAGTATCGATAGTACGATGCCGCGCGCCGTTTTCGATCGGCCGAGCAAGGGCCGGCCGTCGAGGAACAGAGCGCCGCCGTCCAGGGGATAGGCGAACCGATCGCCCAAGATCCTCTTCGCGATCACGGGCGTGCCGTTCGCGAGGGTCAGCAAGATCATGACCTGCAGGATCGTCAACGGGTGCATCCGTGCATCCTAGCGATAAACCAGCGGCTGGGGGATCGGCCGCGGAGGCCCGACCGCGTTGTCAACGCGAGCCGAGATCATCGAGAACGCGCTGGCGCCGTCGACGGATTGAGACGCCACAGCGGTGCCGTCGCCACGATCTGGCAATATCTTCGCGCGGGCCCGTTGATGAAATGCACGTGGCCATTGCCCTGATGCTCTGGGCTCCGGCGAGCAGCTCTTCACCGGCATCGACATGATCAAGCTCGGGATATCGGTGCGCGGAGCACGTTCCCACTGAGAGCGCGACGCACGTCGTCCTGACGAGGCGCAAATAGCGACCACCTCCGAGGCTGGAGCGCGGGACGTGGCCTCCTAGCGCGCTCGCAACGTCGGCTGCGGCGACCTCAGGGGGATGGCCGGGGGAATCGGCTGCGGGTTCCCGATCGCGGCGGCATCGCCGCGGGCAGAGATCATCGAGATCGAGCCGTCGATGCGCTGCACCGTCGTTGTGGTGCCGTCGATGAGCGGCTGGATCTGCGGGGCGAGGCTCTTCAGGAGCTGGGCGGCGAGCGCACTGGTGAAGTGATAATTGGCCGCGTCGGCGCCGGGCACGTAAGCCGTGATGGTGCCGAAGAAACGGTCGCCGATGAAGAACACGAAGGTGGCCGTGCGGTCGACCACGCGGGACTCGATCAGCTTGCCGGCGGCGGCGAACGTCTCGAAGCGGTTGTCCCCGGTACCGGTCTTGCCGCCAATGGCGAGAGCACTGCCGTCTGCGCCGTGGAACGCGCCCTTGGCCCGCGTGCCCGTGCCTTCGCGCACCACGCCCATCAGGGCACGCCGCAGGGTCGCCGCGACCTCGGGCGCCAGCACGCGCTTCGGCGCTTCCGGCTGGAGCGCCATGTCGGTCTCGAACGGCGTATCGGCCGCGAAGCTCACGCGCTCGATATCGGAAGTCGGCAGCTTGACACCGTCGTTGAGGATGATGCCCATGAGATGGGCGAGAGCATCCGGCCGGTCGCCGGAGCTGCCGATCGCGCTCGCATAGGACGGAACCAGATGACCGAACGGATAGCCCTGCCGTCGCCAATCCTCGAGGATGCCATTGAAGGCGTCTTCTTCTTGCAGGACGCGGATCCGCACATCCTGGGCGTGCTCGTTGTGGGTCTTGAAGAGCCAGGTGTAGACGTCCTGCCGCTCCGATGCGCTCGCGCTTATGACCTCCGCACGCGGCGCCTTGGGATGCGTCTGCAAGTAGGCGACGAGCCAGAGCTCGAGCGGATGCACTCCCGCGAGATAACCGCGGTCGGCGAGCGAGTAGCGCTCGACCGCGGCGCCCGCGTAGAAGCTCTCGACCGCGGCGGCATCGAGCGACAACTTCGGCAGATGCCGGGCCAGGAACTCCTGTAGCTCCGCCGCCGAGGCTTCCGGCCGCGCGGATCGGAATATCATTGCGAGCCGGCGCGGCGTCGGGCTCGCTCGACCCGCGAGCGTGGACAACGCCTCCTCGGGTGTTCGCTCCTGATAGTCGTCATAGAATCGATTGAGATAAACGCGGCCTTCCTGGTCCGCGAAGCGTCTCAGGTAAGACTCGCGCGCGGCTTCTTGATTGTTCCCCCATTGCGGCTCCGCAGACCCGCCGCTGTGCACGGTTGTGTAATAGTGCGCGATGTCGCGCATGATCCGAACGAAGGCGAGGTTGACCGAGTGCTCGAAGGCCTCGAACACGGTCGGAACCTCGTGATCCTCGGATTTCTCGAAGTTGTGAAAGACCTGTTGCCCGCCGCCGGTAAAGAAGACCTCCGAGGGGTCGCCGGAATAGCGGCGCTGCATCGCGGCGTCGAGCAATGTCTGCAGGCTGCGATCCGCCGTGCCCGCGATGAAGCCGATGGCCCATCGCGAAAGCGGATCTTGCGCCTTCGCATAGGCGGCGGACAGCTCGGACGCTGACGCGTGGCCATAGCGCGCGTGCAGCTCGGTCATGATGTCGAGGTAGGTCGTGAGCGTCCGCAGCTTCGCAGTCGATCCCAGGATCAGCTTGGCGCCGGAATTGATGTCGAAGGGCTGGTCGAGGCTGTCCGCGTGGACGCGAAGATAGTTCCGGTCCGCGCCGCGCTCGTAGAGCACCACGCTGTAGGTGACCTTTCCGGGATCTTCGGCGGCGCCCAGGAGTTTCTCTCCCACGAGTCCCAGCGCCTTGGCGCGGCTCATGTCGCTGATGTCCGCGAGCACATCGGTGATGCGCTCCTGGGTCGGCGTGTCGAAGGTCGTCTGCGCCGTGAGGTCCAGGCGATCGAGGCTATAGAGGCTTGGCGCGGCGAGCGCCGAGAGGAGACGCGCGCGGATCGTCCCGGTCGCCTTTCGCCCGACGAACGACACCGGAGGCGGGGCAGGGGGCTCCGCGCTGAAGCGAAGCTGCGTATCGAGCGCCGCATCGCGGAGCGCGGCATCAATGACGCCTGCTCCGGACAACAGGCCGAGATATTGGTTCGCGAGCGCCTCGAGCGCGTGGCGGTCGGTCGCGAGGTAGTAGGACGGCCGACGCTCCGCCAGCAGCAGGCTCAGGACCTGCTTATAGACCTCGGCCTTTCGCGCGAGCTCGACGGGCGTGCGTGCGGGAGCCGTGAGGACGTGGTTGGCGTCGGCGAAATCGGTGCCGTACCAGGCCTTGAGACCCTCGCCGACGCCGATCACCTCGCCGAAGCCGGGGCGCGAGCTCAGCGGCGTCGCGTCGAGATAGGTCGTGAGGATGCGGCGCCGGGCCGCCATCGTGTCGGGTCCGTCGGCATAGGCCCGCGCGCTCGCGGTGAGCATCTGGCGCAGCTTCTCGCCCATCCGCTCCGTGCGGCCGCCCGGCGAGTGCCGAAACTTCTCGATCTGGGTCGCCAGCGTGCTGGCGCCGCCTTGCTTAAGGCGAGGATCGATCCAACCGGCGGCCTGGCCCACGATCGCTAGGCCGAAGCGGTCCCAGTCCACGGCCGGATTGTGCTGCGCCTGATCCGCATCGAGCAGATGCCGGTCCTCGACGAACAGCAGGGTATTCGCTGCCAGCGGCGGAACTGCGGTGAACTCGCCATAAACGCGCTCGGGATAATCGGTCGCGTAGATGCTGGCACCGCTCCGGTCGAGCAGCCGCAATCCCGTGTGTCCCTTCTCGCGATAAAGGGCGTAGCCGCCAAGGTCGATGAACTCGCGCAGCCGCGGCGACGGCACCGCTTGCTGCTCGACAACGAAATGACGAGCGCGCAGTGCCTCGATCTCCGACGGGAGCTGCACGTATCCCAGACGCTCGTCGTAGGGCCCGCCCTTGGGGAAGCGAATGTCGGTGTTGGGTCCCACTGCCAGCGTGAACGACATGCCGTCCGTAGCGCGCGAAAACAGGATCGACTGCACGAAGGATGTCCGCGCCTCGAGCATGGCGCCCCAAGCGAGCAGGGCGAGACAAAGCAAGCGCAGCGCCCACAGCGCGAGCCGCTCGCTCCACACAGCAAGGCGCGAGCGCCCGCTCCCCGCATCGCCCTCCAGGTCCTCTATCCGGTAAGTCAGTTCCAGGAGCTGGTCGGACATTTTCGATGCCGTCCGCCTGGCTCAAGCTTTCGACGAATGCCGAGCAATGCGCGCGCGGAATTGCCGCGCGCGTCGCACGGGTCGTCGGGACGACAGGGCCGCCGTTGGAATGTTCGTGCTCCCCAAGGTACTCTCGACGTCAGTCGAGTATTGATCCTACAGACGCTCTCACCGAGTCGGGAAGAACCATAAAGATAAAATTGCCGCAAAAACTTCTGCTTGGTTTCGTGTCGAAATTGCTGGGATGTCCGGCGCGTTTTTCTCCGATGCGCCTCTCTTCGAGTCGCGCAACGAGCCTGTGAGCTACCTCACACAAGCCGAGACTGGCTGCGTTTACTGTGCGCCAAGTCGACATTATCGCAGGGAGCTCGCCATGAACCCCGCGCGATCGCATGAATCACCTTTCGGCGACGGCCAGAGACGACGAGAGCCGGTCGACTCGCAATCGATCGCCACGGCGGTTCAGGTCAGCGCTGCCTGGCTGATCGCCTTTATTTGCGTGGCCCTGCTGGCTCTCTTCTCGTGACGGCGGCAACGGGCGTCACCGGATTCGAATTAGGCTTGGCCATGCCGGCCGGCCCGGGGTTAATTTGGCATCAGCAAGAACCGCTGGTGCCAAGCATGCCGACGGCTGGCTTAGATCTGAAGCGAAACCTGCTGCAGGGACACTTCCTGTTCCGAGAGTTCACGCCGGCGGAGCTCGACGAGCTCCTGGCCTACGCGCGGATCGAGCGCTTTCGCCCGCATGCAACGGTGCTGCTGAAGGGATCGCCCGGCACCGGAATGATGGCCGTGATCAAAGGGGAGATCCGGATTTCCGGACCGGGCGCCGACGGCCGCGAGGTGATTTTCAGCACGCTTGGACCGGGCGACATTTTCGGCGAGGTTGCGCTGCTCGACGGCGGCGAGCGCTCTGCCGACGCGACCGCGGTCACCGACAGCGAGGTGCTGGTGATCGAGCGGCGCAATTTCCTGCCCTTCCTCGAGCGGCACCCGCCGGTCGCGACCAAACTGCTGATCGCGCTATGCGCGAAACTCCGGCGCACGACGGAGCAGGTCGAGGACCTGGCGCTCCTCGATCTGCCGGCTCGCCTCGCCAAGAAGCTGTTGAGCCTCGCAGGCGCACACGGGCGCCAGACGGAGCAGGGACTTCTGATCGAAACGAAACTGAGCCAGGGAGAGCTCGCCAAGGCGCTTGCCACCTCTCGTGAGAGCGTCAACAAGCAGCTGGCGCGCTGGCAGCGGGATGGGATCGTCCGCCTTGCCGACGGGACGATTACGGTGGTCGATCGAGAGGCGTTGCAGCAAGTCTTGGAGCGAGACTGAGCGAGAGCTTCGGATACATTGCCGCGCATTCTCGGCGGATTGTCGCGATAGTTAACAGGGCGTTAGGCCGCTCGGACGTAGAACGCGCACTCTACTTCTCGAGGAGGTCGCGTCCATGCGCTTGCAGCCTCACCGTTTCATCTCCTTGAACACCGGATCCAACGCGCTCGAATGCGGGTTGATCGTCGCGCTTGCGGCCGTGGCCGTGGTGATCACGATTGCCAGGTTCGACCCGACCCGGCCGGTGGATCATCCACTGCTGCCGAAGCTGCACAGCCAAGTCGACCGCTTCTCCTGATCACGCGGCTGGGCAAGCGGAGGGGATGCGCGCGTGCCTACGAGCTACTTCGCGTCGCGGAGGTTCCGATCGCCCTTCCTCGGATCAACGGAGCGGGTGAGCCCGCTCTCCGCGCTCTGGGCATTCTTGTTCGGCCCCGTCTACTACTGGCGCAAGCGGGCGCCGATCGAGGCTCTGGTGTTTGCTTTGGCGTTGGGCTCCCTCTTCCTCCTCGACGAGGATTGGGATATTTCCGCGCTTTCAAGCGGCATGGATATGGACACAGCCATCTGGCTCGGTTTCGCGCTCGCCGCGCCCGCATTGCTTCCCGCCTGCTACCGCAGGAAGGGCTGGGTTGAGCTGGCCGCTGCCACCCGGTGAACGGGCTCGCAGCGCGCGCCGCCGCCGGATAGGCCTTTGAGCCAGAGGTGCGACCTAGTCACTGGGTCGGGCCGTCCGATGCAACCAAGTTGCGGGTCCAGCGTTCACATTTGCAGTTTCAGCCTTTTCAAAGACTTGTTGGGTCCGAATAAGGTTGATCGCTTGACTTTCTTGTCAGCCCGCATAACCCTACTAGAGCGAGTCGAGGCGACGAGAGGGGACGTCCCATGACGCGGGCCAGGGCGATAGCGGGCGCGATGAGTTTGAGCGTCATGGCGAGCGCCGCACCGGCGCTGGCGGGACAGCAGGTCTACACGTACTCCGTCGTCCATCCGATCTACGGCGAGATCGGAACCTTCACCGATACCATCGACCGCACCCCAGAGGCGACCCGTATAGACTCGCACTTGCTGGTCACTGTGACGTTGCTGGGCGTCGTCGCTTATCGCGAGGAGTCCGACGCGACCGAGGTCTTGCGTGGCAATCGGCTCGTCTCGCTACAAAGCGTCACCAACAAAGGCGGCCGGCATCTCGAGGTGCACGGCGAGGCGCAAGGCGATCAGTTCATGGTGAACGCGACCGCGGGATCCTTCGCCGCTCCCGGAACCATCTCGCCCTCGGATCCGTGGGTCCTCAAGCGCACCGGCGAGGAAGTCGTGGTTTCCACCAGCACGGGCAAGATCGTGAACGTGCAGATTTCCGGCGGCGATTACGACACGATCTCGATGAACGGCACGTCGGTTTCCGCCCGGCACTTCATCGTGAGCGGCGACAAGCGGCAGGAAGTTTGGCTCGATAGCCGCGAAATCCCGATCATGTTCCGCACGGTCGAGGACGGCACCCCGATCGATTTCGTGCTGCAGAACGCGACGGCGGCGGCTAGCACCACCACGGTTGCTGCTTTGAGACGCTCGGCGCTGGCGCGTCCCGAGAACGGCGACAAATAACGACCGCAAGCCGCCACGGCGATCTCTTGGCGAAGGATCAAGAGGATCGCGCGCGGCCGTTTGTGATTTCGTGAGAGCGGGCGGGGCGGCTTCGTATCAGATCTGGGCTTGTGAGGCCTGTTGCCCGCCGCGCCGATGGCTGCCACCGCGAGGCGAATGACGGGACGCCGCCGCGGGTTTGGTATCGCGGAAGCGATGATCTACGACGGCGCAAGAGCGGCGGGTAAGCCGCTCGATGTCGCGCAGATAGCCGCGCTCGTCGTGGGCGCAAAATGAGAGCGCGGTTCCGCTGGCCCCAGCGCGGGCGGTGCGCCCGATGCGGTGAACGTAGCTCTCCGGCACGTTCGGTATCTCGAAATTGATGACGTGCGTCACGCCGTCGATATCGATGCCGCGCGCGGCGATGTCGGTGGCGACCAGCACGCGGGCGTGGCCTCGCCGGAAGCCTTCGAGTGCCCGCTGGCGAGCCGTTTGCGACTTGTTGCCGTGGATCGCCGCGGCCGTGATCCCGCTGCGCTCGAGGTGCTCGGCAACGCGGTTCGCTCCGTGCTTCGTGCGCGTGAATACGATCACGCGAGTGAGCGTGGGGTCCTTGAGGACCTCGGCAAGCAACGTGCGCTTTTGACCGGCATCGACGAAGTAGACGTGCTGTTCGACGAGTTCAACCGTGGTTGCCGCGGGCGCAACCTCGATCCGGACGGGATCGCGTAGGATCTCGCTGGCGAGGCGGCTGATATCGCTGGGCATGGTGGCGGAGAAGAGTTGCGTCTGACGCTGCTTCGGCAGCACCGAGATGACCTTCCGGACGTCGCGGATAAAGCCCATGTCGAGCATTCGGTCGGCTTCGTCGAGCACGAACGTCTCGACGAGGTCCAGACGGACATGCTTCTGGTTCAGCAGGTCAAGCAACCGCCCCGGGGTGGCGATCAGGATATCGAGACCCCTGAGCAGCGCATCGACCTGCGGCTGCTGGCCGACGCCGCCAAACACCACGGTCTGCTTGAGGCCGAGATGACGGCCATAGGTTCGGAAGCTGTCGCCGATCTGGGCGGCGAGCTCGCGCGTCGGCGTAAGCACCAGCACGCGGGCGCCGCGTGGGGCGGGATGCGTCCGTTTGGCAGCAAGCCGCTGCAGGATCGGGACCGCGAAAGCCGCTGTCTTGCCGGTGCCGGTTTGCGCGATACCGAGAAGATCGCGCCCGGCGAGGAGGTACGGGATGGCCTTTGTCTGAATCGGGGTCGGGACGTCGTAGCCCTCGGCCGCGAGCGCACGGCAGATCGGCTCGGCGACGCCGAGGCCGGAAAACGATGTGGGAGTCACTGAAAAAGAATGCTTTCTAAGCCGCTTCATGGGCCGCGTCTGCGGCTGCCTGGCGGCATATTGTTCCGTCTCTCGCGCGGCTCGGACGGCTGGGTTACTGGCGATTTATCTCGGAATGCCGCGCCTATGAACTCGGAGGTCCGTTGCGCGTTGCGCGATCGCGAGAGATCGTGTCGGCGCTGAAATGGGGCTTCGGCACCGGAATGTCAAGGAAAATCCGAAGTCAGGCTGCCTGAGCGATCATCGAGAGAATGCGCGAGCGAAGGTAATCGGGATCATAACCCGCGGATTCGCAGGCAGACCGGAAGTCGTCGCCATTCCGCAGAAACCAGTCTCGTGCCTCCTCGCGGAGCTTCTGGCGCTCATGAGGACCCGAAACGGTAGCAATGCGGTCCATTGCATCTTGCATCGCCCGATCCAGCACGGCGCACCAAAGCTGGCGCTCCGCTGAGTGGTGTTGCTGGCCCGTCGCCTCCCGGTCTGCTGCGATCTGCACGATATCCTCTAAGACCCTTGTCTTTTATAACTCTTGTCCTTCAGCCGCCCGCACGACGGTGGCGGTCAACCACCAATCACGCCCCTCAGCGTCGCGCCCCTGGGCCCCGCCGGGGCGGCGCCGCCATCGGACGGCGCTCGTCCTTGTGACGAAAGCTCAGGCGCCCCTTCGTGAGGTCGTAGGGCGTCATCTCCACCGTCACCCGGTCGCCGGCAAGCACCCGAATCCGGTTCTTTTTCATCTTTCCGGAGGTGTAAGCCAGCGTCTCGTGACCGTTATCGAGCCGCACTCGAAAGCGCGAGTCCGGCAGCATTTCCAGGACAGTCCCCTCAAACTCGATCAAATCTTCCTTCGTCAATCGCCTCTCCATCGGGGTCTCTTGCGCCGCCCACCGCCCCGTCCTCCAAGTAGAACCGCGGGCCGACGTTTGCCACGTCGTTGGGTCCAATCTCCAGCAGGTACGGAATCCGGGCCCGGCACAGGCTCTGACGAGCCCGCAGGCCGGACCGCAGGGGCGCCACACGTAAGATGGTGGTCTAGCCCAATATTGGCAAGGAATTCATGCGGGCGCCCTGCACGTCATCGGGATGCCGTGGCCGGCCCCTCGACCGGCGTATCGGGGTGCGCCACCCGTAGCGTGAATAGGAAGATCGTACCGCCTTGCGGGTTGGGTTCGCTCCAAATCCGGCCGCCATGAGCCTCGACGATAGACCGGCAGATCGATAATCCGATGCCCATTCCCTGAGCCTTGGTCGTGACGAACGGCTGGAATATCTGTCGCGCGACCGCCTCGGGAAGGCCCGCCCCGGTGTCGCTGACGCTCACAACCACGATGCCCCCGTCGTCGATCCCGGTTGCGACGACCAGCACGCGCTCGGCGCTCTCCGCCATGGCCTCAATGCTGTTGCGCACGAGATTGAGCACGACTTGCTGCACTTGGACCTTGTCGATGGCGACCGGTGGAAGGTCCGATGCCAGCGCGAAGGATACCCGGGTGTTGGTTTCCTTGGTGCCGACGAGGGCGAGCGCGCACGCCTCCTCGACGATGGCGTTGAGGTTCTCCGCGCGATGCTCGGTGACGCCTTTCTCCACGAACTGTCGGAGGCGTCGGATGATCTGGCCGGCGCGCGCGGCCTGGCTCGACGTCTTCTCCATCACGTCGGCAAGGGACATCGGCGCAGCCCCCGCGCTCGCCTCGATCATGCGGCGAGCGGCCTGGGAATAGTTGATGATGGCGGTGAGCGGCTGATTGAGCTCGTGGGCGAGCGCCGCACCCATTTGCCCCATCGCTGAGAGCCGCGAGACATGCATGAGCTCCGCATGGAGATCCTGGAGGCGCTTCTCCGTGCGCTGCCGCTCCGTCAGATCGCGGACGAACCCGATGAAATGCCGCACCGGGCCAAGGACGACTTCGCCCACGGCCAATTCGATCGGAAACGTGGAGCCATCCTTGCGCTGTCCGACCACGACGCGCCCGATGCCGATGACGTGCTTCTCGCCGGTGGCGAGGTAACGACGGATATGGCCGTCGTGCGCCTCGCGATAGGGAGATGGCATGAGCATGCTGACGTTTCGGCCGATCACATCGGCGGCACGATGGCCGAATGAGCGCTCTGCCGACGGGCTGAACGATTCGATCCGGCCGTGCGCGTCGATGACCACGATGGCGTCGGGCACCGTTTCAAGTACGGTCCGCAGATGCGCCTCTCGCGCGCGCAGCTCCGCCTCGGCACGCTTGCGCTCGTCGATTTCGGCTCGCAGGGAATCGTTCAGCCGAGTGAGCTCGGCCGTGCGCTCGGCGACCCGTCGCTCCAGACTTTCGTTCAGCTCGCGGAGCGCGACCTCGGCCTGCCGGCGTTCCGCGATCTGCTCCTCGAGTTCGGTGTTGACGCGCCGCAAACTAACGGGCGAAGGCAACGCGAGAGCTTGCGGCATCAGCGGCCACACGGCGAGTGCCGTCGCGATCGACGCAACCGCGGTGACGCCCTTGATCAGCCCCTGCACGCCATAGTCGGGATGCCAGAGCGTCCAGACTTCCATCCAATGGGTTGTTCCGCAAGCCAAGATGAAGGCGGCGAACAGCCAGAACATCCATCCGATGACCAAATCGCCGCGCTTCGAGACGAAATAGGCGAGCGCGATGGGGATGAGGTAGTAGGCGATGCCGATGACGCCGTCGGAAATCACGTGGAGCCAAACCAGCTCCGGACGCCACATCAAGCAGTAACCGTGAGGCGTCAAATCCGCATCGCTCAGGAGTGAGGTCAAATAGGTCAACATCGGCGCCCTCTACGCAAGTCAAGCCGGCTGAGTCTCCTGCGAGGGTGAGCAACCAACGGCACGCCAATCGCAGAGATTGAAATTGGTCGCACAACAATAGCACGACGAGAGCAGGGGCTTCCGGCCGCACCATACTCCGGCCTAGATTAGACGGGTGACGAGCCGCCACTCATGCGTTTGACGCTGATCAATCACGCGTGCTGCAAGGTCGAAACCGACGGCCTCGGACTCCTGTTCGATCCTTGGACGGAAGGCTCGGCGTTCAACGGGGGTTGGGATCTGCTGATCCCGACGCCGATGGAATTCGGGGAGATCATGCAGGGCGTATCGCTCATCTGGATCTCCCATGAGCATCCCGACCACTTCTCGCCGGCCTTCCTAACGCGCGTCGCGAGGGAGCACGGAAACAAGGTCACGATTCTCTATCAGGCGACGCGGGATCGACGCGTGGCCGACTTCTGCAAGTCGCTTGGCCTCTCCGTCCAAGAACTCGAGGACGGCGTGCCTACGCCGC
Source organism: Allostellaceae bacterium (assembly GCA_035604335.1). Lineage (GTDB taxonomy): Bacteria > Pseudomonadota > Alphaproteobacteria > ATCC43930 > CGMCC-115725 > DASZHJ01. The sequence continues at coordinate 18,009 of DATNIT010000008.1, read as the reverse complement.
TCAGTCCCACGGTCACGGCAACCTGCGGCGCGTATTATTTCTACGATTCCTGGCTTTACCTGACCGATGGTCGCCAGTCCCTCTTGGATCTGAACGACTGCCCGGCCCGTTTGGAGCGGGACATCCGCAAGATCGGCCAACTCGCGCCAGCGCCGACTCTGCTCCTCTCGCAATTCAGCTACGCCGCATGGAAGGGCGGGCGCGATAATCGCGCGTTTCGCGCGGCGGCGGCGGCTCAGAAACTCGAGGCTCTCGCGAAGCAGATCCGGATTCTTCGGCCGCGCTTCACGTTGCCTTTCGCGAGCTTGATATATTTCTCCAACGAGGAGAACAGCTATCTCAACGACGCCGTGAACACGCCCGGGGTCGCGGCCGACGCGATCTCGGCGGCGGGCTCGATACCGGTGGTGCTCTACCCCGGCGATGCCTGGCAGGTCGGCGAGCCCCCGACCGGTACCGCGGCCGCGCTTGCCCGATATGACCGGCGCTATGGGGAGGTGGCAACTTTGCCACTGCGCCCGCCGGGAGCTTCGGTCGGTGTCGAAGAGCTCCGTTCGGCGTTCGAGGGCTATCGGGCCAGGATCTTCGCGCGAAACTCGCGGCCTCTAATCACCCTGCTCAGCATGCTCCGGCCGCTCGGGCTGTTTCAGCCCGTGGTTGTCAAGCTGCGCGACCTCGACCGTATGGTCGCGGTTTCGGTGGTGTCAGGCTTTGCAGAAGTACCTCGAGGCGGCAGAGAGGCGGACGTCACTCTGCATTCCTCGTCATTGCTCTTCATGTTCAAGAACGAGTTCGGCTTCGATACCCTGACGGTGAATGGTCGGTTCGAAGCCAGCGCCGACGGTTTTGCGAAAATGATGCGGTCGTTTGCCGTCGGCTCCCTCAATGCGCTGGGGCTGGCGGTGTCCTGGCGCCTGCTGTTCAGCCTGCGGCTGCTGCTGATCCTGACGCGGCATCTCGTCGGTGTATTGGCGCGACTGAGGCGGCCCGACGAGGCTCGGCCCGCTCCGGCGCGGGCCGCTTCAGACTGACGACGCGGCGCGGCGGCGCATCCCGGCGATGAGGTCCTGCAACCGGTAATAGGTCAGGAGCGAATTCACCAGCGGTCGTGCCGCGCGCGTGATCCATCGAGGTTTAAGTGGCGTCACGGGCAGAGCCAGGTCCTGCTCGGCGGCTCCGGCGATGCGGCCGGCGATTTCGCGCCCCATCAGGGTCGCGAGCCCAATGCCGCGTCCGCTGTAGCCGAGCCCGGTCCAAAGACCTGGGGCGAGCGCATGAAGATGAGGATATCGGTCCAGCGTCATCGCGACCCAGCCGTTCCACCGATACTCCCAATCGAGCGTATCGATCTGCGGAAAGATCCTGCCGAGGCGCCGGTTGAGCTTGGGAACAAAAGCGGCGCCGCTGCCGTAAAATGCCGGGCCGTCGGCGCTTGCCTGCAGGCGCCCGTCCGGATGCAGCCGCACGCCCGAAAACAAGGGCCGCGTGTCCGTGAGTGGCTGATAACGAGGCAATATGCTCCGCCGGACGTTCTCGCCGAGGGGACGGCTGACGAGCTGATAGGAGCGCATCGGGATAATGCTCTGTCGCAAGCCCGGCCAGAGCTCGCTTTCCGTATAAGCGTTGGTCGCGAGCACCACGGTGTCGGCGACGACCTCCCCTCGAGGCGTGGCGAGATGCCAATCGCTACCGACCCGGGCGAGCGCGGTCACGGGAGTCCAGGTCGAGATCGTGACGCCAGCCTTTAGCGCCGCTTGCGCGAGCCCGCGTACGTACGCCAGTGGATTGATGGTGCCACCGCGCCGATCGATGGAGCAAGCGGCGTAGTAGCCGCTACCGACGAACGCGGCCGCATCCGCCCCATCATGCATCTCGACGGGCGCGCCCCGGCCTTGCCAGAACACCGTGCGCCGCGCCAGGCCTTCCCGGGCTGCCGGCGAGTGCGCGGCAAAAATCAGGCCGTTGCGCACGGGCGTGCACGCGATGCCGTGGCGCTCGATCAATCCGAAGACCAGGTCCGGCGCCTTGCCGGCGGCGGCGATCAAGCGCTCGCCGATCTCGGGCCCGAAGTGCTGCAGCACGTGGTCTTGGTCGTGCTTGAAATAGGGGACCACCTGGCCGAAGTTGCGGCTGGACGCACCCCAGCCGATCTCCTTCGCCTCGAGCACGAGTGACTTGATGCCGCGCTCCGCGAGGTGCAGCGCCGTCGATAGGCCCGTGAAGCCCGCGCCGACGATCGCGACAGCGGTACGATGGGTACCGTCAACCGGATCGGTCGCAGACGCCGGCGGCGCGAACGAGGCGTAGAAATCGGGAATGGGGCAGGGATCGTCGCTCGGCGGATGGTCCATCCTGGTTCTTCCCCCTCTCAGCCTGACCGGGATCATGAAACGGCGGCCGACGAATGGGAAGGGTACGCCAGACGAGCCCGCCGTCGCAGGATGTCCGACGCGGTCTTTGACGCGACCGTCGCGCGCGGATGCCTGCTCACCGCTTTACACTGGGAGGCGTAAGACCGTCGTTCGGTGAAGCCGAGATGGAGGACGCGGCGCTGCTTTAGGCGCCACGCGAACCAGTTTACGCCGCGGGTAGTGCGCGCCCCATGCTGCGCACGAGACGCAGAATCTGGCGTTGCAGCTCGTCGTTCGGCAATGCGCGGAACGCCCGAAGCAGCTCGAGCTCTGCGCGTACGAACTCACCCTTGTCGCCGTCGCTGGAGGACGGGGAATCCAGACCCTCGAAGAAGAATTCGAGAGGCTGGCCGAGAAGGCGTGAGGCCTGCAGCAGTCGGCTCGCGCTGACGCGGATTTCGCCCCGTTCGTACTTTTGTACGGCCTGGAACGACACGCCGAGCTCCTGCGCCACTTGCACTTGGCTCAAGCCGAGGAGGCCGCGCGCCAGCCTGAGGCGAGAGCCGACATGAACGTCCGCGGGATCGGGCCCATGTTCCTTGACCGTGCGCCGACGGCGCCCGGGGCGAGCCCGTTCTTGCGGTGTGGTGCGTGCTTGCATGTACGATCTCCTCGTCGCGACAAAAGAGCTAGTTCGATTGGTTCAACAGTACCCGACTATAGTGCGCACGGCGCAGTTGAGAAAGCGAATTTCTTGGCGACGTTTGGTTAAGGCACGCAGTTGACACGGCTTTCTGACATCGCCGGATTATGAACGGCAGCCGCTTGTTGGGGCAGTAGATACAAGTAGAATCCCGCCGCAATCAGCTGGGAGAGGTGAATGAAGGCGCTCGGGCTTCTCGCATGCGTCATTTTGACCTTGATACTAGCACCATCGGTCCGCGCCGATGACGCCATAAAGCTGGTGCACCAGACGCAACATTATCGGCTGGTCCTCCAGGTGGGCCCGAGCGAGACCATGTACACCGCGGCCGAGGCGAAGGCGAAGCACCCGATCTCCGGCGAGATCATGCTGAGCGGCAAAATGGCCGGGGGCATGCCCGGTATGGATCACGCGATGCCGGGCATGATGACGATGTCCGATCTCCGGCACGTCGAGCTCCACGTCTCTGCCCGAGATTCGGGCAAGCCTGTCACGGACGCCAGGGTGAGCATCACGCTGACCGGCGACGACAAGAAGCGGCGCGCCTTGCCGATTGCGCGCATGTACGGCGCCGTGGAGGGCCTGGACGATCTGCATTACGGGAATAACATGGCGCTCGCCTCTGGCGCCTACACGGTGGACGCCGCCGTCAATGGCGAATCTGCACGTTTCTCCGTGACGGTGTCGTCGGGACCTTGAGCGCTCGCAAATGAAGCTTATGAACATGCCGGAAGCGATCATCGACTGGGCGCGGATTTCGGAGTCCAGAATCCCCGGCGCGTCCGGATCCGCGCAAGCGCGGGTGCATCAGACCGGGGACGTTCAGCTGCGCATCGTCGACTACGGTGCGGGTTACCTCGCCGATCATTGGTGCTCGAAAGGCCACGTCGTCTACGTGGTGACGGGGGCGCTCGCGATCGAGCATCAGGACGGCACGCCCGCGTGCATGCTCTCGGCGGGCATGAGCTGGCGTGTGGCGGACGGCGAAACTCCGGCCCATCGCGTCCGGTCCGAGACCGGGGCGAGGGTCTTCATCGTCGACTGAGCGCGCTTCGCCGCGCCGGTTTGAGCGCGCGCCCCCTCAACTGAAACGGTCTTGCCCGTGGAATCCCGGCCATAGCTTCGACGGCGGGCCTTCACGCCGAGCGGGGGAAATCCGGCATCGTTGGAAAGTGCACTATCGCTCGGGCACAATAAGATCAACAAGAAGCCTTCCCGCGAGCAACACATGATTGGACGATCGACCCGTCAGGGAAATCGTCCACTCAAACTTGACATTCTTACTCCTCGACCGGTCCCCGACGGCTATAGGGGCTGAAGCTCTGGCGGTCGAGGGCGACGGATTTGACCAAGGCATAGACCGGCTTGCCGACCTCGAGCTGAAGGTCGTGGGTGGAGCGACGCGTGACGCGTGCCCAGAGCGGCGCCGGGCGGTCGGGCTTGCCGATGTCGAGGCGCACGTCGACCATGGGACCTTGGTCGGCGGCGATCTCGACGACGCAACCCGCGAACACATTCAGGATCGAGAGGCCCTTGGGCCGCTCGAGTGCCAACGCCACATCACGCGCGCGGATGCGGGCGCGCACGGCCGTTCCCAGAGGCAAGCCCAGATGCGGAACCCGCAGCCGACCGCCGGGGAAAGCGAGCTCGGTCAGGCCGAAGACGAGATCGCTGCCGGCGACGTTGGCCCGGATCACCGCGCCCGCCTCGAAGCGCCCGGTCAGCGGCCTCAGGTCGAGCCGGCTGGTGAGGTCCTCGACCGCGCCCACCGCGGCGACCCGACCCTCGGACATCAGCACCAGCGTGTCTGCAAGCCGCACGACCTCCTCCATGGCGTGGCTGACATAGACGATGGGGATGCGCAGGCGGTCTCGCAGCTGCTCGATGAAGGGCAGGATCTCCGCGCGATGGGCAAGATCGAGGGATGCCAGCGGCTCGTCCATCAGAAGAAGGCGCGGATCGGCGAGCAGCGCGCGCCCGATGGCGACGCGCTGCTTCTCGCCGCCGGAGAGATCGTGCGGCCGCCGTTTGAGCAGCGGCTCCAGGCGCAGCAGCTCCACCACGGCCTCGAAGGAAAGCGCGGGGTCCCTCGGACTGCCGCGCGGCATGCCGTAGCAAAGATTGCCGCGCACCGTGTAGTGCGGGAATAGGCGGCCTTCCTGAAAAACATAACCCAGGCGCCTCCGCTCCGGGCGGCGGTCGATGTTCTCGGCGGCGGAGAACAGGATCTCCTCGTCGATCGCGATGCGGCCGCGGTCCGGGCGGATCAGGCCCGCGAGCGCATTGACGAGCGTGGTCTTGCCCGTACCGGAGCGGCCGAACAGCGCCGTGATACCCGAGGACGGCGCCGTGAACTTCGCAGCGAGCTCGAAGGTGCCCAGGCGCTTCTGGACGTCGACCTCGATCATGCGCCGGCGCCGAGGCGCGCGGCGAGCCGGCGCGCCAGCAGCTCCGATGCGAGCAGGGCCAGGAGTGAAAGCACGATCGAGATCACCGTAAGGCGCAGGGCGGCGGCCTCTCCGCCGGGCTGCTGGATCAGGCTGAAGAAGGCGAGCGGCAGCGTCTGGGTGAGGCCGGGCAGGTTGGAGACGAAGCTGATGGTGGCGCCGAACTCGCCCATGCTGCGCGCGAAGGCCAAGATGGCGCCGGCAAGGAGGCCTGGCGCCGTCAGCGGCAGCGTCACCGTGAGGAAAACGCGGGTGCGACTGGCGCCGAGGGTTAGAGCGGCAGCCTCGAGACGTCGGTCCACGGCTTCGAGCGAGAGCCGGATCGCGCGCACCAGCAGGGGAAACGCCATGACGGCGGAGGCAAGCGCCGCGCCCTTCCAGTCGAAGGCGAGGGTGATGCCGAGCGTGTCGAAGAGCCAGGGGCCGACCACGCCGCGCCGCCCGAACAGGACCAGCAGCCCATAGCCGATCACGACCGGCGGCAGCACCAACGGCAGGTGAATGATGACGTCCACCAGCGTCTTGCCGGGAAATCGGCGGCGCGCCAGCAGCCAGGCAGCGGCCAAGCCGAACGGCAGGCTACAGACGACGCTCGCGATCCCCACGCGCAGGCTGAGCTCGAGCGCGCTGAGCTCGAAGGCCGTGAGCGACATCCGCGCCCGCGGGTCAGCGGGCGGCGTTCAGCCGCGCGAAGCCGCGCTCGAGATCGCCGATGAGGTCGCCGAGGTCCTCGAGGCCGGCGTGGAGGCGCAGGGTAAGGCCGCTCGCCCAGTTCTTGGCGGTGCGCATGCGCTCGGGATGGGTCGGCAGGATCAGGCTCTCGTAGCCGCCCCAACTCGCGCCCATACCGAAGAGCTCCATGCCGTCGAGCATGGCGGTCACCGCGGAGCTCGGGATGTCCTTGTGCAGCACGACGCCGAACAGGCCCGATGATCCCGTGAAATCTCGCCTCCAGAATTCGTGGCCGGGGTGACCGGGGAGCGCCGGATGTAGAACTCGCTCGACCTCGGGCCGCTTCTCGAGCCAGCGCGCCAGCGCGAGCGCCTGCTGCTCTTGGTGCCGCATCCGCACGCCCGCCGTACGCAGGCCGCGGAGCGCCAGATAGACGTCGTCGGGCGCCGCGTGATAGCCGAGCTCGGCCGCAGACTGCCGGACTTTCGGGAAGCTTGCCTCGGTGCAGACGGTGAATCCCATCATCACGTCCGAATGCCCGACGATGTACTTGGTGCCGGCGATAATGGACACGTCGACCCCGAACTTGAGCGGATGATAGAAGAGGGGCGAGCCCCAGGTATTGTCGAGCATGGTCGCGATTCCCCGCAACTTCGCCACCGCGACGATGGCCGGCACGTCCTGCACCTCGAAGGTGATGGAGCCAGGGCTCTCCAGGTAGATCGCTCGGGTGTTGTCGCGCACGAGGGGCTCGATGCCTGAGCCGATCATCGGATCGTAGAAGGTCGTCTCGACGCCGAAGCGCTTGAGGAAGCCGCCGCAGAAGGCGCGGACCGGACCGTAGACCGTGTCGACCACGAGCACGTGGTCGCCGGTCTTCACGAAGGCGAGCAGCGCCGCGTAGCACGCAGCGGCGCCGGAGCAATAGGCGATCGCCCGCTCCCCGCCCTCGAGCGCCGCCACCGCATCCTCGAGCGCGAAGGTCGTTGGCGTGCCGTAGCGGCCGTAGCTCACGACGCCCTTCTGGAAGCGGCGCTGTTGGCTCTCCTCCAGATGCGCGACCGTCGGGTGCAGGATGGTCGAGGCGTGATAGACGGGCGGGTTAACCACTCCAAAATTGGCGTGTGGATTGGTCCCCGCGTGGGTGAGAAGCGTGTCCGGTTTTTTGGAATTAGTTGCCATGGTGACCCGTCGGTGAGCAGAGGGGGACCCGCATCTTGCCGTGCGCACGCACGCTCGCAAAGCGTGTTGTGAAGCGCGTCACATATGCGCTCGGCAATTGCATGATCGGGTGCGCGGCGCTCCCCGGCGTTGCGGCCTGCTCGGACGACGTGATAGAACGCGGGAAATGCCCGCAAACAGTGCGGCCTCGAAGCCGCGCCGAGCGGGACGAGGGGGATCACGTCGAATTACAAGGAGGGTAATGAAATGAAATCGTTCAGTTTGGCGGCCGTGGCGCTTGCGGTCACGCTCGGCGCGACGCCGGCGCTCGCCGGTCCCACGCTCGACAAGATCAAGGCGGCGGGCGTGGTCACCTGCGGCGTATCGACCGGACTCGCAGGCTTCTCGATGTCGGACCAGCAAGGGAACTACACCGGTCTCGACGTCGATACCTGCCGCGCGGTCGCGGCCGCCGTGCTCGGTGACGCCAAGAAGGCGAAATTCGTGCCAACCTCGGCGCAACAGCGCTTCACCGCCCTGCAGTCCGGCGAGATCGATATCCTCACGCGCAACACCACCGAGACGCTGGCGCGCGAGGCCGATCTCGGCTTCAACTTCGCGCCGGTCACATACTACGACGGCCAGGGCTTCATGGTGGCCAAGAAGCTCGGCGTGAAGAGCGCCAAGGAGCTCGCCGGGGCCACCGTCTGCGTGCAGCCCGGCACCACCACCGAGCTCAACCTCGCCGACTACTTCCGCACCAACAAGCTGGAGTTCAAGCCGCTGGTGATCGAGAAGCTCGACGAGGTCGAGAATGCGTTCTTCTCCGGCCGCTGCGACGCCTACACGACCGACCGCTCGGGCCTCGCGGCGACGCGCGTCTCCAAGGCGCCCAATCCCGACGACTACGTGATCCTGCCGGAGGTGATCTCCAAGGAGCCGCTGGCGCCGGCGGTGCGTACCGGCGACGACGAATGGCTGCACATCACGAAGTGGGTGGTCTACGCGCTCCTCGACGCCGAGGAGAAGGGCGTCACCTCCAAGAACGTCGACCAGATGCTGACCAGCGACGATCCCGAGGTGAAGCGCATGCTGGGCGCGACGCCTGGCATGGGGAAGTCGCTGCACCTCGACGAGAAGTGGGCCTACAACGCGATCAAGCAGGTTGGCAATTATGGCGAGATCTTCGATCGCAACGTCGGCAAGGACTCGCCGCTAAAGCTGGACCGCGGCATCAATGCGCTCTGGAGCAATGAAGGGCTGATGTACGCGATGCCGATCCGCTGAGGAGACGGGGCCGCCCCGGTGTGGCCCGGGCGGCCCGCTCTCGCGATGCGGCTCAGAATCTGTCATAGGCCGTCAGGGGGACCGTGCCATGACCGTTGACACCCGAGGGCCGATCGGCGCGTCCACCATGGAGCGCGTCTGGTGGCGCGAGGAGCGCTTCCGCTTCTGGGCGTTTCAGATCGGTGCCGTCGCGTTGGTCGCGGCCGTGCTCGGCTATCTCTGGCACAACGCCGTCGTCAACATGGAGCGGCAGGGCATCGCGTCGGGGCTCGGATTCCTCGACCGGGAGTCTGGGTTCGAGATCAGCACGACCCTGATCTCCTACACGCCCGCCAACAGCTACGGCCGCGCGCTCCTGGTCGGATTGCTGAACACGCTGCTGGTGTCCGCGATCGGAAGCGTGTTCACCACAATCTTTGGCGTGCTGCTGGGCGTCGCGCGTTTGTCGAGCAATTGGCTGCTGCGCCAGGTCACGCGCTGGTACGTCGAGGTCTTCCGGAATACACCGCTGCTGCTGCAGCTGGTGGTGTGGTGGGATCTGCTGCGCATCAGCGCACCGGGACCGCGTCAGGCGCTGCAGATCCTGCCCAACATCTACGTCTCCAATCGCGGTCTCGCGTTCCCGGTGGCGGAGTGGCACGAGGTCTATCTCTGGATGTTCGCCGCCATGCTCGTAGGGATCCTGGCGACGATCTGGGTGGCACGCTGGGCAAGGCATCGTCAGGAGCAGACGGGCGAGCAATTCCACACGATCCTCGCCGGCGTTGGATTGGTGATCCTGCTGCCGCTTGCGGTGTTCCTCGTCGCCGGCGCCCCACTCGACCTGGACAAGCCCGCTCTCGCCGGATTCAATTTCAAGGGCGGCACAGTGATCTCGCCGGAGTTCGCGGCGCTGCTCTTCGGCTTGATTGCGAACACGTCGGCGTTCGTGGCGGAAATCGTGCGCAGCGGCATCCAGGCCGTGAGCTGGGGGCAGACCGAGGCGGCGGGAGCTCTCGGCCTGAGACAGGGGCAGGTACTGCGGCTCGTCGTATTGCCCCAAGCTATCCGGGTGATCATTCCACCCATGACGAGCGAATATCTGAGCCTGACCAAGAACAGCTCGCTGGCGGTCGCGATCGGCTTCGCCGATTTCATGTCGATCGCGAACACCGAGCTCAACCAGACCGGACAGGCCGTCGAGGTCATTACCATTGCGATGGCGGTCTACCTCACCATCAGCCTGCTGATTTCCGCGTCGATGAATGTCTACAACCGCTACATGGCTCTCGTGGAGCGCTGAGCCATGACGGACATCACCCACGACACCACGGACCTGATCGAGCCTCGCCGAGGCATCGTCGAAAAAGGCTGGGAATGGGCGCGCGCCAATCTCTTCAACAGCATTTTCAACAGCATCCTGACGCTGCTCATCACCGGTTTCATCGTCTGGCTTGCGGTGCCGCTGTTCAACTGGGCGGTCCTGGACGCGACGTACTCGGCCCCGAACGACGCCGCCTGCAAGGCGAGGGGCGGCGCCTGCTGGGCGTTCATCGCGGATTGGTACAAGTTCCTGCTGTTCGGCCGTTTTCCGGAGGTATCGCGGTGGCGGCCGGCGCTGGTGATCCTGATCTTCGTCGCGATGATGTTGCTGAGCTCACAAGCTCGGCTCAAGGGGAAGCACCTGCTCACCATGTGGGCGGGCGGCGTGGTGATCTCCGTCGCGCTGATGTTCGGGGGCTTCCTCGGCATGCCCTATGTCGAGACCGAGCTGTGGAACGGTGTGCCCCTCAATCTCCTGCTGACCGTCGGGGGCTGCGGCCTCGCCTTTCCGGTCGCGATCTTCGCGGCGCTCGGCCGGCGATCGCGAATGCCGGCGATCCGCTGGCTCTCAATCGCTTATATCGAGCTGATCCGCGGCGTGCCTCTCATCACCGTGCTCTTCATGGCGACCGTGATGGTGCCGCTGTTCTTGCCGACCGGCATGACCATCGCCAAGCTCTGGCGCGCCGAGGTGGCTTTCACCCTGTTTTTCGGCGCCTATCTCGCCGAGGCAATCCGCGGCGGTCTTCAGGTGATACCTCGGGGCCAATACGAGGCGGCGGACGCGCTCGGCCTCGGCTATTGGCGCAAGACCTGGCTCGTTATCCTGCCGCAGGCGCTATCGATCTCGATCCCATCGCTGGTCAACACCAGCATCAGTGCCTTCAAGGACACGGTTCTGATCACGGTGGTCGGCATTTTCGACGTGCTCGGCGATGTCAACAACGCGATGAACGCGCCGGAGTGGCGCAGCGCCTACTGGGAAGGCTACAGTTTCGTGGCGCTGCTGTTTTTTGCGGTTTGCTTCTACATGTCGCGCTACAGTCAGCGCCTGGAGCGCAGCTTGAGCCGCGCGCGGCCGGGGAGGAGATAGAAATGGCAGTCCAAGAGAGCGCCAAGCCGCAAACCGCCGGCCAGCCGATGATCGAGCTGCGCAACGTCAACAAGTGGTATGGCGACTTTCACGTCCTCAAGGACATCAACATCGGAGTGCGCAAGGGCGAGCGGGTGGTGGTGTGCGGTCCCTCGGGCTCGGGCAAATCCACCATGATCCGCTGCATCAACCGGTTGGAGGAGCACCAGAAGGGCCAGATCTTCGTCGACGGCATCGAACTCACGGGCGACGTGAAGCACGTGGAGGCGATCCGCCGCGAGGTCGGCATGGTGTTTCAGCAGTTCAATCTGTTCCCGCACCTGACCGTCCTGCAGAACCTGACGCTGGCGCCGATCTGGGTGCGCAAGATGCCGAAGAAGGATGCCGAGGAGCTCGCCATGCAGCTGCTCGCGCGCGTCAAGATCCCGGAGCAGGCGAACAAATATCCGGGTCAGCTCTCCGGCGGGCAGCAGCAGCGCGTCGCCATCGCGCGCTCGCTCTGCATGAAGCCGGAGGTGATGCTGTTCGACGAGCCGACCTCGGCGCTCGATCCCGAGATGATCAAGGAAGTGCTGGACGTCATGGTCGGTCTCGCCCAGGAAGGCATGACCATGATCTGCGTCACGCACGAGATGGGTTTCGCGCGCACGGTCGCGGACTCCATGATCTTCATGGACCAGGGCCAGGTGGTCGAGGTGGCGCCGCCCAAGGAATTCTTCGCCAATCCCAAGAGCGAGCGCACCAAGCTGTTCCTGAGCCAGATCCTATCGCACTGAGCGGCGCCGCGGCCGCGCTTCACTCGAGCGGCGGCAGGAGCGGGTGCTCGAGCGTCCTCGGGAGCACGCCCGTGGCGCGCGGGTCGTCGAAGGTGACGGTGCGCCGCTCGTAGACCTTGAAGCCGCAGCGCTGGTAGAGCCCGAGGGCGCGCGGATGGTCGAAGGTGCAGGTGTGCACCCAGACCCGCTGCGAGGCGCCGAGCCAAGCGGTATCGATGGCGGCATTCAGGAACCAGGCGCCGAAGCCGCGGCCGATGAAGTCGGGCACCAGGCCGAAATAGGCGAGCTCGGTGTCCGTCGCCGCGCGCACCAGCTCGAAGTATCCCGCCGGCACGCCCCAGGCATAAAGCACGTAGACCTCGACGTCCGGCCGCGCCAGCAGCTCGGCCAACCGCGCGTCGCTCCAGACCCGCCGCTCGTACCAGAGCCACGGCTCGCCCACGACGTTATAGAGATAGCGGTAGTACGAGACGGTGCAGCGCTCGGCCCGCATCAATGCGAGCTTGGCCGCCGGAATCGGCGACGGAGGCCGCACCGGCTTCGCCAGCATCTCGAGGTAGGTGACGGTGTCGGCGAGCATCGCCGGCGCGGCAGTGGTCACGACGCGGGCCCGGTCTCCACGGGCGTGTCGCCCGGCGCGCCCCAATCGACCCAGGACCCGTCGTAAACCGCGGCCTCGGGCCAGCCGATCAGGTGCAGACCGAAGGCGAGCGCGCAGGCGGTGACGCCCGAGCCGCAGCTCGCGACGATCGGCCGATCCGGGGCAAGGCCCGCCGCCCGAAATCGCTGCTCCAACTTGTCCGCCGGCAGCGCCACCTTGGTCGCGGGATCCGCCAGCTGATCGAAGGGCAGGTTGCGGCTGCCGGGAATGTGGCCGCTGCGAATGCCTGGCCGCGGCTCCGGCGCGGTTCCCTCGAACCGGCCTTGCGCGCGCGCGTCGACGACCTGCTCGCGATGCGCGCCGATCGTGCGGCGCACCGCCGCCTTGTCGCGCACCAACTCCGGACGGAAGCGCGGCGTGAAGCGCGCGGGGGTGGGCCGCGGCACGTCGATGGTGACCGGCCGGCCCTCGGCGATCCATTTTGCCAAGCCGCCGCTCAAGATCGCGACGTCGTCGTGACCGAATATGCGCAGCATCCACCACGCGCGCCAGGCCGAGGCCCAGCCGGTGCCGTCGTAGACCACGACCCTGTGCTCGTCGCCGATACCCAGCCGGCTCATATGCGCGGCGAATTCCTCCGCGCGGGGCAGCATGTGCGGCAGTGGGCTCGAGCTGTCGGCGATCTCGTCGATATCGAAGAAGGGCGCGCCGGGGATGTGGCGCTTGTCGTAATCCTCGCGGGCGGTCGGCGTGATGCCCGGCAGCTTGAAGGAGCCGTCGACGACGCGGACGGCGGGATCCGTCAGGTGCGCGGCGAGCCAGTCGGTGGAAACGAGGGACTCCGGATGGGCGTAGGCCATTGGGGACCGCTCGCTCAGCTTGCGAAGGCCAGATTGACGCGCCGGTTCTGCCGGCCCTTGTTCTCGATCTTGGTCACCTCGACGCGGCCGATCTCGGCGGTGTGGCGGATGTGCGTCCCGCCGCAGGGCTGCAGGTCGACGCCGGCGATGTCCAGGAGCCGCACCTTGCCGAAGCCGGTGGGCGGCTTCACGGACATGGTGCGCACGAGATCCGGCTGCGCCGCCAGCTCATCGTCGCTGATCCAGCGAGGCGTGACGGAATGATCGGCGGCGATGAGCGCGTTGAGCTTCTCGGTGATCGCGGTCTTGTCGAAGCTCTCGCCGGGCACGTCGAAATCGAGCCGAGCCTTGCCGTCGGAAATCTGCCCGCCGGTCACGGCGCCCGGAACCACCGCGCAGAGCAGGTGCAGGCAGGTGTGCATGCGCATCAGCCGATAGCGGCGGTCCCAGTCGATCTCCGCCGTGACCGTCTCGCCGACCGCAGGCAACGCGCTGCCGGGCGCGGGAATGTGGAGCACATCGTCGAGGCCGTCGCCTTTGCGGGCATCGACGATCGCGAGCGTGCTGCCATCCGCGCGTTTGAGCGCGCCCGTGTCGCCGGGCTGACCGCCGCCGGTGGGATAGAACACCGTGCGGTCGAGGCGAATGCCGCGCGCGTCGGCGCCGACCACCGTCGCCTCGCAGCTCCGGAGATAGGCATCGTCGCGGAACAGCAGCTCGGCCATCAGCGGATCTCCTTCGCGGGCGCGGGTTTATCGAGCCAGTGAGGCACCGGCAGATTCTTGGATCGCAGGAATTCCGGATTGAACAGCTTCGACTGATAGCGCGTGCCGTAGTCCGCGAGGATGGTCACGATGACGTGGCCGGGTCCCAGCTCCTTCGCGGCCTTGATCGCGCCCACGATGTTGATGCCGGTCGAGCCACCGAGGATCAAGCCTTCCTCGGTCACCAGGCGGAACAGGACGGGCAGCATCTCCTCGTCGGTCACCTGGAACCATCCGTCGACCGGCGCGCCTTCGAGGTTCTTGGTGATGCGTCCCTGGCCGATGCCCTCGGTGATGGAGCTCCCCTCGGATTTGAGCTCGCCGCGGGCGTAGTGGCCGTAGATCGCGGAACCCATGGGGTCCGCGAGATAGATCCGCGTCTTGGGATTGCGGCTCTTGAGCGCCATGCCGGTGCCCGCGAGCGTGCCGCCGGTGCCGACGGACGAGACGAACGCGTCCACCTTGCCGTCGGTCTGCGCCCAGATCTCTGGGCCGGTCGTCTCGATGTGCGCGCGCCGGTTGGCGACGTTGTCGAATTGGTTCGCCCAGATGGCGCCCTTGGGCTCGCTCGCTGCGATCTCCTTCGCGAGCGTTTCGGAATAGCGAACGTAATTGCCGGGATTGGCATAGGGCACCGCCGGCACCAGGCGAAGATCGGCGCCGCAGAGCCGCAGCATGTCCTTCTTCTCCTGGCTCTGGGTCTCCGGCATGACGATCACGCTACGGTAGCCGCGCGCATTCGCGACCAGCGCGAGGCCGATGCCCGTATTCCCAGCCGTGCCCTCGACGATCACGCCGCCGGGCCGGAGCGTGCCGCGCTCCTCGGCGTCCTTGACGATGAACAGCGCCGCGCGGTCCTTGACGGAGCCGCCGGGATTGAGGAACTCGGCCTTGCCAAGGATGGTGCAACCCGTCTCCTCCGAGGCGCGGCGCAGCTTGATGAGCGGCGTATTGCCGATCGCTCCGAGGAAACCGTCTCGTACCTGCATGGCCATCTCTGCGGGGTTAGAGCTGAAGCTCTTGCGGCCGCAGACTAAGCGAGCGGGCAGGGGGCATCAAGCCGCGGACCCGGAGCAGCAGCCATGTTATCGGCGCGCGGGGTCGTGCGTTTCCGAGAATTGCCTGCGCTTTGCTGCCGTCTCTCGGTCCCGGCGGCGAAGGTCTGGCCTTGGTTGCTTTGTGGTCGTCGCTCGGCGGCACACCAGGCGAGCCGGAGCGCCTTGATCTACCTGAATATCGCCTTGCAGGTGCCGAACGCAAATTGGGTTCGTTTCGCAATTTTAATGTTTCAGATGTCCTCAGCAGTCGACGCAGCTGGGCGTTGTACTTCAATGGTGGAAGGACCCGTAAGAGCGGGAAAACGGTATTTATGGAGCCCATGGTTCCTTCCAGGGCGCTTGAGAAAGGGCGGCTGCCCGAGCCGATGGATCCAACTCGACAGGGTGAACGCTTTTGACGTTAATGTCAAGCCGAATCACCGTCACGATCGGGACCCAGCAGAGCACCATCGAGGGCGGCAGGGTCGAGCGCGCACGGTCCAATGCGATGGCGGACGGCCCAACCTAGAGGGGTCGAGGAAGGTGCGACGCTGCGCGCGCGTCGGGCAGCTGCTGCGCGCGAGCAAGGGCAACGATCGGCAAGGTGCCGAAGCGTACCTGCGATCGACACAAAAAAAGAATGCGGCCGGTCGGGACGGCCGCAGTCAAGGGAGGATTGTTCACGACGCCGGGCAAGAGCGCCGCGAGCACAGGGTTTTTATCGCGTCTCGCAGCCGCGGATGCCGCGAGCGCGATCAAGACCCTAGCTCAGCCCATCGCGCCTAGCGCGAGGCAAAGATGTGTCATTCACCCGGTGGTCGGGTGGCCCGCAACAGCGGCAGATCGATGCGCATCAGGAGCCCGTGGGGTGGCCGGTTCTCCGCGCGGATCGTGCCGCCGAGCGCCTCGACGTTGCGCCGCGCGATCCAGAGGCCGATGCCGAAATGCGAGGCTTGCCCCTCCATGCCCGGCCGGCGCGAGAAATACCGGTCGAAGATGCGCTCGAGGTTATCCGTCGCCACGCCCGGCCCGGTGTCGGCGATGGTCACTTCCGCAATGCGATCGCCGCGCCGGTCGAGGCGCACCTCGATGCTGCCGCCCTTCGGCGAGAAGGAGAGCGCGTTGTCGACGATGTTCTCCAGCACCGTCTCGATCATCTCCTCGTTCGCGTAGATGATCACGCCCGAGGGAATATGGCCGTCGAGGGCGAGCTGGCGCTCGGCGATCGCGTCCGCGTGGGCGTGCAGCAGGCGATGCAGCAGCATCGAGAGGTTGACGGCCGTGCGCGGCGTGTTGATGAGGTCGGCGGCGGCCTCGTCGAGCCGACGGGCGGAGGACACCAAGCCGTCCAGCCGGTCGAGGGAATTCTCGATCAAGCCGAGCGCGCGCTGGCCGCGGGGGTTGTCCGGCGGAATGGCGCGGCTCAGCGGCTCCAGGGATTGGCGGATCACCGCGATCGGAGTTTTGAAGGCGTGCGCGTTGTCCTCGGCGGTGCGCCGGATCTCGCGCGCGGAGGCATCGAGTGCCGCCACCATGCGGTCGAACTCGGTCGCGACGTCCGCGAGCTCGGGTACCTCGTTTTCGCCGGCGAAGGAGACGCCGGGACGGCGCTCGCGAATGGCGCGGGCGCGCTCGGCGAAGCGATTGAGGCCGCGGCGCACGCCCCAGAAGGTGCTGAGCGTCACCACCGCCATCACCAGATAGATGATCGCGGCGATCCGCACCTCCGGCGCCATCCAGTAGGGCCGCCCGAGATGCGAGCCGAGATAGCTGCCGGCGGCGAAGGAGGTGACCACCGCCCAGCAGCCGGACGGCACCTTGATCGGCGTGACCGACGTCACGACCTCGTCCTCGGCGCCGGGCGTGCTGTAGCGGAACGCGAAGGGCAGCTCGCCCTCGCAAGTCTGGGAGAGCTTGTCGAGGACGCCCTGCTGCGCGAGCTCGGCGCGCTCGTTGTCGAGCTGCGGGGTCGAGACGGTGGGCCAGGACGCGACGTAGTAGAAGGCGGACTGATCGGTCGGGCGATAGATGACCTTGACGCGCGTGATATCGCCCGCGAAGCGCTGGAGCTGGCTGCCGAGGTCGGGGATCGATGGCTTCTCGGTGGCGCCGAGGATGGGCAGCAGCGCCTGCGCCATGACGCGGCCTTCCTCGCGGACCTCTTGCAGGAGGAGGGCACCAGTGGCTTCGTCGGCGGCGCGGAACTGGTCGTAGACGATCAGGGGCACCGCCAGGAATATCACGACCAGCAGCGCCGCCTTCGCCGAGAGCGAGCGGTGAAAACGCCAACGCCGGCGGCCGCGCGCCGCCGGACGCGGGAGTGCCGGGGGCGCCGCCCTAGGCGACGGTCCAGCGGTATCCGAATCCGGCGTAGTTGTGGATTTCGTCAAAACCGGGGTCGACATCCCTGAACTTCTTGCGGATACGCTTGATGAAGGTGCGAACGTTGGCGCGGTAGCCGTCGGCGCCGCTGCCCGCCAGGAAATCCTTGCCGTGCACGAGGTCGTAGAGCTCGCGGTAGGAGGCGTCCTCGCCGGGCTTGAGCGCGAGCTGCGAGACCATGCGGAACTCGGTCAGCGTCAAGTCGATGGCGGAGCCGTTCCAGAAGGCGCGGTTGATGTCGAAGCGCAGCTCCAGGGCGCCCAGGCGAACCTGGGGCGGCGGCTGTTGCTGGGAAGCGCTCGTTACCGGCCGCTGACCCTCCGCGATCAGCTCGATGCGCCGCACCAGGATCGACAGACG
This sequence comes from Allostellaceae bacterium, assembly GCA_035604335.1. Taxonomy (GTDB): domain Bacteria; phylum Pseudomonadota; class Alphaproteobacteria; order ATCC43930; family CGMCC-115725; genus DASZHJ01. The sequence goes on along the minus strand of DATNIT010000008.1, from coordinate 213 downwards.
GCGCGACTTGTCGATGAAGTCGACCGCGCCGCCCGCAAGCGCCGCCTCCTCGTAGATGTCGTCGCTGAGCGCGGTCAAGAAGATCACCGGCGTCATCACGCCGCGCTGGCGCAGCTCGCGCAGCACCTCGAGGCCGTTCATCCCGGGCATGCGCCAATCCAGGAGGATCACGTCCACGCTCTCGCCAGCGGCCAGGTGCTCCAGCGCCGAGGG
>DATNIT010000007.1:0-2892 GCA_035604335.1 Allostellaceae bacterium | reverse complement strand
TTGCCCGACCACGGGTCTCGAATGTTGATCCGGTCGATAAGATAAATGCCTTTTTTCAGCGGCCACCGGAACCGTCTGCCCGGCGACAATCAAGGTGAGAGGGCAGCGTCAATCAGTATGAGAATGCGCCGGGGGTGGACTGAAGGAGGGAGGGCGTAGCCCGACCGACGGTAGTCCACCCCCGGCGGCGGGTTTTTCGAAACTCGTCTGGCGGTTGTGAGCGACCGGGTTAGTTTCTGATTCATCTCAATCTTTGAGGGATCAGACCTTGCCCGGCCTCCCCATAACCGATCACCAGATGAGGTTGTATATGATTTACCGAAAGACCCACGGCACTGACGTTGCCGCCGCCAAAGCCGGCTTTTCGCCGGCGACCGGTTTCCGGATCGAGAACGATCCGCGCCTGCCATCTCAAAAGAAGAAGCCGCGCAGCCGTCGCCGGCCCGATCCGCTCGCCGCGGTATGGGACGCCGAGATCGTGCCGATCCTGAAGGCTGCACCCGGTATCCGCGCCATTGCCGTTCTCGAAGAGATCCGGCGCCGCCATCCCGAGATCAGCCCTGGCATCCGGCGCACGCTGGAACGGCGCATGCGGGCCTGGCGCGCCTTGGCCGGGCCGGAGCAAGACGTCATCTTTCGACAGGAACACGAGCCCGGCCGTCTCGGCCTCTCTGACTTCACCGACACGAACGCGCTCGGCATCACGATCGCGGACGTGCCGCTACACCATCGGCTTTACCACTTCCGACTGGCGTTCTCGGGCTTTGAGCACGCTCACGTCGTTCTCGGCGGCGAAAGCTTCGTCGCTTTGGCGGAGGGCCTGCAGAATGCGTTGTGGGCGCTCGGCGGCGTGCCGCACGAGCATCGCAGCGACAGCCTGTCAGCCGCGTTCCGCAATCTGGACCGCAACGCTCAGGAAGACCTGACCCAGCGCTATCATGCCCTCATGCGCCACTACGGCATGACGCCGACGCGCAACAACCTTGGCGTCGCGCACGAGAATGGCTCGATCGAGAGCGCGCACGGCCATCTCAAGAGGGCGATGGAAGATGCGCTTCTCTTGCGCGGGAGCGGGGACTTCGACGATCTCAACGGCTACCGCCGCTTCATCGACGAGATCGTCGGTCGGCGTAACGCCCACACCCGCAAGCGGATCGAGCTGGAGCGGCCGAGCCTGGCCAAACTGCCCAAGCGTCGCACCGCCGACTACGAAGAAAAAATCGTCACCGTCACCTCCAGCGGCGGCTTTATCCTGCGCCGCGTCTTCTACACGGCGCCATCGCGCCTGATCGGCCATCGACTGCGGATACACCTCTACGACGACAGGCTCGACTGCTTCCTTGGCTCGACGCCGATGATGACGCTCCAGCGCGGGCGGCCGCTCTCGAACAGCAAGGGTGGCCATATTGTCGATTACCGGCACGTTATCCACGCGCTCCGCAAGAAGCCGATGGCGCTGCTCAATCTGGTCTACCGCAGCCAGCTGTTCCCGCGTCCCGCTTACGCCCGGGCATTCGAGGCATTGCGCGCCGAGGCTGGCGACAAAAGGGCATGCAAGGTTACGGTCGAGCTGCTGGCGCTGGCGCACGACCGCAGCTGCGAGGCCGAGTTGGCCACCGCGATCAATGCGGAACTCGACGCCGGCCGGTTGCCGGATCTGGCGGTGCTGCGCGAGCGGTTCGGGCCAACCGCGGGGTCTGTGCCGGTGATCGAGGTCCCTCTCGTGCCGCTCAACGCCTATGACGTGCTGGCGGCAGTCCATGCCGTCGAGCCCGCCTCCAGCCTGGAGGTGATCGCATGACCAACGTAAACACGATCGACGCTGCGCGCGTCGAGTTGCTGCTCAGCGAGTTGCGCTTGCCAGGTGTCAGGCTGATATGGGCCAAGCTCGCCGAGCAATCCGACAAGGAAGGGTGGCCGGCGGCCCGTTTCCTCGCCGCGCTCGCCGAGCACGAGATGGCTGATCGCAACCGCCGCCGCATCGAGCGGCACATGGCTGAGGCGAGACTGCCCGCCGGCAAGACGCTCACCACCTTCGACTTCGCGTCCGTGCCAATGGTCTCGAAGGCACAGGTGATGGCGCTCGCGTCGGGTGACGCGTGGCTGGAGAACGGCGCCAACATCCTGCTGTTCGGTCCGCCCGGCGTCGGCAAGAGCCATCTATCGGCAGCGCTCGGCCTCGCCTTGATCGAAAACGGCTGGCGCGTGCTGTTCGCCCGAACCATGGATCTCGTCCAAAGACTGCAGGTTGCACGGCGCGAGTTGACGCTTGAAAGCGCCATCGCCAAACTCGATCGCTATGATTTGTTGGTCCTCGACGACATCGCCTATGTCACAAAAGATCAGGCCGAGACCAGTGTTCTGTTCGAGTTGATCGCCGCGCGCTACGAGCGGCGATCCATGCTCATCACGGCCAACCAGCCGTTCGGTGAATGGGGCAAGATCTTCCCCGATCAGGCCATGACGCTCGCCGCCATCGATCGCCTCGTGCATCACGCCACAATCCTGGAGATGAATGTCGAGAGCTATCGCCGGCGGGCCGCGCTCGATCGAAAACGCGGGCCAGGCCGCCCGGCCGTACACGCTACAACCAAGAATACCGAGACCGCCGATGATTGATTGTCGCGGGCCGTCAATCAAAGCACTTGTCAAGATCGTGGCCAGCGACAATGATGAACTCGCTCGGCCGCCTCGTCTCATCCTGATTGACGCGCCGCTCTCACCCAGATTGTCGCGCAATATGGACCTCGTCGCCGCTTCGCTCGGCATTTCCTGCTACGAGACACCGGTCGGCTGGAGGTACTTCGGCAACCTCCTAGATGTCGGCAAGGTATCACTATGCGGCGAGGAGAGCTTCGGCACTGGGTCGGACCATCTTCGCGAAAAGGACGG
>DATNIT010000006.1:0-50821 GCA_035604335.1 Allostellaceae bacterium | reverse complement strand
CAGTGTGTCGGGATCGGAGCCCTGCCCGTTCACCGTCTTGCCGTTCTCCTCCAGCCGCACAGTCACTTCCGCCTGGGCATCGGTGCCCGCGGTCACCGCGCCCACCTGGAAGAGCTGGAGCTTCGCCGTGTGGGGTATGATCGACTTGATCGCGTTGAAGCTGGCGTCGATCGGGCCGTTGCCGGTGACCTTCGCGTGCTTCAACACGCCGTCAACCTCCAGCTCGACCTCGGCGGTCTGCGGCCCCTTCGATCCCGCGATCACCTGCAGCGATACGAACTTGACGCGATCGTGACCGCGCAGGACCTCGTCGTCCACGAGCGCCACCAAATCCTCGTCGAAGATCTCCTTCTTGCGATCGGCGAGATCCTTGAACCGGCGGAAGGCATCGTTGACCGCGTTGTCGCCGAGCTCGAAGCCCAGCTCCTTGAGTTTCATCTTGAAGGCGTGCCGGCCGGAATGCTTGCCCATCACCAGCTTGGAGCGATGCAGCCCGACCGACTCCGGGGTCATGATCTCGTAGGTGCCGGCGTGCTTGAGCATGCCGTCCTGGTGGATTCCGCTCTCATGAGCAAAGGCGTTGGCGCCCACGATCGCCTTGTTGGGCTGCACGACGAAGCCGGTGATGGTGGAGACCAGACGCGAGGCCCGCATGATGTACTCGGTCTTGACGCCGGTAGTGCAGGGCACAATGTCATGCCGCGTTTTCAGCGCCATGACGATCTCTTCCATAGAGGCGTTCCCGGCCCGCTCGCCAAGCCCGTTGACCGTGCACTCCACCTGCCGCGCACCCGCGCCCACCGCCGCTAGGGAATTGGCGACCGCCAGGCCCAGGTCGTTGTGGCAATGCACGGAGATCACGGCCTTGTCGATATTGGGCACCCGATCGAACAGCATGCGGATGAGCCCAGCGAACTCCTCGGGCAAGGCATAGCCGACCGTATCGGGAACGTTGATCGTGCGGGCGCCCGCCTTGATGGCGCTCTCGACCGTGCGGCAAAGGAAGTCGTGCTCGGTGCGCGAGCCGTCCTCGCACGACCACTCGACGTCGTCGCAGAGGTTGCGCGCGTGGCTCACGCTGTCGATCACGGCCTGGTGCACCGCCGCGGGCTCCATCTGCAGCTTGAACTTCATGTGCAGCGGCGAGGTGGAGATGAAGGTATGAATGCGCGCGCGCTCGGCGTGCTGAAGCGCCTCCCAGGCGCGGTCGATGTCCATCCGCGCGGCCCGCGAGAGACCGCAGACGGTCGAGTTCTTCACGAGCTTGGCGATCTCGCGCACGGACTCAAAGTCGCCGTTGGAGGCGATCGGGAACCCCGCCTCGATGACGTCGACGCCCATCTCCTCCAGGAGGAGGGCGATCTTGATCTTCTCGTCGAGGTTCATCGAAGCGCCCGGCGATTGCTCGCCGTCGCGCAGGGTGGTGTCGAAAATGACGACGCGGCTCTCATCGGTGGCGTCGGATTGCTTGCGATGGGTGGTTGCGCTCATGAGCGCAGCTCCTTTGGTAACGGGTGCAACGAAGCGGGTTTGATCGCTTTACCCCCCGAACGCCGATCGCCGCACGCGATGAGCCGGCGTTCAGGGGCCGCTAAGTCGCAGCGCCCCGTCACTGAGGAGAAGGAGGAGAGCGGCAGCCGGAAGGTGGCCACGCGCAACGGTGAGCGGGCGCACCAGCGCCTGCCGCCGATCGTGCCGTGCCACGGTCCGAACCATCCGAAACCGACCTCTCGCCTGGGCCAGAGCTCGCAAGCCGGCCGCTTACACCCTGAACCCCGCAGCCTTAACAACCAGTTAACACTCACTAAGGCCGGGATTCCGCAGTACTTTTAACGGTTTCGCACGGTTACGGCAAGGGCTCTGTTGCCCCTGTTGAACGAAGAATGCCCCCTCACCCACCCCTCTCCCCGGCGGGGAGAGGGGTGCGCAGGCTGAGGGAGCGAAGCGATCTCAGCCGGAGCTGGGCGAGGGGGATGGCTCCGCACCTGCTCCCGAGCACCTAATTCTTCGCGCGGTCCACCAGCCGGTTCTGCGAGATCCAGGGCATCATCGCGCGGAGCTTCTCGCCGATCTTCTCGACGGGATGCTCGGCGCCGCGGCGGCGCATGGCCTTGAAACTCGCCTGGCCTGCGGTGTTCTCGAGCACCCATTCCTTCGCGAATTTTCCGGATTGGATCTCTTCGAGAATGCGCTTCATCTCCGCCTTGACGCGGTCGTCGATGATGCGGGGGCCGCGCGTGTAATCGCCGTACTCCGCGGTGTTGGAGATCGAATAGCGCATGGTGGCGATGCCACCCTCGTACATGAGGTCGACGATCAGCTTCACTTCGTGCAGGCACTCGAAATACGCCATCTCCGGCGCATAGCCCGCCTCCACCAGTGTCTCGTATCCCGCCATGATCAACGAGGTGAGGCCGCCGCAGAGCACCGTTTGCTCGCCGAAGAGATCGGTCTCGCACTCCTCCTTGAATGTGGTCTCGATGACGCCCGCACGCCCGCCGCCGATCGCCGAGGCGTAGGAGAGCGCGATCTCGAGCGCGTTGCCCGAGGGGTTCTGCTCGACCGCGACTAGGCAGGGCACGCCGCCACCGCGCTGGTATTCCGAGCGCACGGTATGCCCGGGTCCCTTGGGCGCGATCATGAACACGTCCATGTCCGAGCGCGGCTCCACCAGCTTGAAGTGGATATTGAAGCCGTGCGCGAAGGCGAGCGCCGTGTCGGACCGCATGTGCGGCTTGAGGTCGTGGGTGTAGAGTGCGGCCTGGAGCTCGTCGGGCGTCAGCACCATGACCACGTCGGCCCATTTGGCACCCTCGGCGGGCGTCATGACCTGAAACTTCATGGCCTCGGCCTTCCGCGCGGAGGCCGAGCCGGGCCGGAGCCCGACCCGTACATCCTTGACGCCGCTGTCGCGGAGATTGAGGGCGTGCGCGTGCCCCTGGCTGCCGAAGCCCACGACCAGGACTTTCTTGGCCTTGATCAGATTCACATCGGCGTCGCGATCGTAATAGACCCGCATGATGGTTCCCCTATTGGCAAGCGGTGAAACGGAAACTCAAAGCCGGCTCGCGCCGCGAGAGATCGCGACGACGCCGGTGCGCGAGACGTCGACGAGGCCCAAGGGCTCCATCAGATTGATGAAGGCATTGAGCTTCTCGGTCGAGCCGGTCATCTCGAAGACGAAGCTCTCGATCGTGGAATCGACGACGCGCGCCCGAAAGATGTCGGCGAGCCTGAGGGACTCGATGCGCTTGTCGCCGGTACCCGATACCTTGATGAGCGCGAGCTCGCGCCCAACGTGAGCGCCTTCCGCCGTGAGATCGCGAACGGCGTGCACCGGCACCAGCCGGCCGAGCTGCGCCTTGATCTGCTCGATGATCATGGGCGTGCCGGAGGTTACCACGGTGATGCGCGACAGGCCGTGCGCGCGATCGACCTCGGCTACGGTGAGGCTCTCGATGTTGTAGCCGCGGCCGGAAAACAAGCCGATCACGCGGGCGAGTACGCCGGGCTCGTTGTCGACGAGCACGGCGATGGTGTGCTTCTCGATAGTGCTGCTGCTGCCGCTCACGTTGGGCTCCTTCGAGGGCGCCCGCCGCCTCGGCGGGCGGCCCTTGAGCTTGTTGGACGAGGACCGGGATTCGGAGATGGCTGGCTCCGCTAGACCAATACCATGCCCTCTTCCGATACCGGCCCTTCCGATTGCTTGTCCGAAGGCCCGAGCAGCATCTCGTTGTGCGCCGCTCCCGACGGAATCATCGGGAAGCAGTTCTCGGTCTGATCGACCACGACGTCGACGATCACGGGCTTATCGACCTTGATCATCTCGTTGATGACGCCGTCGACCTCGTCGGGCCTGGTGGCGCGCAGTCCGACGGCGCCGAACGCCTCGGCGAGCTTCACGAAATCCGGCAGCGAGGCGGTATAGCTCTCGGAATAGCGTCCGCCGTGCAGCAGCTCCTGCCACTGGCGCACCATCCCCATGTACTGGTTGTTGAGGATGAACACCTTCACCGGCAGACGGTACTGCATCACCGTCGACATCTCCTGGATGTTCATGAGTATCGAGGCCTCGCCAGCGACGTCGATGACGAGCGCCTCGGGATGCGCGATCTGCACGCCCATGGCGGCCGGAAGCCCGTAGCCCATGGTCCCGAGACCACCCGACGTCATCCAGTGCCGCGGCGCCTCGAACTTCACGAACTGCGCCGCCCACATCTGATGCTGGCCGACCTCCGTGGTGACATAGAGGTCCCGGCCGCGCGTCAACGCATAAAGCCGCTCCAGCGCGTATTGCGGCTTTATGATGCGGTCGCTCTTCTGGTAGCGCAGGCAATCGCGGCGGCGCCACTCGTCGATCTGCTTCCACCACGCGCCGAGCGCTTTCGCGTCCGCCTTCAGCCGTTTCGCCTTCCAGAGCTTGACGATCTCCGCCAGCGTTTCGGCGGCGTCGCCGATCAGCGGCAGGTCGACGCCGACGTTCTTGTTGACCGAGGACGGGTCGATATCGAGGTGGATCTTCTTCGAGCCCGGCGAGAAGGCGTTGATGCGGCCGGTCACGCGATCGTCGAAGCGCGCGCCGATGTTCACCATGACGTCGCAGCCGTGCATCGCCAGATTCGCCTCGTAGGTCCCGTGCATGCCCAGCATGCCCAGGAACTGCTTGTCGGAGGCGGGATAGGCGCCGAGCCCCATCAAGGTGAGGGTCACGGGATATCCGGTGAGCCGGACCAATTCCTGGAAGAGCGCGCAGGCGCGCTCGCCGGAATTGATGAGCCCGCCGCCGCCGTAGAAGATCGGCCGCTTGGCGCTCGCGATGAGCTCCACCGCCGCCGCGATCTTCGCGGCATCCGGCATCATCTGCGGCCGGTATGTCTTGTGCTTGATCGCCGCGGGCGGTGTGTAGATGCCCGGGGCAAACAGGATGTCCTTGGGCAAATCGACCACGACCGGGCCCGGTCGTCCCGTGCGCGCGACATAGAACGCCTCGTGCATCATGCGCGCGAGGTCGTTTGGATCCTTCACGAGATAATTGTGCTTCGTGCAAGGCCGGGTGATGCCCGTCGTGTCCGCTTCCTGGAAGGCGTCGTTGCCGATCAGGTGCGTCGGCACCTGGCCCGTGAGGCAGACGACCGGGATCGAGTCCATGAGCGCATCGGTCAAGCCCGTCACGGCATTGGTGGCGCCGGGACCGCTGGTCACCAACACGACGCCGACCTTGCCGGTCGAGCGCGCATAGCCTTCGGCGGCGTGCACCGCCGCCTGCTCGTGGCGGACGAGAATGTGGCGGAGCTGGTTCTGCTTGAAGAGTGCGTCGTAGATCGGTAATACCGCGCCGCCCGGATAGCCGAAAACGACATCTACGCCCTGATCCAGCAGGGCTTTGATGACCATTTCCGCTCCAGGCATTGCCGCTGCCGACATGACACCTCTCCTCGTGAGAATGCCCCAAATGAACCGCGCGGGACGCGGCGCTTTTCCGCTGACCTCAAGGGACAGCGGCGCGGCCGCAAGCCTCCCGTCCCGCGCGAGGGCGCCAAACTAGACAGCTTGCGGGGAAGCGGTCAATAAAAAGTGACGAATAAATGAAAATATTTCCGGCAGCAGACTTTCCGAAAATTGCGCGTGGACGACGTCGGTCGGGAGCTCCGCCGGCGGCGGCAGTTGGGTCCGGAGCCAGGTCATCTGACGCTTGGCGTAGCGGCGGCTGGCCTGTTGAGCCTCTCCGATCGCCGCCGCGAGCGTGATCTCGCCCTGAAGGTGCCGGGCAATTTCCCGAACGCCCACGGCTTTCAGGACGGGCAGGTCTGGAGAGAGCGGCCGCGTCCTGATCGCCCGCACCTCCTCGAGCGCGCCAGCGCCGACCATCGCCTCGAAACGGGCGTCGATCGCGGCGTAGAGGACGTCGCGGGGCGGCAGCAGCAGGACAGCGGCCGCGCCGGGACGCGCGTACTGGGTCTGCCCACGCTGCCACTCCACGAGAGATCGGCCGGTCGCGGCGACCACCTCGTAGGCGCGGATGAGCCGCTGCGTGTCGCCGGGATTAAGTCGCGCTGCCGCACGGGGATCCCGCTCCGCGAGCGCCGCGTGGAACTTCGCACCCCCGAGTTGCCCATGGAGAGCGCGGGCGGCGCGGCGGACGTCCGCGGGAATATCCGGCACAGGAGCCAACCCCTTGAGCAGCGCCTTGAGATAAAGGCCCGTGCCGCCCACCACGACCGGCAACCGGCCTTCGCGCGCGGCCGCGACGATCTCGCCGTCCGCCAGGGCGAGCCACCGAGCGGCTGAGCAGAGCTCGGACGCGTCGAGCACGCCGAAGAGTCGGTGCGGTACGCGAGCGAGCTCCTCGGCGCCGGGCCGCGCCGTCAGCACGGCGAGGTCGCGATACACCTGCATGCTGTCAGCGTTGATCACGGTACCGCGAAATTCTTCCGCGACGGCGAGCGCCAGCCGCGACTTCCCGCTCGCGGTCGGGCCGGCGATCAAGAGGATGGGGATATCGCCGCGCGTCATTGCCCCTTCTCTAGCACAGCCGCGTCTTGCTTTCGCCGTGACCGCCTTGCCATGCCGGAGCCAAGCGCCGATAAATCCTGCATGTCGGAAAACGTTCTGACGCTGATCGCCGGCGCCGATGGGATGGCGGAGTGGCCTCGCGTCTTGCGCGTCGCTCGCGGTGCGCTGGAGCCGCTGGGTGCTCACCTCGAACCGGTGGAGTGGCTCACGGCCGAGCGCGCGGTCGATATCGGCTTCGATGGCGTCGACCCCGATCAAGCCGAGTCTGCGGTCCGCGTGGCGGTCGGCCGAGAGATCGGCGACCTGCCGCTCGATCTCGCGGCGCAGCCGCGCGCGGGGCGCCGGAAGCGACTGCTGGTCGCGGACATGGAATCGACTATTATCGCCAACGAGATGCTGGACGAGCTCGCGGATATCCTGAGTCTCGGTCCGCGCATCTCGGATGTCACGCGCCGGGCGATGAACGGCGAGATCGATTTCGCCGCGGCGCTTCGTGAACGGGCGGCGCTTCTGGGCGGATTTTCCGCCACCGCGCTCGGCGAGGCCGCGCAACGCATTCGGGTCAACCCCGGCGCCGCCGAGCTGGTGGCGACGATGCGCGCGGCAGGCGCTTACACGGCCCTCGTCTCCAGCGGGTTTCGTACCTTCACGCGGCTGGTGAAGGCCAAGCTCGGCTTCGACGTGGAGATCGCCAACGAGCTGGTGACATCGGGCGGCCGGATCGCCGGCCACGTCCAAGAGCCGATCCTCGGCCGTGACGCGAAGCTTGCGATGCTGAACGCGCTCGCCGCGGACCGGCGCCTCACGCTCGCGGACACGCTCGCGGTCGGCGACGGTGCGAACGATCTCTCGATGCTGGAGGCCGCCGGGCTAGGCGTCGCCTACCACGCAAAGCCGATTGCGGACGAGCACGCACGCCACCGCATCCGGCACGCGGACTTGACCGCGCTGCTCTATATGCAGGGATATCGCGAGGCCGAGATCAAGCGCGGATAGGGTTTAGCCCTTGCCGTCGATCCGGAGCGCCTTCCAGCCGAGCTCGCCGGCCCGATCGATCAGCATCAGCACCGATTTGCGGCCGGCCTTCTTGGCCTCCTCGATCTTGTCGACGACTTGGGAGGGAGACTTCACCTCCTCCTGCGCGACCTCGACGATGATGTCGCCGGCCTTCAGCTGCTTTTCCGCGCCGGGGCTGTTGGTTTGCACGTCGACCACGACGACCCCCGCGGCATCGTCGGCCAGAGAGAATTTCGTGCGCAAGTCGGGCGTGATGCTGGAGAGCGACAGGCCCAGGGTCTTCACCGAGGGGATGTCGTCGGGGGTCGTGCTGCTGCCCTGCTTGCCGGTGTCGGCGCTCGCGACCTGATCGCTCTCGTCGAGCTCGCCGACCTTGACGTCGACTGCCTCCTCCTTGCGCTTGCGCCAGACGGTCACCTTGACGCTCTTGTCGATCGGCGTCTCCGCCACGATGCGCGGCAGCTGGCGCACGTCGGGAATTTCCTTGCCATCGAAATTCAGCACGACATCGCCGGGCTGGATCCCGCCCTTCTGGGCAGGGCCGCCATCGTTCACGCTGGCGATGAGCGCGCCCCGAGGCTTGTCGAGGCCGAGGCTCTCGGCGATCTCGTCGGTGACGCCTTGGATGCGAACCCCCAGCCAACCGCGGCGGGGATGTCCGTAGTCCTTGATCTGCTCGATCACGGGCCGCGCCATATTGGCAGGGATCGCGAACCCGATGCCGATCGACCCGCCCGAGGGCGAATAGATCGCGGTATTCACCCCGATCACGTCGCCGTTCATGTTGAACATGGGTCCGCCCGAGTTGCCTCGATTGATCGAGGCGTCGGTTTGCAGGAAGTCGTCGTACTGGCCGGCGCTGATGTCGCGCCCGCGCGCCGAGAGGATACCAGCGGTGACGGTGCCGCCGAGACCGAAGGGGTTGCCGATCGCCATCACCCAATCGCCCACTCGGGTCTGATCGCTGTCGCCGAACTTGACCGCCGGCAGGGGCTTCGTCGCTTTGACCCGGAGCAGGGCGAGATCCACCTTGGTGTCCCGGCCGACGACCTCGGCCTTGAGGTTCGTATTGTCCTGCAAGGTCACGGTGATCTCGTCCGCGTCGGCAATCACGTGATTGTTGGTCACCACCAGACCGGAGGGGTCGATGATGAAGCCGGAGCCGAGCGAGGTCGCCCGGTGGGGCGACGTATCCGGATGCCCGTTCTGGCCGTTCTTCTGATTTCGATCGAGGAAATCCTTGAAGAGGTCGTCGAGCGGCGAGCCCGGCGGGAATTGCGGCAGATCCGGCCCACGCGCCGTCTTGTCGGATTTGATGGTCTGGGTCGTGGAGATGTTCACCACGGCCGGCAAGAGCTTGGCCGCGAGGTCCGCGAAGCTCTCCGGCCCGGCCTTGGCGCGGGCCAAGCCGCCTGGGAGAACGAAGGCTCCGATGAGCACAAGCGCCGCGACGCGCGTCAGCCAAGCGTTAAGGGGGGTCAAGTTAAGTCTACTCCAAGCCAAAGAGGGGTGCGTCCGAGGCGTCATAATAGCCGAACCCCATATTAATTGGTGACACCAGGTGCGGCAAACCAGCCCGATCGTCCCCGCCCCGCCAATGTCGGCGGCTAGCGCCGAATAAGCCACACCGCCGCGACGCCAAGACAGGCCGCCGACAGGCCGCCGAGGCGGAGCGCAGCCGACGGTACCGAGGTCATCTGGAGGGCTGCGCGCTTCACGCCGTCGGGAGCCAAGGCCAGAACGATGCCCTCGATCACCAGCACGAGAGCCAGCGCCGTCGCGAGGTCCTGCATCTGCCACCCGAAAATCCGCGCTTGCGGTCAGGGCTTTGGCGCCGGCTCCACGGTGCCGGTCGACGAGCCGAAGAACCGGAAGAACTCGCTGTCCGGCGACAGCACCAGGGTGGTGTCGCCGTTGGCAAGCGCGCGCCGGTAGGCCTCGAGGCTCCAGTAGAGCGCGAAGAAGTCTTTGTCTCTGTTGAAGGCGTCGGCGTAGATGCGGATGCTCTCCGCGTCGCCCTCGCCCCGCAGGATCTCCGCTTGCTGTTGGGCCTTAGCCCTGATTTCGACGACCTGGCGGTCGGCGGCGGCATGGATCTTTTGGGCCTCGCGCTTGCCTTCGCCGCGGAACTGCGCGGCCTCGCGCTGCCGCTCGGTCTTCATGCGCTGAAAGATGGCATCGCTGTTCTCGGCGGGCAGATCGGCGCGCTTGATGCGCACGTCGATCACGTCGATGCCCCAGGATCTCGCCTGCGCGTTCACCTCGTCGCGCACTTGTTGCATGACCGCGGCCCGCTTTTCCGCCACCACCGAGGAAAGCTGCACATTGCCGATCACGCGGCGCAGCGCGCTGTTGATGATCGAAGAGAGCCGGGTGCTGGCCACCGTCTCCGTTTGTACGAGCTGATAGAACTGCAGGGGGTCGGCGATGCGATATCGAGCATAGCTGTCGACCACCAACCGCTTCTGATCGGCCGCAATCACCTCCTCCTGCGGAGGTTCCACGTCGAGAATCCGATTGTCGTAATAGACCACGTTCTGGAGGAGGGGCACCTTGAATTGCAGCCCCGGCTCAGGGATCTCGCGCACGGGCTTGCCAAACTGCAGGACGAGGGCCTTCTCGGTCTGGTGAACGGTGAAAACGGAGCTCATGACGACGATCACGAGGACAACGATAGCCGCGACGACGGGAACGACGACGCGCGCGTTCATGGCTTGGAACTCCTGACGCTCGCGCCCGGAGGCGCATTGCCCGCCGGGGTGCCTCGACCAGCGGTGGAAGCATTGCCACTCGTGATCGCGGGCAGGGGCAGGTACGGAAGCACGCCGGAACTCGAGGCGGCGCGGTCGAGGATGATCTTGTTCGAGTTCTTCAGGATGTTCTGAATGGTGTCGATGTAGATCCGCCGCGCGGTCACGTCGGGCGCCTTGGCGTAGGCATTGTAGACCGAGATGAACCTCTGGGCGTCGCCCTGGGACTGGTTCACGATCTGCGCCTTGTAGGCCTCGGCCTCCTGCACGATGCGCGCGGCATCGCCTTGCGCCTGCGGCACCACGTCGTTCTGGTAGGCGTCGGCCTCGTTCTGCAGCCGTGTGAAATCGATCTTGGCGCTCTGGACGTCGCGGAAGGCTTCGATGACCGGCGGCGGCGGGTCGACTTTCTGCAGCTGCAGCTGGGTGATGTCGATCCCGCTGCCATAGTAGTCGAGGATTTCCTGCAGGAGTTTCTGGGTATCGACCTCGATCTTCGCTCGGCCCTCGGCGAGCGCGCTGGCGATCTCGGTATGCCCGATGACCTCGCGCATGGCGCTCTCCGCAGCCGCTTTCACGGTCGAATCGGGATCGCGGATGTTGAAGAGGTACTTGGTCGCGTCCTTGATCACCCAGAATACCGTGAAGTTGATGTCGACGATGTTCTCGTCGCCGGTCAGCATCAAAGATTCTCTCGGCAGGTCCTGAGCCGTGCGGCCGTTGTCACCGAGACGAAAGCCAACTTCCACGCGGTTGACGCGAGTCACCTTCGGGCGCTCGACAGCTTCGAAGGGCGCCGGGATGTGATAACGCAGCCCCGGGAAAGCAATCCGGTTGACGGCGCCAAACCGCAGGACGACGCCGAGCTCGTCCGGCTGGACTTGGTAGACGCCGCTGAAACCCCAGAGCAGAAGGGCGACAACGATGATTATGATCAATCCCGGCTTGCTGCCGAACCCGCCGGGCAGGACGCCCCGCAGCTTGTCTTGACTGCGCTTGATGATGTCCTCGACCTTGGGGCCCTGCGACGGACGTCCCCAGGGGCTCTGACCGCCTCCCCAAGGGCCGCCACCGCCGCCGCTCTGATTAATCCACGGCATCGCCCGATGGCCTTCCTGTTGACGCGCAAAGGCCGTCGCCTTTGCAAATCGCGCGCGATCCCCTATATGACAGCGATCGGTTCTCGCTGGTTTGCAGGATCGGCGCGGCGTTGCCGGGATGATCGGGCGAAGCGGGATATTGTCAAGGAAATGAGGGATCGACGCCGATGAGCGCGGTGACCCAAGACCGTGTGCTGGGTGCGCTCAGTCAAGTCGTCGATCCCGACCGCAATCGGGACATCGTAAGCCTCGGTATGGTTTCCGACGTCCAGGTGCGTGAAGGCCACGTCGGCTTTGCGATCGAGGTCGACCCCCAACGCGGTCCCAAACTCGAGCCGCTCCGCAAGGCGGCGGAGCGCGCGGTCGAGCGGCTGGAGGGCGTGCTCTCCGTGACGGCCGTGCTCACCGCCGAGGCGAAACCCGGACGGCGCGGCGCGGCGCCGGGTCCATCGCCAGTGCGCGGCCACGCTCCCCACAGCGGCGCCGGCGCAGGCAAGGCGCTGGTACCGGGCGTCAAGACCATCGTCGCGGTGGCCTCGGGCAAGGGTGGCGTCGGGAAATCGACGGTCGCCGTCAACCTGGCGCTCGCCTTCGCGGCGAACGGCCTCAAAGTCGGCATCCTCGACGCCGACATCTACGGCCCTTCGATGCCGCGTATGATGGGCATCGCCGGCAAGCCCACGTCGCGCGACGGGCGCGTGCTGGAGCCGATGCAGAATTACGGCATCAAGTGCATGTCCATGGGCTTCCTGGTGCCGGAGGAGACGCCGATGATCTGGCGCGGCCCCATGGTCATGAGCGCGATCCAGCAGATGCTGCGCGACGTCGACTGGGGCGAGCTCGACATCCTCGTGGTCGACCTGCCGCCGGGCACCGGCGACGCCCAGCTCACCATGGCGCAGCAGGTGCCGCTCTCGGGCGCGGTCATCGTCTCGACGCCGCAGGACATCGCGCTTCTCGACGCCCGCAAGGGCATCAACATGTTCCTCAAGGTCGACGTGCCCGTACTCGGCATCGTCGAGAACATGAGCTATTTCCTTTGCCCCCATTGCGGCGAGCGCAGCGAGATCTTCAGCCACGGCGGCGCCCGGCGCGAAGCGGAGAAGCTCGGCACCGACTTCCTCGGCGAGGTGCCGCTCGACATCGCGATCCGCGAGACCTCCGACGGCGGCAAGCCGATCGTCGTCTCCGACCCCACGGGCGCGCACGCCCAGCTCTTCCGCGCGATGGCGGAGCGCCTCTGGATGAAACTATCCGGCAGCCCCCAGCGCGCGGCGCCGAAGATCGTGATTCAGTAGACCTCAGGGCTCGCGCCCGAGCGTCTCCATCAGCTCCGCCCACTCGCGCTTGCTAAGGCCGCTCTCGGCGTGGCTCACGGGCTCACCGGCGATCATGCGCTTCACCACCTCAAGGCCTTTGGCCGAGAGATGCGCGCCACCCAGCCGGTACTGGCGGAAGGCCTCGGCCGTGAGCGGGACCCAGCGCTCGAGCGTGTCCAGCATCACCTCTGCGTAGACGCGAATCTCGTACTGCGCATGAGCGTCGGCGCGCAGGCTCAGGAAGTTGAGTAGGTTGTAGAGATCGGTCTTCCAGTACCACTGCGTATAAAAATTGAGCGTGAGGTTCATGCGCGCGAGCTCGCGCGCGAGGCCTTGCCGGTCGGAATCGATGACGGCGCCGGCCTCGTCCGTGTTGAGGAGCGTCGTGTAATCCCGATAGGCGCGCAGCGCATCGTCGCGCAGGAGATCGAGCACGCGCGCCGCCTCGGCCGGAGACAGAGATTCGCCGCGGCCTTGCCGGTTGCTCGTCGATTGCGCGGCGATCTGCTCCGGCGCCGGCAGATAGAACTCGTTGTCCAGGATCGAGTAGCGCGCCGAGTACTCGTTCACGTTGGCGGTGCGGTGCCGGATCCATTGGCGCGCCACGAAGATCGGCAGCTTCACATGGTATTTGATCTCGCACATCTCGAAGGGCGTCGTGTGCCGGTGGCGCATCAGGTATTGGATGAGCCCGCGGTCCTCGCTGACCTTCTTGGTGCCTTTGCCGTAGGAGACGCGCGCCGCCTGCACCACCGCCGCATCATCGCCCATGTAGTCGATCACGCGTACGAAGCCGTGGTCGAGCACCGGCATCGCCTCGTAGAGGATCGCCTCGAGGGCCGCCACCGTCGCGCGGCGGGTCGGCTGAGTCTCGGCCCTGAGCCGGTCGATCTCGGCTTGCTGCTCGGGCGTCAGCGGCATGGCGATGGTTTCCTCGATGATGGCGGCAAGCCCAGTCTATCGCGGCCGCGAACGGGCCTCCAAGCCCAAGGCCGACTCGGCGCGCCTCGATCGGGCCCGTTGGTTGCGTGTTAACCGGGAATGCCTATATTGAGGTGGTCGGGCAACCGACTATGGCGATAAACGGCGCATGGAATAAGCGTTGCGGACCCGGGGGCAGTACCCGGCGCCTCCACCAGTTTCAACCCCGCCGCCGGCGGGGCTCCTTGGGGGCGAACCAGGATCGACGCGCGTGGTAAAGGTGTTGTCTTTCGCTCGGCATGGTACCGCCGTTATCGGGCCAACCAAGAAGTGCGAACGACAATCAGATCGCACTCGCTGCTTAGTCTCTAAGTAAGCGCGGTTCGGGGGGCACCGGGCAACAGAAGCCCCCCACTTAATCTACGGCGGGAGCCAACCCGCCGAGCTCAAAACGGGGACGCCAGACGACGTGCAGGATCTGCTTGGCTACGACAAGATGATGGAACGGGCGATCCGCGGCGTGGTCCGCGAGGCGCTCGCCGTCGCAGCCAGCCGAGGCCTGCCGGGCGCGCATCATTTCTACATTACGTTCAAAACCCAAGCTCCCGGCGTCATGTTGCCCGACCATCTCCAAGCCAAGTATCCCGAGGAGATGACGGTGGTGCTGGAGCATCAATTCTGGGATCTCGAAATTGCCGAAGACGCTTTCTCGGTGACATTGAGCTTCAACAACAAGCCCGCGCGCCTGACCGTACCCTTCGCGGCCATCACCACCTTCGCCGACCCTTCCGTGCAATTCGGCCTGCAGTTCAAACAGGGCGAGCCCGAGGGGTCGCAGGCAACGGCACTGAAGACGGCAACCGTCGCCGAGCCCCCGAAGGTCCAAGCAAAGGTGGCGGGCGCACCCGGCGAAGTCGTCACGCTCGACAGTTTCCGCAAGAAGTGACGCGCCCCTGGCTTGACGGCTTCGGGTAAAAGGTGTTTTTGCGCCGCGGTCGCGTGGCGACGTGCGTGATCGCGCGACCGCAGGCTCGGTCATGAGGCTCCCCTAATGAGCGATTTCCTCTTTCGCGAGATGTTTCCTCTGGGCGAGGATGCGACGCCCTATCGAAAGCTCACCGGAGACTACGTCTCGTGCGCGACTTTCGAGGGCGAGCGGATGGTCAAAGTGAATCCGGAGGCGCTGACGCTGTTGTCAGCGCAAGCACTCGCGGATTGCCAGCACTTGCTGCGCCCCGGACACCTCGCGCAGCTGCGCGCGATCCTCGACGACCCCGAGGCCTCCGACAACGACAAGTTCGTGGCCTTCGATCTCCTGAAGAACGCCAACATCGCGGCGGGCCGCGTGCTGCCGATGTGCCAGGACACCGGCACCTCGATCGTGCTGGGGAAAAAAGGCGAGCGCGTCTGGACCGGCGGCGGCGACGCAGCCGCGCTCGCGGCCGGCATCCGCAAGACCTTCACCGAGACGAACCTGCGCTACAGCCAGGTGGCGCCCCTCTCGATGTACGAGGAGGTCAACACCGGCGACAATCTGCCCGCGCAGATCGACCTCTTCGCCGACGAGGGCGACGAGTACCACTTCCTCTTCATCGCCAAGGGCGGCGGATCCGCCAACAAGACGTTCCTGTTTCAGCAGACCAAGGCGGTGCTGAACCCGAAATCCCTCATCAAGTTCGTGGACGAGAAGATCCGCACCCTCGGCACCGCGGCCTGCCCGCCCTACCATCTCGCGATCGTGATCGGCGGCACCTCGGCGGAGCTTACGCTCAAGACGGTCAAGCTCGCGAGCTGCCGCTACCTCGATACGCTGCCCACCGCTGGCAACAAGTTCGGCCAGGCGTTTCGGGACAGGGATTTCGAGGCGGAGGTGCTGCGGCTCACGCGCGAGACCGGCATCGGCGCGCAGTTCGGCGGCAAATATTTCTGCCACGACGTGCGCGTGATCCGTTTGCCGCGGCACGGGGCGAGCCTGCCCATCGGGATCGGCGTCTCCTGCTCCGCCGACCGGCAAATCCTCGGCAAGATCACCGCGGAGGGTGTCTTCCTCGAGGAGCTGGAGACCAACCCCGCGAAGTACCTCCCGGAGATCGACGAGGCGAAGCTCGGCGGGCCGGTGGTGCGGCTCGACCTCACGCGGCCGATGGCGGAGATTCGCCAGAGGCTCTCACAGTTCCCGATCAAGACCCGGCTGTCGCTGACGGGGCCGTTGATCGTCGCGCGCGATATCGCGCACGCGAAGCTGCAAGAGCGGCTCGACAGCGGCGACGTGCTGCCGCAATACGTGCGCGACCACCCGATCTATTACGCGGGTCCCGCGAAGACGCCCAAAGGCTTCGCCTCGGGCTCGTTCGGCCCGACGACCGCGGGCCGCATGGATTCCTACGTCGATCGGTTCATGGCGGCGGGCGGCAGCTTCGTGACCCTTGCCAAAGGCAACCGCAGCGCGGAAGTGCGCGAGGCCTGCCGCAAGCACGGCGGATTCTATTTGGGCTCGATCGGCGGCCCCGCAGCGCGGCTGGCGCAGGACTGCATCAAGAAAGTCGAGGTATTGGAGTATCCCGAGCTCGGCATGGAGGCGATCTGGCGCATCGAGGTCGAGGATTTCCCGGCCTTCATCGTTGTCGATGACAAGGGCAACGACTTCTTCGCCAAACTGACCTGAGGTCATCATGGCGGTGCGTCGCGCGGGCGTGACAGTCGAGCCGAGCGAGCATGTCAAGCACATCCTCGATCTTCTAAGCGGGTGGGCGCCGGTCGACGCGCGGCGAATGTTCAGCGGCTACGGGATTTTTCGCGGCGGACTGATGTTCGGCCTCGTCATTCGCGACGCGCTCCATTTCAAGACCGATAACAACAACCGCGGCGAGTACGAGACCGCGGGTATGGCTCCCTTCCATTATGAACGGGGAAAGAGGCACGTCGCTCTCGGCTATCACGCGGTGCCGGCCGAGGTGCTCGAGGATTGCGATCTTCTGGCGGAATGGGCGGAGAAGGCTTACGCCGCCGCCTTGAGCAAGGCGGCGTCGCACCCGAAGCGTGCCGCTAAAGCGCGCAACGAGGGGACAGCGCGTGGCCGACGCCATCGACGTTAGGGCCCTGACCGCGGGCAGTAAGGCGCATTGGGACGGGTTCGTCCGGCGCTATGCCGGCCTCATCCTGTCCGCGGTGCGCAGCCTCGTGCGGGAGGGCACCGAGGCCGAGGATGTTCTGCAAGAGGTCTTCGTCCGGCTCTGCAAGGACGATTTCCGCCTGTTGAAGACCTACGATCCCGCCCGCGCGGGCTTATCGACCTGGCTCACCATCGTGGCGCGCAGCACCGCGCGGGACGTCCAGCGGCGGCATCGGCCGCCGCAATCTGCGCTCGACGACGTGCCGGAGCGCCTGCTGGCGGTCGTCGACGTGCATGCCGAGCCTTTGAAGCTGCCCAAGGATCTGCTTTCGCCCCGCCAGCAGTTGGTTCTCACCATGCTTTACGAGCGCGATATGGACGTGGCGGATGTGGCCAAGACCCTCGGCGTCGATCCCCAGACCGTGCGCAGCACTCACCACAAGGCCATGTTGAAATTGCGCGCCCATTTTGGGCCGGAGCGCCAATGAGCGGGTTATGTCGCGGGGATATTGCGGTGAAAGCGAGCCTAGATGATAAGGGAGAGCGGAGATGACGGAACCTATGGACAGGGCTGAGGAAAGCGCCCTTTGGCGGCACTGGCGGGCGGCGGTGGTTAACGCCGCCGGCGAGGCCGCGCCTGGGCCCGATCCGTTGCTGCTGGCCGCCTACGCCGAGCACCGGCTCAGCGAGACGGCCGCCGAGGTGGTCGAGGCCTGGCTCGTCCGCCATCCGGAAGCGATCGCCGACGTGCTCGCGGCCGGAGATTCCAATGCCGGCTCGCGCCCGATCCAGCCGCCCGAGGCCGCGCTCGGCCGAGCGATGGGGCTGGTGCCCGACCCGGATCCCAAGGTGGTGCCCTTCCGTCGCCCAGCCGGGCCGCAGGTGCCCGTCTGGCGCGTCGCCGTTGGCCGGATCGCCGTCGCGGCTAGCTTGCTCATCGTCAGCCTCGTCGGCTTCACCCTCGGCACCGATGCCTATACCAGCCTGCTCAATGGCGACCAGCCGACGTCGGTTTTGAGCCAGGATCTGTTCGATCCGCCCAGCGGCATCTTCTCGGGCTTCGGAGAGGAATCCAGCTCATGACCGCGCCCCTCGAGGGCGCGACCAGCCCCCCTCGCACGAAGGGGCGGCTCGTAAAGGTGGCGCTTGCACTCTCGCTCGCCCTCAACGTGTTCTTCATCGGTGGCCTGCTCTACAGCAAGTTTGTCAGGCCGACTCCGCCGCTGATCCAGCTCGGACGCGAGCTCAATCTCGAGCCGGATCAGCGCAAAGCCTTTCAGAGCTTCCTCAAGGTCGTGTGGAGCAAAGGGGCTGCCCTCAGGGACGACAACCTCAAGATCGGGCAGCAGATCTGGGACGAGCTTTCTCAGGCGAAGCCGGACGCGCAGAAGCTCTCGGCGCTCTTCGCCCAGGTGGCCAACAACCGGCGCGATTATCAGACGGCGGTCGCGACCGCGCTGCTCCCCTTCCTGGAGACGCTGAGCCTCGAGCAGCGTGAGCGCTTCATCGAGATCAGCAAGCGCCGGCAAGCCGTTGCGAACCGAATGCGCCAGCTTCTGCAGCCCTGAGATTCTGTAGCTCCCTACAATTTGTTCGTGTAATGTTCTCGCCGACTTCGCGCGAAGGAAGCGGGCATGCGGGCGATCGCAGGCGCAATTCTCATTTTATTGCTTGGACTTGGCGCGGCGCGGGCCGGCATTCGCGAGGCGGTGGACGCGTTCGAGAAGCACGACTATGCAGGCGCCCTTGCAGCCTGCAAGAGCCAAGCGGAGCAGGGTGACCCCAGCTGTCAAAACCTGCTCGGCCTCCTCGACGTGGAGGCAAAGAAGGATGTGGAAGCCGTAGGCTGGTTTCGCAAGGCGGCGGAGCAAGGCCACAGCCAAGCCTGCTACAACCTCGGCCGGGCTTATCAGTTCGGTCTTGGCGTCAAGCAAAGCCACGAAGAGGCGATCAAGTGGTTCCGAAAGGCCGCAGAATTGCACCTGCCCGAAGGCGAGTTCGCGCTGGGCACGCTCATCGCCGAGTTCGATGAAAACTACAAGGAGGCGATGAAGTGGTTTCGCCTCGCCGCACGGCAGGGATTGCCGGATGCCGAGGCGATGCTGGGTCTCTCCTACGAAACCGGCGTCGGCGTCAAGCGAAACGACCGCTTGGCGGTGAAGTGGTACCTGGTCGGCGCCAATCATGGCGCCACGCTGGCGCAAGTGAATTTGGCGCAAATCTACGAGAAAGGATCCCTCGTCGAGCGCGACCTCCCGGAAGCTTATTTCTGGTATGTCGTTGGCGCGAAAAACCCGACGACCGCGGAAAAATGGCGCAAGGAAGCGCAGGACGGGGTCAAGCGCGTTTCCGGGCAGCTCACGCGCCAACAGCTCGCCGATGCCGATGAAGCCGTGCGCAAGTTTGGCTCGGGCGAAGCGTCCTCGGTGCGCCTCCCGCCGGAGCGGCGCTCGAAGGCTGCGACTGCGTCAGGCCCGAGGCTCTACGCCACGGGCTCTGGCTTCTACGTGACGACCACCGGCCACGTGCTCTCGAACAACCACGTGGTCGCCGGCTGCAGCGAGGTCAAGGTTACCGAGGGCGATCACTCCACACCCGTCAAGGTGCTGGCGACCGACGCTGATCTGGACCTGGCGGTCGTACAGCTTCCGCATGCAGTAGCGACCGCCGTCGTATTCCGCGAGAGCGCGCCGCGGCTCGGCGAGGGCGTCGTCGTGATGGGCTTTCCGTTCTCGGGATTGCTCACCTCGGACGCCGTGGTGACCACGGGGATCGTGAGCGCGCTCGCGGGCATGCGGGATGACCGCCACCAGCTGCAGATCTCAGCGCCTGTGCAGCCCGGCAACAGCGGAGGCCCGCTGCTCGATCCGGCCGGGCATCTCGTGGGCGTGGTGGTGGCGAAGCTGGACGGCGTGCGTATGGCCTCCCTCACCGGCGCCATCCCCGAGAACATCAACTTCGCCATCAAGGGCGAGGAGGCGCGGTCGTTCCTGCGGGCTCACGGAGTCGGTGTCGCGACCGCGCCCAGCGGAAAGGACCTTACGACCGACGTGATCGCGGAGCAGGGCCTCAGATACACCGTCCGCCTGGAATGCTGGAAATAGCCGCTTAGCGCGGCGTTTCTGATCCGCTGGCATCGGCCCGCCGCTCGGCCCCATATTTAGGGGGTGCGGTCGAGGAGAAGGAGCCATGCCTCAGAACAACGCCAAACGCGTCGAGCGCGACACCATGGGCGCGGTCGAAGTGCCCGCGGACCGATATTGGGGCGCGCAGACCGAGCGATCGCTGGAGAACTTTCCGATCGGCACGGAACGGATGCCGCTCGCGCTTATCCATGCTTTCGGCCTCCAGAAGAAAGCGGCGGCGCTCGCCAACATGAGTCTGGGCGACCTCCCCGAGCGCCCAGGCAGGGCGATCGTCACCGCCGCCGACGAGGTGATCGCGGGCCGTCTCGACGAGCATTTTCCACTGGTGGTCTGGCAAACCGGCTCGGGAACCCAGACCAACATGAACGCCAATGAGGTGATCGCCAATCGCGCGATCGAGCTGCTGGGCGGCGCGCTGGGCTCGAAGACGCCGGTGCATCCGAACGACCATGTCAACATGAGCCAGTCGTCGAACGACAGCTTTCCGACGGCCATGCATATCGCGACGGCAACGGAGATTCACCAGCGCCTCCTGCCGGCGCTCCGGCACCTGCAGCAGGCGCTCGCGGAGAGGTCGCGCGCCTTCTCCGATATCGTGAAGATCGGCCGCACTCATCTGCAGGACGCAACGCCGGTCACTCTCGGCCAGGAATTCAGCGCTTACGCGCGCCAGATCGAGCTCGGCATCGATCGCGTCGAGGCCTGCCTGCCGCGGCTCTACCCACTCGCCCAGGGGGGCACGGCTGTGGGCACGGGCCTCAATGCGAGACCGGAGTTCGCTGAGAAGTTCGCCGCGAGGGTGGCGGAGCTCACCGGTCTCCCCTTCACCTCCGCCGTCAATAAATTCGAGGCGCTCGCGGCTCACGACGCTTTGGTCGAGGTCTCGGGCGCGCTCAACGTGATCGCGGCCTCCGCCATGAAGATCGCCAACGACATCCGGCTTTTGGGCTCGGGACCGCGCTCGGGTCTCGGCGAGATCACGCTGCCCGAGAACGAGCCCGGCTCGTCCATCATGCCCGGCAAGGTCAATCCGACCCAGGCGGAGGCGCTGACCATGGTCGCAGCGCAAGTGATGGGCAACCATGTCACGATCACTATTGCGGGCAGCCAGGGCCACCTCGAGCTCAACGTGTTCAAGCCGGTGATCATTCACAACCTGCTGCAGTCGATCCGATTGCTGGCGGACGCGTGCCGCAGTTTCGCCGACCGCTGCGTCGCGGGGATCGAGGCCAATCGCGAGCGCATCGGCGAGTTGCTGCACCGGTCGCTCATGCTGGTCACGGCCCTGAGCCCGCATATCGGCTACGACAAGGCTGCCGAGGTCGCGAAGAAGGCGCATCGCGATCGGCTCACCCTCAAGGAGGCCGCTCTCGCGCTCGGCTATGTCAGCGAGGACGAGTTCGAGCGCTGGGTGCGCCCGCGGGACATGCTGGAGCCGCGCTGATGGCAGGTGCCGCCGGCGCCGCGATCAAGAAGCGCTCGGTCTTGATCGAGGGACACGCGACCAGCCTCTCGCTCGAAGCGGAATTCTGGTCCGCGCTGCAAGATGTCGCGCGACTCCGCGGCGTATCGCTCAATCGCCTGGTCGCGAGCGTCGATGCCGCACGCACCGGCAATCTCTCGAGCGCATTGCGCGTCTTCGTGCTCGAGTGCTATCGGCGCGGCGAGCTTGCCGCCGCGGAACCGGTCACTGCGGGTTCTTGAGGAGATCGCGCAGAATATCCTTGGGCTTTAGCCGCTTAGCCTGATCGCCTTGCGCGGGCGCGGGATCGGTCTGCGCCGCGCCGCTTTGCTCCGCCCCCGGCTGCGGCGCCAGCAGGCGCTCGACCGCATGGGCTCCGAAAGCGCGCACGATCGCGCTGAAGTCCAGGCTCCAGTCCGGCTGATCCAAGGGGCCATTGAGGGTGACCCCGAGAGGGGGCGTCCCGGGCACGCCCATCAAACGCACATCCGTGCGGCTGAACACGGTCCAGTTCGGCAGGTCAACCGTCGCGGTTCCCGCGCCGTCGCCGCCCTCGACGACCAGGTGCAGGTCCTCGCTCCGCGCGACGCCGTCGGCCAGCTTGAAGCTGCCATCGAGCTTGCCGAAGCGGGTCGAGCCGCTGGTCGCCACGCGCAGCAGCGCCGCGAGGTCGCCGAGACCCTTCACTTGCGCGAGCCGCTGGTTCACCGCGGGAACGTTGACGCCTTCGATTGTGCCGTCGCGACCGCGCAACGACACCGTGCCATCGAGGCTCGAAACGAGCTCCTGGGGACTTGCGCCCCCGGCCGTGAGCGATGCATCGAGATCAAACCCGCCCTCGATGCGGCTCACACTGGCCGGCGCCAAGGCCTGCTTGAAATCGGCGCCGGCGAGCTGGGCGGCGATCCGAAAGCGCGGACTCGCGGACGCATCCACGCTGCCGCTCGCCGCAAGCGCGCCGCCGAAGAGCCGACCCGAGAGCCGGGTGACGCCGAGCACGGAGTCCTTGAGCGCGAGCTTGACCTGCGGATCGTCGATTCGCCAGCTTGCCCAAGAGAGACTTTTCGCCGCGAGCGTCACGTCGGCGTCGAATGGACGAAGGAAATCGAGCTCGATCGGCGCCTTCGACCAGCGCTCGCCGGCTCCGCGCAGCGTGGCAGACCCGGCCTGAGCCAGCATGACGCCGGGCATGAGTTGCCCGGCGGGCGCCTCAATGGAGGCGGTCTGTCGCGCCGGCATGAATTTGTCGATCGCGAGATCGTCGAGCGTAAGCGTCGCCGTCAGCATGGCGCGGCTCGCCAATGCGATCTGCAGGCTGCCATCGATGTTGACGCCGCCGATGCTGGCGGTGAACTTGCGCATCACCGCGCTTCCCGGGGACCACGCCAACGTGCCCTCGAACTTGACGGGCCCGAGCTCGCCGCCCTGCGGGCGATACCGCGCGCTTACCAAGCGCATCAAGCGATTGAAGCTGGGATGCTCGAGGCTCGCGGCGAGCGACCAGGTATCGGCCGCGGGGGAATCGCCGGCGACATGGAGCTTGCCGCCGCCCACCTCCACGTCGGCATCCAGGTTGAATTGGCCGACTTGCCGCTCCACCTCGCCGCCGAGCGAGAACGCGCCGAAGGTGTCCGCGCTGGCCACGCTCGACGACAGCAGGCGCAGCACGCGGCCGAGCTCGGGACCGCGCATGTCGAAGGCGAACTGCGTTTTCGGCTCGGCAGTGCCGATGCCCTGGAAATATCCGCTGAGCTTCCCCTGGGCACCTCCGAGATCATTCACGCTGAGCTCGCGCAGCGTGAGGTCCCGGTTCTCCAGCGTACCGGTGACGCGCACCTTGCGGATCGGCTGAGTGCGCCAGATCAACGTGTCCACGCTGGCATCGATATTGGCGTCGAAGTTGACGAGCGCGCCCGCGAGCGCTTGCAGCACGGTCACGCGGGTCAAGCCGCTCACCGCGTCCGCCGGGGTCGCCGGCGCCGTCGGCACCGCCGCGCCCGGCGAGGTCGGCACGGACGGCGCTTGATCGCCAGACACGTAGGCGTCGAGATTGAGCTGGTCGATGGCGATCCGGGCCCCGAGAGCGAGACGGTCCCGCATCGCGACGGTCGCGGCGCCGGTCAGATGCGAAGCATCGAACGTGAGATCGAGCGCACGCACTTCCATGAGGCTGTCGTCGACCTCGAGGCGGCTCGAGATCGTGGCCCGGCGCAGGCGATCGGCCGGCACGCCCTCCACCGCCACGCCGCCCCAGCGCAGGAAGTCGCGGAGGTTGTCGGCATTCGCCCGGACAGTACCGACGAAGCGCGGAACCGCTGCGATGGCGTCGATGGTGCCGGCAACCGCGACGTCGGTACCGCCGGGCAGCAGCGCGCCCAAGCGCTTGACCTCGATCTTGCCGCCATCGAGCGCCGCCTCGAGCCGCACCTGGCGCATGACGCCCTGACGCCAGCTCACAGCATCGACCCCCAGATCGACCGTCGCCGTGACGCCAGGTGGCAGCCGCCATCGGTCGGACTCCGCCAAACCCGCCGACTTCTGCAAGGTTCCCGGCGTGGTCGCCTGTGGCGCCGCCTTCCCCTGGCCGGCGGCCGCGCTCGCCGCGCGCTCGTCGAGGAATCGATCGACATCGAAGGCATTGATGGCCAGCTTTGCCTCGATCGCCGCCGCAGTCCCGACCGTCGCGTGGAGCGCTCCATCGCCCCTGATATCGCCGAGTTCGAGCGAGAAGCGCTCCAAAGTGAGGGCGTCCGCCGCGGCCTCGAGGTCGCCGGTCAGTCGAACGGGCTTCGACAGCATCGGCGGCAGCGGCTCTAACCCGCCAAGCGTTGCCGCCGCCGCCAAGTTAGCGCTCTTGAGAGTGAGCTTGCCCTTGAGCTGCGGCTGCGGCCCGCCGAGCAGCAGATCGCCCGTAAATTCGGCCGATCCGGCGGGCTCGGCGGTGAGGGTCAGTGAAAGCGGCAGCTCGGCGCGGCCCACGCGCCCCAGGTCGGCGGTAACCGCGAGCGTGGTGCCGAGCACCATCAGGTTGCCCTCGGCGTGGAGCGGCGCCGACACGGCGTCGCCCATCAGCCGCAAGGTAATATGCTCCGCAGTCTCCAGCCGGTCTCCGCTTCGATAGGAGACCGTCGCATCGTCGATACTCAAGCTTGCGACCTTGATGGTCAGACCGCCGATCTTCAGGCCCTCGGTGCGGGAAGCCGGCGGCATTTGCGCGCCACCGACCTCGCCGCGTCCCGACGCCAGCGCCGCCTTATTGAAAGCCCAATTGTCGCGCCCATCCGGCAAGCGCTCGAGCGCGATCACCGGCTGCAGAAGGCGGGCGCTCGTCACCTCGATCCGCCCGGCGAGCAGAGGCAAGAAAGAGACGGCCGCATCGACTTGGCGGACCCGCACCATCTCCGGCGTCCGTGCGCCGGGAAGATTCGCGACGACCAAGTCTCGCACGCTCAAATGCGGACTGGGAACCAGCGAGAGGCTGATGGGGCCGCCAAGCGTCACCGGCCGTCCGGACCAATCGGAGATCCGTTCCGCGATCTGCGGCCGATAGCGCTCGAGATCGACGAACTGCGGCGCCAGCAGGAGGCCCGCCAGCGCCGCGAACATCAAGATCGCGAGTACAATCGCGGTTTTGCGCACGCCCATTCCTCGACCGTTGACGAATTCCGGGACCGGCGGCGCCCCACGCAGGCCCTACGCACCGGCCCCGGAGATAGAGTATCATGACGGCCGAGGGGGAACACCTTGGCGAACGCAGCATGGGTGACGTCGTCAACCTGAACCAGATTCGGAAACGGCGCGAGCGCGCCGCGGCCGAGCAGCGCGCACGCGAAAACCGCATTCAGCACGGCCGTAGCAAGGGCGATCGCATCAAGGCGAAGCGCGAGGCCGAAAAGGCGCAACGAAAACTCGACGAAAAGAAGCTGGACTAGCAGGCTCCGGCTTCAATCGGGTTCCAGCGCTTGACGGTAATGCGCCATGGTTGCGGCATCGAAGCAGCAGAAGACGACCCGCTCGAGTCGCTGTTCCCCCAGCAGGAAGCCTGTCACCTCCGCCGTAGCGATGCGTGCAGCACGGTCGACGGGAAATCGAAAAATTCCAGTGGAAATCGCCGGAAACGCAATGCTGCGAAGCTCGTACTCGACCGCCAAGCGTCGAGAGCTGCGGTAGCACGAAGCCAGCAAGGCGTCCTCGCGGGCGTTCCCGCCGCGCCAAACGGGCCCGACAGCGTGAATGACGTAGCGGGCGGGCAGCCGATAGCCACGCGTGATCCGGGCCTCACCCGTGGGGCAGCCGCCCAGGGTCTGGCATTCCCGCAGCAGCTCCGGTCCGGCAGCATCGTGGATGGCACCGTCGACGCCGCCTCCACTGAGGAGGCTTGAATTCGCCGCATTGACGATCACGTCGACAGCCAGCGTCGTGATATCGCCCCGACGCCGGACAATGCGGGGATCCGGGGTCGCGGCTCTAACCGGCATGGCTGATCCTCATGGATGAAGATAGGTCGTTGCGCGCATTGTCGCTAACATGGGCACCGAGAAAGCTGGATGCCGCGCGAAGCGGCTCGGAAAATCGGAGGGGATGACGATGCAGGACATGCATTTCCGGTCGGCGAAGCAGCTCGCGAGTGCCGTGCGCGGGCGGAAGATCGGCTGCCTCGAGCTGCTCGAGCATTATCTGAAGCGCGTCGAGAAACACAATCCCGCGCTCAATGCGATCATCGCGACCGACTTGCCGGCTGCGCGACGGCGTGCCCGCGCCGCCGACCGCGCGCTTGCCCAGGGCACCGTCTGGGGCCCGCTGCACGGCGTCCCCATGACGATCAAGGAGTCCTTCGACGTCCGGGGCATGCCCTCGACCTGGGGCATGCCGGAGCTGCGCGAGAACATGCCTCAGGCGAACGCCCTCGCGGTCGACCGCTTCCTCGCCGCCGGTGTCACTCTCTTCGGCAAGACCAACGTGCCGTTGATGCTGGCGGACTGGCAGAGCTACAACGCAGTCTACGGCACCACCAACAACCCCTGGGATGTGGCGCTGGCGCCGGGCGGTTCCTCCGGTGGCTCCGCGGCGGCGCTCGCCGCCGGACTCACGGGGATCGAGGCCGGCAGCGACATCGGCGCCTCGATCCGCAATCCCGCGCACTACTGCGGCGTCTATGGGCACAAGCCGACCTACGGCATCTGTCCGCCGAACGGTCATGCGCTTCCCGGCAGGGTCGCCGTCAGCGACATCTCCGTGATCGGGCCGCTCGCCCGCAGCGCCGACGACCTCGCGACCGCGCTCGGCGTCATGGCGGGGCCCGATGCCATCGACGGCGCCGGGTATCGCCTGGCGTTGCCGGCGCCAAAGCAGAAGACGCTCCGGCAATTCAAAGTGGCGCTGATGCTGGACGACCCGAACGCGGAAGTGGACCGGCCGGTCCAAGACCTGCTGCAGGCGCTGGGCGATTTCCTCGCGAAGAAGAAGGTCAAAGTCGGCGATCGCGCGCGGCCCGATATCGACACCACGCATTGTCAGCGGGTGTACATCGCGCTGCTGCGGGCGGCGACCTCGGGGCGCCAATCGGACGACGTCTTTGCGAAGAACCAGGGGATCGCGCGTACCCTCGCAGCCGACGACCGCAGCTACTTCGCGCAGATGGCGCGCGCGAACACGATGTCGCATCGCGACTGGCTCGCCGTCAACGAGCAGCGCCACCGCATGCGCCTCGCCTGGGCGGCCTTCTTCCGCGACTACGACCTCCTCCTGTGCCCCGCCGCGGCCTCGGCGGCGTTCCCGCACGATCATGCGGGCGAGCGGCACGAGCGCACCATTGTGGTCAACGGCAAGCGGGTGCCGACCACCGACCAATTGTTCTGGGCGGGTTACCCCTGCGTCAGCTATCTCCCTTCCACCATCGCGCCGATCGGCCTCACGAAATCGGGACTGCCCGTGGGCGTCCAGATCGTCGGGCCGCAATACGGCGACCGCACCTGCATCGAGTTCGCCCGGTTCCTGGAGCGCGACCATTACGCCTTCACGCCGCCGCCGGCGTTTGCCTGAGCCACCGCACGGTTCACGGTCGCGAGATCGCCCCTATCGACGGCGCAATGCCGTTCCTATGTAATGGTGGCCGAGCGCCCCGCCAGCGAGGGAGGTTCCGATGTGGATGACGTCTAAGAAGGTTGCCATGCCCACTCCCGACCAGGCCCTGCCCGGCCGCCGGAGCGCCATGCCGGTCCCGACGGCGCATGAAGTCAAGGGCACGACCTTGAAACCGCCCTTCCCGGCCGGGCTCGAACAGGCGGTGTTCGGGCTCGGATGCTTCTGGGGCGCCGAGCGCAAGTTCTGGCAGACACCGGGGATCTTCACGACGGCGGTGGGCTATGCGGGCGGTTACACACCGAACCCGACCTACGAGGAAGTCTGCAGCGGCCGGACCGGGCATACCGAGGTCGTGCTGGTGGTGTTCGATCCCAAGCAGGTCTCCTACGAGGAACTACTCAAGGTGTTCTGGGAGAGCCACGACCCCACCCAGGGCATGCGCCAGGGCAACGATGTCGGCACGCAGTATCGCTCCGCGATCTACACGTATTCGGACGCGCAACGCCGCGCGGCCGAGGCCTCGCGCGACGCTTATCAGCGCGCGCTCTCGGCCCGAGGGTATGACGCCATCACCACGGAGATCCGCCCCGCGCCCGAGTTCTATTACGCCGAGGATTACCATCAGCAGTACCTCGCGAAGAACCCGATGGGCTATTGCGGCCTCGGCGGCACCGGCGTCGCCTGCCCGAGCGGTCTCACGGTCGCGGCGCAGTAACCGGCGTCAGACCCGGACGATCTTGCCGGGGTTCATGATGTTGTCGGGGTCGAGCGCCTTCTTGATCAGGCGCATGACGCTCACGGCCTCACCGTGCTCGGCGATCAGGAAATCCATCTTGCCGTAGCCGATGCCGTGCTCGCCGGTGCAGGTTCCGTCCATGGCGAGCGCCCGCTTCACCATGCGCTCGTTGATGCCCTCGATCTCCGCAGCCTCCTGCGGATTGTCGGGGTCGAAGATGAAGCCGATATGGAAGTTTCCGTCGCCGACATGGCCCACGATAGCGCCGATCACCGATGCCTTCTCCAGGTCCTTGGCGGTCTCCGAGATGCATTCGGCGAGCCGCGAGATCGGGACGCAGACGTCGGTCGCGAGGCCCTGGCCGTTCGGCTTCAGCGCCTTGACCGCGTAATATCCGTCATGCCGCGCCTGCCAGATCTTGTTGCGCTCCTCCATCGAGGAGGCAAAGCGGAACTCGGTCCCGCCCTGATCGGTGGCGAACTCCTTCACCATCTGGATCTGCTCCTCGACGCCGGCCTTGGTGCCGTGGAACTCGAAGAGCAGCGTGGGTGCGACCGTGTAGTCGAGCTTGGAGTACTTGTTGATGGCGTCGATCTGCACGGCGTCCAGCAGTTCGACGCGGGCGACGGGAATCCCGGCTTGGATGGTCATCACGGTCGTGTTGACCGCGCCCTCGATGGTCGCGAAGGCGCACGCGGCCGCGGAGATCTGCTCGGGAATGCCATAGAGCCGCAGCGTGATCTCGGTGATCACGCCCAACGTGCCCTCCGAGCCCACGAAGAGCCGAGTGAGGTCGTAGCCCGCCGCGGATTTGCGGGCACGCCGCGCGGTGCGGATGATCCGGCCGTCCGCCAGCACGACCGTGAGCGACAGCACGTTCTCCCGCATGGTCCCGTAGCGGACCGCGTTGGTGCCTGACGCGCGGGTGGCGGTCATGCCGCCGAGCGAGGCGTTGGCACCGGGATCGATCGGAAAGAACAGACCGGTGTCCCTGAGATGCTCGTTGAGCTGCTTGCGGGTGACGCCCGCCTCCACGGTCACGTCGAGATCCTCGACGCTGACGCGCAACACGCGGTTCATCTGCGAGAGGTCGATGCAGATGCCGCCCTTTAGCGCGGCCACGTGACCCTCGAGCGAGGTGCCGGTTCCGAACGCCACCACCGGGACCTTGTGCTCCGCACAGAGCTTGACGACCTCCGCGACCTCCGCGGTCGAGTGCGCGAACACCACGCCGTCCGGCGGCACCGGCACGTGGAAGGACTCGTCCTTGCCGTGCTGCTGCAGGACCGAGGCAGAGGTCGAGAATCGCTCCGCAAAGCGCTGGCGCAGGGCGTCGATGACGACGCGGTTCGGCGGGGCGCGGTCGACTTTGGGAGCAGGAAGCACGGGCGTCGTCCTCTCGGTTCGAGAGCAGTTCCGGGTACGCGGCGCAGCCTAGTCTGCACCGCCGCCGACATCAATGTCGGGCCATCGCTCGTCTCAGCTGGCGGCGGAGGAGCGGCAGCCCTGGCGCTTGGGAACGGCTCCCGCTAGGCTCCCCACGGACCGCAAGCGGGAGAGCGCCATGGCCACCGATCCCAATTGCATCTTCTGCAAGATCGCCGCCGGTACGATCCCCAGCGTCAAGCTCTGGGACGACGCGGATACGCTCGCCTTCATGGACATCAATCCCGCGAACGACGGGCATTGCCTGGTGATTCCCAAGGCGCATTTCCCCACCTTGTTCGCGCTTGCGCCGGAAGCCTTCGCCGCGGCGGGGCGCACGGTGATCAAGGTCGCGAACGCGGTCCAGGCCGCGCTCACGCCCGACGGCATCAACCTGCTGCAGGCGAATGGACCCGGCGCCGGCCAGTCGGTGTTTCATTTCCATATCCACGTGCTGCCACGTCAGCACGGCGATGGGTTGTCCATCAATTGGACGCCGAGGCCCGGCGATCGCGCGCGCATCGCTGGGATCGCCGACAAGATCCGCAAGCACCTCTAGCGCCACGGCGGGCGGTCTGGAGACAGAAGCGCATGAACCTCTTCTACGACCAGACCGCGACACTGATCCGGTGGATCTACGATCGCCGGATCATCGGACCGCCGGTGCTCGATCTGGATCCACATTTTCCCGCGGGCGAGCGCTTCGCCGAGGCGTGGCGCACGATCCGGGACGAGGCGGTGGCGGTCGCGGCGCGCCTGGCCGAGGTGCCGCGCTTCCATGAGATCATGCCGGAGCAAACCGAGATCTCCGCCAATGACGACAGGGACTGGCGGATGTTCATCATCAAGGCCTACGGCGTCGAGGTTCCCGAGAACAAGGCGCGCTGCCCGGCGCTCGCGGCCATCGTGGCGACGGCGCCGGAGGTGCTCTCGGCCTCGATCTCCTTCATGGCGCCCGGGAAGCACATCCCCGCGCATCGCGGACCGTTTCGCGGCGTGCTCCGGTTCTATCTCGCGCTCTCCATGCCCCGGCTTGCGGATGGCAGGCCCGGCGCCGTGCTGAAGGTCGCCGACCGCGAGTACCGGCTCCAGGACGGAGACTACATGCTCTGGGACGATACCTATCCGCACGAGGCCTGGAACGAGAGCGACCAGCTGCGCGCCGTGCTGCTGCTCGACGTCTGGCGTCCCGGCATGCCCGTCGACATGGAGCTGTTCTCGCGCGCGCTGATCTCGATCGTGCGCGCGGGCATGCGCATCCGCGGCTTCGCCTGAGCGCGCCTCAGCCGGCCGCGCGTTTCGCCCGCTGCGGCATCATGCCGAGCGCCCGCTTGTAGGTATCAAGCAGCGCCTCCCGCTCGTCGAGATCGTCCTCGTCCAGCCGGCGGATCTTGATGAGCTCGCGCATGGTCTTGATGTCGAAACCGGCGCCCTTCGCCTCGGAATAGACCTCCTTGATGTCGGCGGCGAGCGCTCGCTTCTCCTCCTCCAGGCGCTCGATGCGCTCGATGAAGGATTTCAGCCGCTCGCCCGCCACGCCCCCGCGATCCGCCATCGCAATCCCCCGACTTCTCAGAACTCAGTGCTTGTGACCGGCGCTCGCCGCGGCGTGCTTTTGCGCCGGCGTGGCTTCCTTCTGGTACTTGGCCTTCCACTGATCGTACGGCATGCCGTAGACGATCTCGCGCGCTGCCGGGTCCGGCATGCCGACGCCACGCTCCTCGGCGGCCTCTCGGTACCAGCGTGAGAGGCAGTTGCGGCAGAAACCCGCGAGGTTCATGAGGTCGAGGTTCTGCACGTCGGTGCGCTCGCGCAGATGCTGAACCAGCTTGCGAAAGGCGGCGGCTTCGAGCGCGGTACGGGTCTTGTCGTCCATGGGCGTCTCCAAGGGATTTGCTCAGCCCTATATGGCGCCTCGCCTGGCGCTTGGCGAGGGGTCAGTAGCGCTTCGGGTGATAGAGGCCGGGGTCCTCCAGGATCGGGGTCAGCACCCGCGCGAGCCGTTCGGCCCACTCCGCGGTGCCGGCGTCGATCGCGATCAAATCCTGGCGGATCTCGACGTTGAGGTGCGGCAGACCCCGCTTCTCCGCGTGGGTGCGCACGGTGTAGCCTGCGGGCTCGCGGGCGGAATAGGGCTCGTTGTCGCCGACCACGAGGCGGGCCTCGCGCCGGAGCGCTGCCAACGCGGGAACGGCCATCCGAGGATCCTTGTCCCAGAGAATGCCGACGTGCCAGGGCCGCGCGAAGCCGTTCATCACCGGCGTGAAGCTGTGGATCGACAGTACGGCGGGATGGACGCCGCGCTGCGCGAAGCCATCGAGCGCCGCCTCGATCGCGCGATGGTAAGGCTTGAAGAGCGTCTCGACGCGCTGTGCCTTGGCGGCAGGACTCACGTCCCGGTTTCCGGGCACCGGCACGCCGTCGCTGACGGCGGGCATCGAGGTGGGATCGTCGAGATCCCGGTTGCAATCGATGACCAGGCGTGAATACCCCGCGAGGATCGCGGGCGCATCGAGCTGGCGCGCGAGGCCGCGGCTCACCTCCGCCGCGCCGATGTCCCAGCCGATGTGTTGCTCGAGGCTCTCGGCATCGAGGCCGAGATTGTGCAGCGACTTCGGCACGCGGCGGCTCGCGTGATCGCAGGTGACCAGCACCGGCGCCTTGCCCTCGGCGTTGACGCGCTCGACCGGCGACGGATCCGTCGCTGTCAGCAATTCCGGGAATGCGTCCATCTCGCGAGCGCGCTCACACCAGCTGGAAGCCGTGGGCGTAGGGGTCGCGGTCGTCGACGAAAATGGTGTTGTAGCCGGTGACGCGCGCCCAGCCGGCGACGCTGGGCTTGATCGCGGCTCTGCCGCCGACGCGCGCCTCCGCCTCGACGCGGCCCTCGAACAGGCTGCCGATGATGCTCTCGTGCACGAAGTCGTCGCCGACCTTGAGCTTGCCCTTGGCGGCGAGCTGCGCCATCCGCGCGGAGGTGCCGGTGCCGCAGGGCGAGCGGTCGATCGCGCGGTCGCCGTAGAAGACGGCGTTGCGGGCATGCGCCTTGGCATCGAGCGGCTTCCCCGTCCACATCACGTGACTGACGCCCTTGATGGTGGGGTTCTCGGGATGCACGGGCTTCAGCTTCTCGTTCATGAGCCGGCGCACGATGGGCGAGAGGCGCAGCACCTGATCCGCCGTCAGGCTCTCGAGCCCGGCATAGCCGGGCTGCGGATCGACGATGGCGTAGTAGTTGCCGCCGTAGGCGACATCGAGCTTGAGGGGTCCCAGGCCCGGCACGTCGATCGCGACCTCCGTCGCCTCGAGGAAGCTCGGAACATTGAAAAGCCGCACGCGCTCGACGAACCGGCCGTCACGCTCGTACTCCACCTCGACCTTGCCCGCGGGCGCGTCGAGGGCGAGCGTGCCTTCGCGCTTGGGTGTCACGAGCCCCTGCTCCAGCGCCACCGTCACGGTGCCGATGGTGCCGTGGCCGCACATGGGCAGGCAGCCCGACGTCTCGATGAAGACCAGCCCCATGTCGCAATCGGCGCGCAGCGGCTTGTAGAGCACCGAGCCCGACATCACGTCGTGGCCGCGGGGCTCGAACATGAGGGCGCGGCGGATCCAGTCGTAGCGCGCCATGAAATCCTGCCGGTAGTCGCTCATGGTGGCGCCCTCGAGCGTAGGCCCGCCGCCCGCCACCACACGCACCGGGTTCCCGCAGGTATGCGCGTCGATGCAGAAGAAGGTCTTGCTGGCCATTAGTGGATATTTCCTTGCGCGCGCAAGCGACCCCCCACCCTACCCTCCCCCTCAAGGGGGGAGGGGCAAGATACGGCGATTGCTGCGAATCCCCTCCCCCCCTTGAGGGGGAGGGTTAGGGTGGGGGGTGAAAGCTCCGTGCATGCGCCGGTAGCTCAGAGCGTCGGCCTCGACGCGATTGCTTCCTCGTAGAGGCGCGTCACGCGCTTCAGCTCCTCGCCCTCGAGCGCGAGGCGCGGAGCGCGCGTGACGGCGCTGCCGTTGCCGACGATCTTCTGGCCGAGCTTGATCATCTGCACGAGCTTCGGCGAGGTGTCGAGGTGGAGCGTCGGCATGAACCAGCGATAGATCGCCCGCGCCCGCTCCCAGTCGCCCTTGACCGCGAGCTCCCAGAGCCGCACGGACTCCTTCGGGAACACGTTCACAAGGCCCGAGACCCAGCCGACCGCGCCCAGCAGCATGCTCTCGAGCACGAGGTCGTCGACGCCGCAGAAAAGCGTGTAGCGGTCGCCGGTGAGGTTCACGATGTCGGTGAGGCGGCGCAGGTTCTCGGAGGATTCCTTGATCGCGACCACGCGCCGCTCGCTCGCGAGCTCTTTGAAGCCCTCGGGCGTAACGTCGACGTTATAAGCGGGCGGGTTGTTGTAGATCATGATCGGCAGGCCGCTCGCCGCCGCCACTGCGCGGAAATGCGCGAGCGCTTCCCGCTCGTCTGCTTTGTAGACCATGCCGGGCAGCACCATGAGCCCGTCGATGCCGATCTTCTCGCAGTCGCGCGCGAAAGCGGCCGCCTGAGCGGTCGTGTATTCCGCCACGCCCGAGAGCACGGGCACTTTGCGCGCGACCACTTCCTTGGTCGCGGCCAGGATTTGCCGCTTCTCCTGTGGCTCCAGCGAGCAGTTCTCGCCGACAGTGCCCAGCACGATGAGGCCGTGCACGCCAGCGCGGATCTGCTCCTCGACGCCGCGCTGGGTGGAGTTGAGGTCGAGCGCGCCATCGGGCCGGAACTGGGTGGTGATCGCCGGAAAGACGCCGCGCCAGGACACGCTCATCGCTCACTCCTCCACAGGGGAATTTGGGCCGCGGCGGAGCTTACAGCCGGGGACGCCCGCGAGACAACGGCGCCCGCCGAATTGGCTTCAATCGGCATTGAATTCGCTTTGCCGAAGGGTCTGAGCTTTGATTTCATTCAATAAATTGGGGTAATTATATACTTGCCAAAAAATCATGACGCACTACACTGCACGCAATTCGCAGGAGCGCGGCCATGGATTTCGATCTTACCAACCCGATATTTCAGGACACCGAGAGGGCGCGCCGCTACTTGGAGCATGTGCGCTGGCCTGAGGGCCCGGTGTGTCCACACTGCGGCGTGGTGGGCGAGCGCATAACCAAGGTCGAGGGCAAGAAGCAGTCTCACCGTCCCGGCCTCTACCACTGCAACGATTGCGGCAAACAGTTCACCGTGACCGTGGGCACGGTCTACGAGGCGAGCCACATACCCCTGCACAAGTGGTTGCTGGCGACGCACCTGCTGACCGCGAGCAAGAAGGGCATCAGCGCGCACCAGCTGCATCGCATGCTCGGCATCACCTACAAGTCGGCTTGGTTCATGGCGCACCGCATTCGAGAGGGCATGCGCGATGATCGTCCTACGCCACTTGGCGGTACCGGCAAGGCGGTGGAGATCGACGAGGCCTATATCGGCGGGCTGGAGAAGAACAAGCACCGCAACAAGCGCAAGCACGCGGGCGGCGGCGGGAAGGGCAAAGAGGCCGTGTTCGCGCTGGTGGAGCGCGGCGGTGCCGTGCGCTCGTTCCATGTGCCCACCGTCAACGCCAAGACGCTGCGCCCCATCCTGGTCGAGCAGGCCAAACGTAGCTCGGCCCTCATGTCGGACGAGGCCGTGCACTCGAAGCAGCTGGGCGCCGAGTTTTTCACGCACCAATCCGTCAACCACTCTGCGGGCGAGTATGTCAAAGGCAACGCCCACACGAACACGGTCGAGGGCTATTTCTCGATCCTGAAACGCGGGATCTACGGCGTCTATCACCACGTCAGCCCCGCTCATTTGAAGCGCTATCTGGCGGAGTTTGACTTCCGCTACAGCCATCGCTCTGCGGTGGGTGTCGATGACCGTGCCAGAGCCTTGAAAGCGCTGAAAGGCATCGAAGGAAAGCGCCTGACCTATCGGCGGACTGACAAAACGCAGGATCACCCGCGCTGAATTCCTCGCCAAGCTTCGAAGGATGAAGGCCGAGTCGCGCTGAGGCATGACGCCCCAGCGCGGCCCCGGTATCCTGTGCGGTGCCACCCAACACAGGAGCGGATCCCCATGGCTGCTTCAACATGCCCGCATTGCGAGCACCAGCTTTTCGAGCTCGAGGAAGTCTCGCCAGTAGGTTCAAACTACAAAATGTTTTTCGTGCAGTGCTCCAACTGCGGCGCACCAGCTGGCGTAAGCGAGTACTACGATGTGGGCTCGCTGGTGAAGGAGCAAGAAGGCACCCTCGCCGAAATTCATACGGCGCTTGGACGAACGAACCATCGCTTAGAGCAGATGGAAACGGCGCTTGCCGAGATTGCCAGAGCCTTGCGGCGGCAATAGACCGAAGCCCGCCCGCAGTGCTCGCTAAACCGGCGTCAATGCTTTCCTGTGTGTGGTGCTCGCGGTTTATCGCGCCGTGCACCTTTGCCGTGCGGCTCATGCGGCCTCGGCGGCGTGCTGAGCATGCGCTTGACCGTGCGCTCGAATAGCTCCTGAGCCTCTTTGGAGCTCCGATCCGGCTCCGATTCCTTGGAAGGCTTCACCATGGCTGACGTTCGCAACCTTGATCCTGATACGCGCTGCTTGGCGCTGGTTGGCATGTTCCTTCAACGATGGGCGATTATGGAGGGAACCATTCGAGAATTGCTCGCGACGATGCTGAACCTCGATATCGTGAGCGTAGCCACGATCAGCAGCAACATGCAACTCCGAGACAAGATACATACCGTCCGAACTCTTCTCGATAGCTATACCGTGCTTACGCCGAGCGAAAAGGAAACCTACGACGATATGTGCAAGGACATCCTCGAGGCCGCTGGCAAGAGAAACATGCTTGCCCATGATCTCTTTTATCCAGCCGACGACGGGGATGGGGTTGCGTTTTTCGTCATCAAAGCGAAGGGCAAATTCGGTGTTCCGACGACCGTATGGACGATCGCTCAATTTGAAATCGAATTCAAACAGGTGGATCATTTCACCGAGAGCTTGGAGGCTCTGACGTCACTGATTGAACAGCGGAAGCCAAGTCGAACCTGATTGCCCATTGCGCGACCCGCTCGGCAAGCGCCTTCAAATCGCCCGCCGCACCATTCTCCAACGAGTCGCACGTTGGGTAGGAGTCTCGCCATGCCCAAAACAGTCGATCAAAGTCGGTTTGGGCGTCGTCCGAAATCTGTACGCTGGGTGGCACCTGACGCACTCATCGTGCGTAGCGGGCGGCAGCTACGAGTTAAAATTCGGGAACTGCCGCCCTACTCAACTCACGCTGCGTTCGCAATGCCTTAGCATCAATCGACCGCAAAGCGATTTTTGTCAAGTATACATTTCCCTAAATTGGGTTCGTTTCGCAGAATTAATATTTTTCGCGAGCGCCGCTCTATCTGCTCCTCCTCGCAGAAAGCGGCTGAACGCAGCATGAACGTAATATACGTTCAAGTCAAGTGCCGACGGACGCTCGGAACGCCGAGAATGCCGGGGATTCTTAACGCCGGCTTCACAGGCGCGGACCCAGGCTCGACGCGAGGAGGGGAATTCCTCGGGAGGAGGATCGTCATGACCGTCGCGCACTCCGCGATCGCGCGCATAGACCGCCGCAAGCAGCCGCGCAAGGGCACGCTTTGGCACGGCAAGCTCCGGACGCTCGAGGGGCTCGTCGCCTGCCGCGTGTTGAATCTCTCGGCCCGCGGCGCCAAGCTCGAGGTCGAAGGCGCTTTAGCGGCCCGGCAGCCCGTGACCTTGATCATGGAGCCGCTCGGCGAATTCTCGGGCGTGGTCACCTGGCAGCGCAACGGCCAGGCGGGCATCCGCATCAACGAGCACGTCACGACGCGCACGGAGATCGTGCTGCCGCGGTCTCTCGCAAGCGAGACGATCCTCGGAGATTGATCCCGCTAAATCCGATTGCCAGACTGCTGCGGCGACCGGCCCGCGCTTCGGGGAATCTGCGGCGGCCAGCTCGCGAGCCAGATATCAAGCGGGAAGATCGGCGGCGGCTCGCCGGCATCCACCAGCCACGGATCCACGGCATAGGCCGTACCCGTCGTGGTCCGCTCGATCACGGCGGTGTTGCGCATGTCGAGCTCGAAGACGCTCCCGCCATGGGCGATCGAGGCCACCCGGTGCAACCGGATGAGCCCGTCGCGCTCGAGCATGCTGAGGTAGGTCCAGGTGTTGACGGATTCGTCGATGCAGTCGAGCTGAGTGGAGTCGCCCGTATTGACCTCACGCCGCTGATGGGCGGAGGTGCCCGTGCGCTCGCCCACCTCCGCCTCGAGAATGGCGATCGCCGCCGCGATCTGACGCCGCTCGCTTGACGCGCTCGAAGCCGCCGGCTCGAAGGCGGCGCGGACGCGCTGCCATTCGGCGTCACTGAGGGAGACGGGGGTCTCGAATTTGCACCCATAGCCGTGGCAGGCGCGAAAGCCGCTCGGGGTGGGGTCCGCGTCGGCATAGTTCGCAAGGTACCCATTGGGCGCGGGCGCGCAGCCGCCGAGCGCGAGCAGCCCCGTCACCACGACCAAGCGAGCCACCCATCCGCACACGATGGCACCTTTCCGACGCTTCCCGGCGAGCCGCACCGACGATACCGCATCCTCGCAAAGGCCGTGCCAGCAAACCCACTGGCGCATCGGTGACATTCCCGCGATGCAAGTCGCTGCCCTGCCGCACCCCCCGGATTTGCCGCACCGCGCCCGGCCACCTATGCTCCCGGCGATGGGAGCATTCGCGTCCAGCAAGGCGGGGCCGGCGCTCGCCGACCCCCGGGCGTTGCTGCGCCGCCTGTTCGAGGCGGCGCTCGCGGCCGCGGATCCCGCAACGGTCGTGCCGCCGCACCTGCCGGCGCCGCCCGAGGGACGCACGATCGTCGTGGGCGCGGGCAAGGCCGCGGCCGCGATGGCGGCGGCGGTGGAAAAGCATTGGCCGGGACCGCTCGCGGGCTTGGTGGTGACCCGCTACGGCCACGGGCTCCCCTGCACGCGCATCGAGGTGGTGGAGGCTGGCCATCCGGTACCCGATGCCGCCGGAAG
Organism: Allostellaceae bacterium; assembly: GCA_035604335.1. Classification (GTDB taxonomy): domain Bacteria; phylum Pseudomonadota; class Alphaproteobacteria; order ATCC43930; family CGMCC-115725; genus DASZHJ01. Next base: position 12,194 of record DATNIT010000006.1, on the reverse strand, counting down.
CCGGGCGGCACAGCACATCCTGGAGCTCGTACGCGGCCTGGGTGCCGACGATCTGGTGCTCTGCCTCATCTCCGGCGGCGGCTCGGCGTTGCTGACCCTGCCGGCGCCGGGGATCAGTCTCGAGGACAAGCGCGCCGTGACCCGCGCGCTGCTCACCAGCGGCGCCACCATCTCGGAGATGAATTGCCTTCGGAAGCATCTATCCGCGATCAAGGGCGGCCGTCTCGCCGCGGCGGCGGCGCCGGCACGCATCGTGTCGCTGGCGATCTCCGACGTCCCCGGCGACGATCCCGCCGTGATCGCCTCCGGCCCCACGGTGCCCGACCCCACCACCTTCGCCGAGGCCCGCGCGATCCTGGCGAAATACGGGATCGAGCCGCCGGCGGCGGCGGTGGCGCATCTTGCCGCCGCCCGGGACGAGACGCCGAAGCCCGGCGATCCCCGCCTCGCGCACGCGGAATACCATTTGATCGCGACGCCGCAGGGCGCGCTCGAGGCCGCCGCGGCCGCCGCGCGAGCCGCGGGCATTACCCCGGTGATCCTGGGCGACGCCATCGAGGGCGAGGCGAAGGACGTGGCGCTGGTCCACGCCGGGATCGCGCGCCAGGCGGCGACGGGACGGCTCATCGTGGGAGACCGCGCGCTGATGCCGCCCCTGGTGCTGCTCTCGGGCGGCGAGACCACGGTCACGGTGCGCGGACGCGGACGCGGCGGACGCAATGCCGAATTCCTGCTGGCGCTGGCGGTGGCGCTCAATGGCGCCCCGGGCATTCACGCCATCGCCTGCGACACCGACGGCATCGACGGCACCGAGGACAACGCGGGCGCGATCGTCGGCCCCGACAGCTTCACGCGGGCGTCACAAGCCCATGTCAACCTCAAGGCGAAGCTCGCGGAGAACGACGCCTATGGTGCCTTCGAGGCGCTGGGCGATCTCGTGGTCACCGGCGCCACCCGCACCAACGTAAACGATTTTCGCGCGATCCTCATTTTGCACGGTGCATCGTGAGCAAACTGTCTGCGTCTTTGCTCAACCCCCCTCCCTACCCTCCCCCTCAAGGGGGGAGGGGCCATCACAGCGGTAAACCACATCGCCCCTCCCCCCTTGAGGGGGAGGGTAGGGAGGGGGGTGAGGTCCAGGCTCATGGCGCGCAGCACTAAGATCACCGCGCATCCGTCCATGCGCCGACTGCGCGCGGCCAAGATCGTGGCGACGCTCGGACCCGCCAGCTCGACGCCCGAGACGATCGCGGCGCTGTTCGCGGCGGGGGTCGACGTGTTCCGGCTCAATTTCAGCCATGGCACTCAAGACGACCATCGCGCGCGTCTCGAGGCGATCCGCGCGCTCGAGGAAAAAACCGGCCGCCCCATCGGCGTCATGGCCGACCTGCAGGGGCCGAAGCTCCGGCTCGGCACGTTCGCGGGCGGCAAGATCGTGCTCAAGGCGGGCCAGCGCTTCCGGCTCGATCTCGACAAGACGCCGGGCGACCAGAAGCGCGCGCCGCTGCCGCATCCCGAGATCTTCGCGGCGCTCGAGCCGGGCGCGGATCTGCTGCTCGACGACGGCAATGTCCGGCTCAGGGTCGAGAAGCACGGCGACGACTTCGCGGAGACCGTGGTGGTGGCGGGGAGCGCGCTCTCGGACCGCAAGGGCGTCAATGTGCCCGACCGCGTGCTGCCGCTCTCGGCGCTGACGGCCAAGGATCGCGCCGACATGGCCTACGCCTTGAAGATCGGCGTCGACTGGATCGCGCTCTCTTTCGTGCAGCGGCCGGACGACGTCGCCGAGGCGCGCAAGCTGATCGCGGGCAAGGCGGCCGTGCTGGTGAAGCTCGAGAAGCCCGCGGCGATCCAGCGCCTCGACGAGATCGTCGAGCTCAGCGATGCCGTGATGGTGGCGCGCGGCGACCTGGGCGTCGAAATGCCGCCCGAGGACGTGCCGCCGATCCAGCGCCAGATCGTGCAGACCTGCCGCGTCGCGGGCAAACCCGTGATCATCGCGACGCAGATGCTGGAATCGATGGTGCGGCTCCCGGTGCCGACGCGCGCCGAGGCCTCGGACGTCGCGACCGCGATTTACGAGGGCGCCGATGCCGTGATGCTCTCCGCCGAGACGGCCTCCGGCGCCTATCCCGTCGAGGCCGTCGCCATGATGGACCGCATCATCCGCCGGGTCGAAGCCGATCCCAATTTCCGCAAAGTTCTCGAGAGCACCCATGCCGAGCCCGAGCGCACCGCCTCGGACGCGATCAGCGCGGCGGCGCGCCAAGTCGCGCACACCATAGGCGCCGCCGCCATCGTCTCCTACACGAGCTCCGGCGCCACAGCGCTCCGCGCCGCGCGCGAGCGGCCGGAAGTGCCGGTGATCGGCCTCACCGCCAAGATCGAGACCGCACGGCGGCTCGCCTTGGTCTGGGGCGTCCACAGCGTGCACACCAGCGACGTCACGAATTTCACCGACATGGTGCACAAGGCCGCCAGCATCGCGCACCGCGACGGCTTCGCCGAGAAAGGCGCCCGACTGGTGGTCACCGCCGGCGTCCCCTTCGGCACCCCCGGCGCCACCAACGTGCTCAGGATTGCGTGGGTCGAGGAGTAGAGCGGTTCTCATCGAGGTGGAGGCCCCCTCACCCCAACCCTCTCCCCGTTGGGGCGAGGGGGCAAAATCCCTCTTTTCCCTCGCCCCAACGGGGAGAGGGTTGGGGTGAGGACGAAACGAAAAGACCGCTAAGCGCGCAGCAGACCGTCCATCGGCTTGATCTGTGCCGTCTCCGGGAAGACCCGGCTCGCGAGGTACTGGCCGTCGAGGCCGAGGTGGTCGCGCAGGATCGCCTTCATCACGCCGCGGCTGTCGGTGGCGACGCGAAGGTCGCGGTCGTCTTGCAGCCGGCCGAGGCCCGGCCAGTCGCCGGCGATGCGGCCGCCCTTGACGGCACCGCCCATGACGAGCATCAGCGAGGCGGTGCCGTGGTCGGTACCGTTGGTGCCGTTGACCCGCACGGTGCGGCCGAACTCGGTCACGCTCACCACCACGGTCTCGCGCCAGGCGGGACCGAGGCTTTGGGCGAGCGCGTCGAGGCCCTCGGCAAAGCCCTGAAAGTTTCCGGCGAGGCGGCCGCTCTCCGCGCCCTGCGCCACATGGGTGTCCCAGCCGCCCATGTCCATGGCGGCGATGCGCGGGCCGCCCTCCGCCGCGAGCAGCTTGCCCGCCGCCTCGCAGAGCGGCTTGAAGGCCTTGGGCCCGAAGCCGCCGGCGCCTTTCATGGCGTCGCCGCCGCTCATGTCGGCGGCGAGCACGCCGTCGGAAAAGCTCTGCGCCTTGAGGCCTTCCCGGAGCGCGGGCCCGAGGAGCGTATCGCCGGCATAGAGCTGCGCCACCGCCTCGATGAAACCGGGCGCCGCCTCGTGGAAGCCCGCGGGCTCATAGGACGCGACCGGCACGGCGCCCCTGAGGATGAGTGGCGTCGCACCGCCGACCGCGAGGCCCAGGCGCTCTTTCCCCTGCTGCAGGGGTGCCAGCGCGCGATTGAGCCAGCCATCGGTGACGCCGTGCTTGGCCGAGAGGCCGGACTCCATCATGTCCTGCGCGTCGAAATGCGAGCGCGTCTGATAGCCGTTGCCGGTCGCATGCACGACCAGGAGCTCGCCCTTGCCGTAGTAGGGATGGATCGCCGCGAGCGACGGATGCAGCGCGAAATCCCGGGTGAGCGCGAGCGCGCCATCGGTCTCGCCAGGCGGTTTGAGCGCGAGGGTGCCGCGGAGCGCGGCATAGTTGGGGTCGCCGAGCGGCGCCACCGCCGCCAGCCCGTCCATGGCACCGCGCTGCAGCACCACGACCAGGCGCCGGCTGCCGGGAATGTCGGCGAAGGCGGCACTCGGCAGGCCCGTCGCGGCGCAGGCGCAGGCGGCGATGCCGCCGCCCAGAAGTCTCAACACATCGCGACGCGTAGTCATGGCATCACCGTCTCTGGAATTGCGGGCTCGCGATCAGGAGCGCGAGGCCGGCGCGCTTGTCGGGCGCGCGCTTGACCGCGCGCTGGACGTCCTCGGGCAACGCCTCGCCGAAGCTGTTCGCCATGACCTCGACGGGGTCGGGACTATCGGCGAGCCGTTCGGCGAAGGTCTGGCACCACTCCGTGCGCCGCACCACCGACTCCGGCGAGACCCAGGCGGAAGCGACGTCGGGCCAACCCGCGGGCGAGGGCGCGAAGAACGGCGGCTGATCGAGCTTCTTGAGCGCCATGAAGGCGAGGCCCGGCTCGGGCACCGTGCCGACCGCGCGATAGGCGGAGATCACCAGTTCCGTCGGCGTGCGCACCTTCGCGAAGGGCTCGCGCCAGACCGCATCCTCGCGCAGCACGGCGAGGGTCACCTGCTTCAGATCGCCGCCGGTGTTCCGGAAGGTGCGCGCGATGCGCTCGACCGCGTCCGCGGGCGGCGTGTCCGAGATGAAATGCCGCGCGAGCTGGGTCGCGATGTGGCGGGCGGTCGCGGGATGCGCCGCGAGATCGCGGAGCGCCGCCACGCCCTCCTCCATGCCGCCCTCGGGGTAGGTCCGGCCAAGGAGCCGCTTGTCGCCGGGCTCGTGGATCTGCGGGAAAAAACGGAACCGTCCGGCGGGCGGATCGCGCAGCGGCGCCACCGTCCAGCCCGTGAGGATGCGAGCGAGCGCCTCGACATCGGCCTGGGTGTAGCCGCCATCGACGCCGAGCGTGTGCAGCTCCAGGAGCTCGCGGCCGAGATTCTCGTTGATGCCCTTGTTCTGCCGCCGCCCGGCCGGAGAGTCCGGCCCGAAGGACTGCGCGTTGTCGAGGTAGAGCAGCATCGTGGGATGCTGGGTCGCCGCCATCAACATGTCGAGGAAGCGGCCGGTGACGTGCGGGCGGATCGCCTCGCGCTCGAAGGCGCCGGTGACGCCGCGCACGAAGGGCCGCATGCCCGAGACGGTGAAATGGTTGCTCCAGAACTGCGTCAGACGCTCCAGGACCGGCGTGTCGCCCAGGATCGCCGTACGCATGCGGGCATCGATCTCGCCGAGGTATGTCGCCTTCAGCCGTTCCTTGAGCTGCGGCTTCTCCTCCTTGTCGCGCCGCGCCTCCAGCATCGCCGCGACCGTCTCGGGCGAGGGCGGCAGGCTGCCGGACGCGAAGTCGGACCGCCGGTCGAGCTGAGCGGCGACCCAGCCGCGGGGATCGCCGCCGATGTGCGCGAGCTCACCCGGCTTCGGCGCAAAGCCGAAGCGAGTCGCGGCTATGACGGCAGCCATCGAGGTTGACATTAGACGCCGTTCCTCAGAGGAGCTGGTGCTCTTGTGCCCTTAAATAGGCACGACGGATGGTTAACATCCCCAGACCGCCCCTCGCGGAGCAATTGGCAAAATCTTGCGGATAATTCGGCAAACATTAAGCGTGATCTGGCACCGTCGAGGCATGACCAAATCAGAGCGCCACATCGGGATCGGCAGTGCGTTCTTGCTCAGCGTCTGGGCTTGCGCGCTCGGTGCCGTTCTCGGCAGCGTCTTCCTCTGAGTTAGAACGACTCTTTCAATAGCGCCAAAGCGCGCTCACGTCGGATTGCCCTCGAGCTCCTGCTTCAGCTCGCTGACGGTCTTCTGCACGTTCTCGAGCTTGGGGTCGATCGCCAGCGCCGCCTGGAACGCCTTGAGCGCCGCGGCCTTCTTGTTCATCGCGAGATAGACCTGGCCGAGGCCGGCGAGTGCGCCAAAGTGGCGCGGCTCCAGCGTAAGCGTGCGCTCGATGTCGGCGACGCTCGCGGCGAAGTCGTGCCGGATGAACTCCACGGTCGCGCGCTTGTTGAAACCCTCGGCGAAGCTGTCGTCGAGCTTGACCACCTCGCTGAAGGCGGCGAGCGCGGTCTCGGTGTCGTCGACGGACATGGCGTTCATGCCGCGGTCCATCAGCGCATCGACGCGGGGATCGCCGTTCTCGATCCAGATCTTCCAGACCTTGGTTTCGATGACCCGCGCCTCCAATGATGAGGTCGCGTCCTTGAGCTCGGCGAACAGATCCTTGAGACGCGGGTCGTCCTGGCGCGCGTGGGCGGGGGACATCGCCAGGACGCAGCCGGCGATGAGCACAAGGGCAGTCGAGAACCGGCGCATGGATTTTCTATAGAAGATAAGTGGCGCCAAGAAAAGAGCGCATACCCTGGGTATCCGGCGCACGGCCGAATATCCGGTGGCGCCGCCCGCGGGGCTATTGCAGGATCGGCGGCGTGACCGGGATTTCAGCGGCAAACCAGAGCGCGAGCGAGCTGCAAGCCAGACTCCAGGCCGGCGACTTCGTCGTCACCGCCGAGCTCACGCCGCCCGTCGCGACCGACGCCGCGCCGCTCCTCGAGCGGGCGCGCCAGCTCAAGGGCATCGCCACCGCGATCAATCTCACCGACGGCGCCGGCGCCAAGACCCACCTCTCGAGCCTGGTCGCGGCGCACCTGGTGCTGCAAAGCGGCGTCGAGCCGATCCTGCAGATGACGTGCCGCGATCGGAATCGGCTGGCGCTCCAGGCCGACTTGCTGGGCGCCATGGCGCTCGGCATCCGGAACATCCTGGTGCTCGGCGGCGACGATCCCAAGACCGGCGATCAGCCCGAGACCAAGCCGGTGTTCGATCTCGACAGCCGGGGCCTGCTCGCGATCGCGGATCGCATGCGCAGGGAGCGGAAGCTCGCCTCGGGCACCGAGATCAAGGGCCCGGTGGGTCTCGTGCTGGGCGCCGCCGACGTGCCGGTCGATCCGCCGCCGGGCTGGCAGCCCAAAGGGCTACTCGCGAAAGCCGCCGCCGGCGCCGATTTCGTCCAGACGCAATTCTGCATGGATACCGGCATCGTCCGCCGCTATGCGGCGCGGCTCGTCGAGCTCGGCATCGCGACGCGGCTCGGCATCCTCATCGGCGTGGCGCCTATCCCTTCCGCCCGCTCGGCGCGGTGGATGCGCGAGCGCCTGTTCGGCACGGTGATCCCCGACGCGATCGTGGCAAGGCTCGAAGGTGCCGCCGACTCCGCCCGAGAGGGCCGCGCGATCTGCGTCGAGCTTCTGCAGGAGCTCGCGGAGATTCCCGGCATCGCCGGCGCCCATGTGATGGCGCCGCAGAACCCCTCGGCCATCGCCGAGGTGATCGCGGCGTCGGGCGTGTTGAAGCGAAAGCGGGCGTGCGCGGGTTGAGCCGTCTCAGAGATCCGACAACCTAATCTCCAGCGCTCGAGCCGCCGCGAGCAGCCGCTCGTCGTAGCTGGCCAATTCGATGCTCTGGCCGCGAGCGCGGAGAAACTCGATCGAGGCGAGATGAAGGGCCTCGAGCGTGCGAACGGCAATTGGGAAAGGCTCGATGGCGCGAGCCAGCACCGGCGGCGCCAACTCGATCAGCGCGACGCGGGCGATCAGGGCTCGCGCATCCTTACCGTGAGACCGGCTCAATTTTCGCGTATTGAGGCGGTTCCATACCTCGTATTCGAGAAGGCGGCTCGAGATCAGCGGCTCCTGCCACAGGCGCGACGGCGGTTGCCGATCCTCCGCCAGCAAATGGGCGAGCGCGACGGACGTATCGAGATAGATCACCGGTTCGCCCGGTCGCCCTCGAGCTCGCTCATCAGACTCTTGAAACTCATCACCGGTCTACGCGGCGGCGGGCTCTCGCCCGTGAGCACCGGCGGCGCGATCCAGCCCTGGCGCACCGCGTCCGCCAGCATGGCATCGGCAAGCATGGGCGCGCGACCGCCGCGCGGTGGCACGATCTCCGCGACCACGCGATCCCGGTCCGTGACCAACACGGTTTCACCCCCTGCGACGAGGCGAATGTATTCGCTGAGCTTGTTCTTAAGGATCTTCAGGCCGACCGCACGCATGGCGAGCAAGGTAGCTACCGGAAGCTACTTTGTCAGATAGCCTCGCGGAACTCAGCTAAGCCGGGCCTTCCCGTCGACCACGATCTCGATGAGGCGATCGGTGCTGCGCGTGGCGCCCATCCGGTCGAGCGCGGCACGGAACACCGCGCCGACTTGCGGGTCGGGAACCACGACCTTGAGCGCCTTGCCGGAGACCGCGGAGCGGAGCGTCGCCGGCGCCAGGCGATTGACGGCGAGGATGCAGATGGTCACGAGGTCGAGGCCGGCGGCGGCGCTTTCCGGCGCCTCAGCCGGACCTATGTCGAGGGGTGTCGGATCGAGAATGGCCGCTGCGGCGCTCATCGCTTCTCCGGCAGGACGTTATCCGGTCACATCTAGCGAGCAGCCGTGACAGATTTATTATGTTCCGCGACTCGGTGCATTTCTGCGATTTACTCGACCTGCGTCGCCCGGCGAAGTCGCGGCCTTTTCGCTCGACTCGGGAGACAAGCAGCTACGGGTAGACCAGGAGCAGAGGTCGGTCGGCGATGCGGACGGTGATGGGGAGATGGCCGAGCGGGTCGCCGTCGATCTGGACGGGCGCGCCCGCGGGGCGGCTGAAGGTGACGGAGGTGACGGTCGCGATCTCCACTTGGCGCAGCCGGTGGAGAAACCCACCGGCGAGCGCGAGCAAGCAGGCGAGCGCCGCGCCTCGGCCGGACTGCTTCAAGAGCGCGAGCTCGAAGCTGGGATGCGCGAGCCCGGCGGCGGGCGCCAGCACGAAAGGCCCGGCATAGAACCGCGCCTTCGAGGCGATCGCGGAGGCGGCGCTGTAGCGCGCCGAGCCCGCCGCACCTTCCACCGCCACCGCGTACTCGACCGGGCGGTAGCGCCAGAGCCGCAGCAGAATGCTCCAGACGAAGGCGAGCTTGCCGATCCGCCGCTTGAGGTCGAGGTCGAGGCCGCTCACGACATCGGCGTCGAAGCCGACTCCGGTCATGAGCAGGAACCGGCGCGTGGCCGGGCGATCCTCGAAGACGACCTCGCCCACCGAGATCGGCCGCGCGGGCCCGTGCGCGGCGATCTCGGCAGCGCGCTCAGGATTGCGCGGTACGCCGATCTCGCGCGCGAGGACGTTCTCGGTGCCGAACGGAAACACCGCCATCGGCAGGCCGGCATCCTCGAGCCCATTCACGGCCTCGTTGAGGGTGCCGTCGCCGCCCGCGATCACGATGCCGTCGAAGGCGCCCCGGCTCGCCTCGCGCGCGAACATCTCGGCGTCTCCGGCGGCACCAGTCTCGCGCAGCGTCACGGCGACGCCCAGACGCTCCAATACCGCCAGCGCACGCGACAGCTTCGCACGCGCGCCGCGACCCGCGATCGGATTGAAAATCACCAGGAGCCGGCGGCGCTCGGCGGCCGCGGACGCCACTGTCACGGAACCGTCACGCAAGGGTAATTCTGCCGCAACGCCAATCGAGTAAGAGCTTGCCCGAGTCGGGCGAGATGTTGTGGCGCACTTTGCTCGACCCACGATTTCTTGACAAGGCCGGCGTGGAGAGAAAATCAGCGGTGAACTACATCGACCCGACACGCCGCTACCGCTCGATCTGGATTTCGGACATCCATCTCGGCACGCGCGGCTGCAAGGCCGATTTCCTGCTGGATTTTCTCAAGCACAGCGAGTCCGAATATCTCTATCTCGTCGGCGATATCGTCGACGGCTGGCGTATGCGGCGCTCCTGGTACTGGGCGCAATCGCACAACGACGTCATCCAGAAACTGCTGCGCAAGGCGCGCAAGGGCACCAAGGTCTTTTACATTCCGGGCAATCACGACGAGTGGCTGCGCGACTATGTCGATCTCCAGCTGGGCGGCGTGTGGCTGGTCGAGGAAGCGATCCACACCACCGCGGACGGCCGGCGCATGCTGATCCTGCACGGCGATGCCTTCGACGGCGTCGTGCGCTATGCCCGCTGGGTCGCGCTGCTGGGCGACTGGGCCTATGACAACGTGCTGCGGCTCAACCACTACTACAACGTGGTCCGGCGCAAGCTGGGATTGCCCTACTGGTCGCTCTCGGCTTACCTCAAGAGCAAGGTCAAGAACGCCGTCGAGTACGTGAGCAACTACGAGCGCGCGGTCGCCGCGGAGGCGATGCGGCGCGGCGTCGACGGCGTGATCTGCGGCCATATTCATCAAGCCGAGATCCGCGACATCGAGGGCGTGCTCTACTGCAACGACGGAGACTGGGTCGAGAGCTGCACGGCGCTGGTCGAGCACGCCGACGGCCGGCTCGAAATCGTGAACTGGGCGCGGCTGCGAGCCTTCGACATGCTGATTCCCGCGGTGCGCGATGCGCGCGAAGAGGAGCCGGTCGCCGGCGCCGAATGAGGATCGCGCTGGTCAGCGACGCCTGGCTCCCGCAAGTGAACGGCGTGGTGCGGACCCTCACCACGGTGGCGCGCGAGGCGGCCGCCCTCGGCCACGAGATCCAGCCCATCACACCCGACCAATTTCGCACGCTGCCGTGTCCGACATATCCCGAGATCCGGCTGGCGCTGCTCCCCGGCCGCGCGGTGGCGCGGCTCATCGACGAAGCGGATCCCGACGCCGTCCATATCGCGACCGAGGGACCGCTCGGGATGGCGGCGCGGCGCCACTGTCTGCGGCGCGGGCTCGCCTTCACGACGTCGTTCCACACCCGGTTCCCGGAATACGTGGCAGCGAGGTTCGGCGTGCCGGTGCGCCTGACCTACGCGTGGTTGCGGCATTTTCATGAGCCCGCGAGCGGCGTCATGGTGGCGGCGCCCTCGATCCGGCGCGAGCTCGAGGCTCGCGGCTTCCGCAACATCCGGCCGTGGAGCCGCGGCGTCGATGCCGAGCTGTTCGAGCCCACGGCGCGCACGGATTGGCCGAGCATTCCCCGCCCGATCTTCCTCATGGTGAGCCGCGTCGCCATCGAGAAGAACATCGCGGCCTTCCTCGAGCTCGATTTGCCGGGCTCGAAGATGCTGGTCGGCGACGGGCCGCAGCTTGCGGAGATGAAGCGGCGCTTCCCCGCCGTGCATTTCATGGGCCACCACGAGGGCGGCGATCTCGCGCGCCACTACGCCTCGGCGGACGTCTTCGTGTTTCCGAGCCTCACCGACACCTTCGGCCTGGTCCTCCTCGAGGCGCTGGCGGCGGGAGTCCCGGTGGCGGCCTTTCCCGTAACCGGCCCGCTCGACGTGCTCGGCGACGCGCCGGTCGGCTACCTCGACACCGACCTCCGCCGCGCGGCGCTCGGTTGCCTCTCGCTCTCGCGGGAGGCCTGCCGCGCCTACGCGCTCAAGTTCTCCTGGCGCGCCACCGCTCAGCAATTCCTCGGCAACCTAGTGCCGGCGCGAGCCCGCGGCGCCTACGCGCTCGCGAGCTGAGCCGCGGCGCGCACGATCGTTGCGCCCAGCGAGCCCCGGATGACGATGGACGATCTCGCGGTCAGCGGCCGCGCAACATCCGTGCGAATACCCGGATCACGCGGAATTTCATTGCGCTCCCGGGTGCCTGACCCAAACTCACACCAGGGTTGGAAGCGCCTCTGCCACAAGAGGTGCCCATGAAAATCGATCCGCTACCGAGCCTGCAGGGCTCGAACGACAATCAGCCGAGTCCGCGTTCGGGCTGGGTGTTCCGAAAGCTCTGGCCGCAAGACGCACCGGCGCTGTGCGCTCATCTCCTGCGCCTCGATCCCGAGCAGCGTGCGTGCCGCTTCGGCCGGCCGGTCGCCGACGAATGGATCGCGACATACTGCGCGAGCACCGATTGGGCGCGCTCGGTGACGCTCGGCTGCTGGGTGGCGGGCGAGTTGCGCGGCGTCGCGGAGCTCAAGATACTCGATACCGTCTGGCCGCGCTGGGCGGAGCTGGCGCTCAGCGTGGAGCGCGCCTTCGAGACCCGGGGCATCGGCACGGACCTGTTCCATCGCGTGCTGCCGATCGCGCGCAATCGCGGCATCACGCGCGCCTACCTGCTCTGCCTGCCGGCGAACCAGCGCGTGCAGCGGATCGTCCGCCGACTGCAGCCAAGGCTCGCCTACCAAGGCGATCAGATCGAAGGCGAGATCGAATTGTCGTTGCCGGACCCTCTCAGCATCGCCGCGGAGCTCTGCGACGACGGCTGCGCCCTGGTGCTGTCGCTCTGGGACTGGCAGAGGGGGCTCGCCCTCGCGGCCTAGCTCTTATGTCCGTAGTCAATGATGTTGGCAGCAACGATGCGGCCGGGCGGCGCGATGCTGCCGGTTGCTTCGATGGTGAGGCTGCACAGGGCAGGAGATGGAGCGCTTGAGACGACGGTTGATCAAGCTCTTATCCG
>DATNIT010000005.1:0-11615 GCA_035604335.1 Allostellaceae bacterium | reverse complement strand
GTCTGGCCATCTCGGATGTTGTGAACATCGCGCCGCTGCCGACGGACCTTCGGGCGGACCCCACGCTCATCTGCGGCTGCGTAGCCGGCGCGGCATCGCGGGACAAGACCGAGGCGTGCCTGGCCGAGGCTGGCTTCGTGGCCGTGCGTGTTACTCCCAGGCCGGAAAGCCGCGACCTCATTAAGACATGGGAGCCAGGGCGACGAGTGGAGGATTATGTTGTCTCGGCTTTCGTTGAAGGCCGAAAACCATAGGTCCGGATCGGGTCCCAACTCGGACGTCAGCCTGGCAGAAGGTCCGGAGCGTCTCAGCGTGGCTAGTACACGTCAGAGGCACAAAACTCGCATCTTAGCGATATTGCCTCTTGAGAACGGTCACGCATCGTCAAAGTCCTACATCGCCATTTCCGGCTCGGCCGCGTGATCCTTCTTGGGTTCGGGAAGCTCGGTCATGGTGGCTTCGGTCAGCAGCAGGACACTCGCGACCGACACGGCGTTCTCGAGCGCGATCCGGACCACTTTTGTAGGATCGATGATGCCGGTCTCGACGAGATCGACGTACTCGTTCCGTCCCGCGTCGAAGCCGTAGTTACCCTTGCCCTCGCGCATGCGGGCAACCACGACACCGCCATCGACCGCGGAGTTCTCCGCGATCTGACGGCTGGGCGCCTCGAGCGCGCGCTTGAGGATCTGCAGGCCTGTCCTTTCGTCACCGGTGCATTTCGCCTCGTCCTGTGCCACGGCATCGATGCAGCGCAAGAGCGCCAGGCCGCCGCCGGGAACGATGCCCTCGGCGACGGCTGCCTTCGTGGCGCTGATGGCATCGTCGAGCGCCTCCTTCTTGGATTTCATCTCGGCCTCGGAGGGAGCGCCCACCCGGATCACGGCGACGCCGCCGGAGAGCTTGGCGAGGCGCTCCTGCAGCTTCTCCTTGTCGTAGTCGCTGGTGGCCTTGTCGATCTCCCGACGAATCTGCTCGATGCGGCCGTCGATCTGTTTGCGCTCGCCGGCACCGCCGATGATCGTGGTGTTGTCCTTGTCGACCACCACGCGCTTGGCACGGCCGAGCTGCTCGAGCGTGACGTGGTCGAGCTTGAGGCCGAGCTCCTCGGAGATCACCTGTCCGCCGGTCAGCACGGCCATGTCTTGCAGCATCGCCTTGCGGCGATCGCCGAAACCGGGCGCCTTGACGGCGCAGCTCTTGAGAGCGCCGCGGATCTGGTTGACGATTAACGTGGCGAGCGCCTCGCCCTCGACGTCCTCCGCCACCACCAGCAGCGGCTTGCCCGATTTCACGACCTGCTCGAGCAACGGGATCATGTCGTTGAGCACGCTGATCTTGCGATCGGACAGCAACAGCAGGCAGTCCTCCATCACCGCCTCCATCTTCTCGGGATTGGTGATGAAGTAGGGCGACTGGAAACCGCGGTCGAACTGCATGCCCTCGACCACGTCGAGCACTGTCTCGGTGGTCTTCGACTCCTCGACCGTGATCACGCCCTCGTTGCCGACCTTGTCCATGGCGTCCGCCACGAGCTCGCCGATCGAGGCATCGTTGTGCGCGGAGATCGCCGCGACTTGCGCCTTCTCCTTTCGCGTCGACACGGGCCGCGACAGCGCCTTCAGCGCCTCGATCGCGCGCTTCACGGCCCGATCGAGACCACGCTTGATATCGATCGCACTGGCGCCGGCAACCACGTTCCGCACACCGTCCGCGAAAACGGCGTGAGCGAGGATGGTGGCCGTGCTCGTGCCGTCCCCCACCATGTCCCCGGTCTTCTCGGCCGCCTGGCGCAGCATGCGCGCGCCGAGGTTTTCCTCGGGGTCTTTGAGGTCGAATTCCTTGGCGATGGTGACGCCGTCGTTGCAGACGATCGGCGCTCCCCACTTCTTCTCGATCAGCACCGATTTCGACCTTGGGCCCAGGGTGATACGAACCGCGTCCGCCAGCTGCGCGGCACCGCGCAAGATTTTCTCGCGCGCGGCCGATCTGAAGAGAACCTGCCTGTGTGCCATCGGCATTAACCTTTCATGGCGGCAGGGACGCCGATCGGCGTCCGTTTGCTCGCTGCCACGCTAGAGTGGGGATCAACCCGCGCATTGTGCGTTGAGGCAGATCAATGGCGGCGGCCTTTTTCGCCCCCTTGATCCTGATCAATACCGTACCTGACCCAAGCTGCTAGTGACTTCATGGCGTTCTTCCCGCGCGGAGGCACCATGGACGACGCATTTGGGCGACCACTCGGCAACCCGACGCGCGAGGTCGACACGAGCGCGATCGATCGTTTTCTCGCCGAGCAACACCCGACGACGCCCTGCATCGTCATCGACCTCGATATCGTCCGCGCCAAATACCGCGCTCTCCAAGCGGTCTTGCCCACCGCGAAGATCCTCTATGCGGTCAAGGCGAACCCCGCGGCGGAAGTGGTCGCGGCGCTGGGCGAGCTTGGCGCTGGCTTCGACCTCGCCAGCAAGGGCGAGATGCGCCGGTGTCAGGAGCTTGGAATCCCCGCCGAGCGGCTCTCTTTCGGGAACACCATCAAGCGTGAGACCGAGATCGCCCTTGCGCATGCCGATAGCATCGATTTCTTCGCCTTCGATAGCGCCGCCGAGCTTGAGAAGCTCGCGCGCAGCGCGCCGGGCGCGCGCGTCTATTGCCGCCTGCTCGCCGGGGGTAAGGGAGCCGAGTGGCCGTTGAGCCGCAAGTTCGGTTGCGCCCCGGACATGGCGACCGATCTGCTGCTTCGGGCGAAGATGCAGGGACTGCGGCCGGTCGGCCTGTCGTTCCATGTCGGGTCCCAGCAGACCGACCCCGAGCAATGGGTGGCCGCGATCGAGACCTCGTCCCGGGTCTTCCATGCCTGCGCTCGAAGCGGCCTTCATCTCGAGCTCTTGAATGCCGGGGGCGGGTTTCCGGCCCAGTATCGCGCGCCGGTTCCGGACATTGCGGCGTATGCCACTGCCATCGAGCGGGCGCTCACCACGCACTTCGGCGGCGCCCGTCCACGGCTCCTGGTCGAGCCCGGCCGCTATCTCGTGGGCGACGCCGGCATCCTGCGCAGCGAGGTGCTCCTGGTCTCGCGTAAGTCGCGTCACGCGCGCCGCCGCTGGATCTATCTCGACGCCGGCCGCTTCAACGGACTGCCCGAAACGGCGGGCGAGCGTATCCACTATCGACTCCGCACCCCGCATCAGCAGAGCCCAGGCGAAAGCGTCGTTCTCGCGGGTCCGACCTGCGACAGCACCGATGTGATCTACGATCGGGCGGATTATCGGCTGCCCGTCGATCTCGCGATCGGCGATCCCGTCGATTTCCTCTCGGCAGGCGCCTACACCGCAAGCTATGCCGCCGTGGAGTTCAATGGCTTTGCCCCGATCAGAACCTACTTCGTCTGAGCCAAGGCCGCAGCCTCGCCCGGCGCGCCGGCGCGTGGTGATCCTCGGCGCCGCCGGGCGCGATTTTCACAATTTCAATGTCGTCTACCGCAGCGATCCCACCGCCGTCGTCCTTGCGTTCACCGCCGCTCAAATCCCCGGCATCACCGGCCGACGGTACCCGCCGGAGCTCGCCGGCGCGCTCTATCCCGGGGGCATCCCGATCATCGACGAGGCCGAGCTCGATGGGTTCTGTCGCGCCCGGCAGGTCGATGAGGTCGTCTTCGCGTACAGCGACGTCTCGCACGAGCAGGTGATGCATCTCGGCTCTCGTGCGCTCGCGGCGGGCGCCAGCTTCACGCTGCTCGGACCCAGGTGCACGATGCTGACGTCGTCCCTGCCCGTAATCGCCATAACGGCCGTGCGCACCGGCTGCGGCAAATCGGCAATTGCGCGGTGGCTGTCGCGTCGACTGCGCGAAGGCGGCTGGCGCGTCGCCGTGCTGCGGCATCCGATGCCCTATGGTGACTTGGTCAAAGAGCGCGTGCAGCGCTTTGCATCGGTCGGCGATCTCGACGCCGCCAGCTGCACGGTGGAGGAGCGGGAAGAGTATGAGCCGCATATCGCAGCCGGAAACCTGGTCTTCGCCGGTGTCGACTATGCCGCGATCCTCGCCGCCGCCGAGAAAGAGAGCGACATCATCGTCTGGGACGGCGGCAACAACGACTTTCCCTTCGTCCGGCCCGATCTGCACATCGCGCTCGCCGACGCGCTGCGTCCCCACCAGATCGCGACCCATCATCCCGGCGAGACCGTGGCGCGCATGGCCGACGTGCTGGTCGTCAACAAGGTGGACACGGCCTCGCCCGAGGGCGTCGAGACCGCAACCCGGGAATTGCGGGCCGTCAATGCGTCGGCTCCCATTCTTCGAGCCGCCTCACCGGTGCGGCTCGATGATGTCGCTGGCGTCAAGGGGCGGCGGGTGCTGGTGATCGAGGATGGGCCGACGATCACTCACGGTGGCATGCCCTATGGCGCCGGCCATGTCGCGGCAATCGCGGCAGGCGCGGTTGAAATCGTCGATCCGAGGCTGTCGGCCGTCCCCGAGATCCAGGCGGTCTTTCGGGCGTACCCGCACATCGGCAAGGTCTTGCCGGCGGTCGGATACGGGCGCGCCCAGTTGCAGGCGCTATCGGCAACCATCAATGCCAGCTCGGCCGACGTCGTGGTGTCCGCGACGCCCATCGATCTCGCGCGCTTGATCCACACCGAAAAGAAGATCGTTCGCGCGCGCTACGAGTTCGCCGAGGAGGGAGAGCCCGGGCTTGCCGCCGCCGTCGACGCGTTTCTCCGCCGACTCTCCGACACCCGAGGGCCTGGCTGATGCGTATCGTCATGGCGCTCGGCGGCAATGCCTTGCTGCGCCGCGACGAGGCCCCCGAGGCGGAAGTTCAGCGCCGCAACGTTCAGCGCGCCGTCGAGAAATCCGTGGCGCCCATCGCGTGCCGGCACGAACTGGTGGTGACGCATGGCAACGGCCCGCAGGTCGGGCTCTTGGCGCTGCAGGCTGCTGCTTATCGCGACGTGCGCCCGTACCCGCTCGACGTCCTGGGCGCTGAGAGCGAGGGCATGATCGGCTATCTGCTCGATCTCGCGCTCGGGAATGCGCTGCCAGAGCGCGACATCGCGACCTTGCTGACGCAAGTGGAGGTCGCGCCCGACGACCCCGCCTTCTCGGCGCCGAGCAAGCCGATCGGCCCCACCTATACCGATGCCGAGGTGGAGCGTCTCACCACTCACAGGCATTGGACGATGATGCGCGACGGCGCGGGCTGGCGGCGCGCGGTACCCTCCCCGGCACCCCGACGCATCCGGGAGATCAGCACGATCAAGCTGCTCTTGCGCGCCGGCGTCATCGTCGTGTGCGCCGGTGGCGGCGGCATCCCGGTGATCGTTACGCCGGAGGGTGGGCTCCAGGGTATCGAGGCGGTGATCGACAAGGACTTGGCTGCCGCGCTGCTGGCGGAAGCTGTCGACGCCGACTTTCTGCTGCTCTTGACCGACGTCCCTGCGGTTTGGAACCGGTGGCCCATGTCGGAGGGGACGCCGATCCGCCGGGCAACGCCGGCTGAGCTGCGCTCGCACAGCTTTGCCGCGGGGTCCATGGGTCCAAAGGTGGAGGCCGCCTGCCGTTTCGTGGAGCGGACCGGCCGCAGAGCCGGGATCGGCGCCATCGACCAAGCCGAGGCCATCCTGGAGGAGACCGCGGGTACCCTGGTGCGCCTGGCGTGATGCGGTTCCAGGCGGTTGATTTGTATCAAGGAAGCGGAATTGGACCGGTTCTAGGCTGAAAACTGCCAAAGAATCGGCAGCGGACAGAATGAGCGAAATCGTAGGCCAATTCCAAATCACTTATACTCGGTGCCTCGACCCCGCTGGGAAGCCGGTGGGACCGCTGCCCGATTTCGCCAGGAATCCCGCGACTGTGACCGCGCTCTATCGGGCGCTCGTTCGCACGCGGACCTTCGACGCAAAGGCGATCGCCTTACAACGCACCGGCCGGCTCGGCACGTACGCCTCCTCGCTCGGGCAAGAGGCTGTGTCGGTGGGTTGCGCGAGCGCCATGCGGCCGGAGGACGTGTTGCTGCCGAGTTTTCGCGAGCACGGGGCGCAGCTCCTGCGCGGGGTAACGCCGCTCGAACTGTTCCTTTATTGGGGCGGCGACGAGCGCGGCAGTGCCTTTGCCGGCCCGCGGCAGGACTTTCCGAACTCGGTGCCGGTCGGCAGCCATACGCCGCATGCGGCCGGCGTGGCGCTCGCCTTCAAGCTCCGCCGTGAGCCCCGCGTCGCCGTCTGCGTCTTCGGCGATGGGGCCTCTTCCAAGGGCGACGTGGCCGAAGCGCTCAACATCGCAGGCGTCTGGCAGTTGCCAGCGGTCTTCGTCGTCAGCAACAATCAATGGGCAATCTCGGTGCCACGCGCCAGTCAGACCGCGGCCGAGACCCTTGCGCAGAAAGCGATCGCCGCGGGGCTCCCGGGCGAGCAGGTGGACGGCAACGATGTCGTCGCTGTGCACGCCGTGGTGGGCGCCGCGGTCGAACGCGCGCGACGCGGCGAGGGACCGTCTCTCGTGGAGGCGCTGACCTATCGGCTCGGCGATCACACCACCGCCGACGATGCCAGCCGCTACCGCGACGACGCGGTGGTGACTCCGCACTGGCAGGAGGAGCCGATCCTGCGGCTCCGTCGGTACCTGACCGACGCAGGCCTTTGGAGTAAGCAGGATGAGGAGCGCCTCCTGCACGAGACGAGCGCGGAGATCGACGCGGCAGCGAACGCCTGGCTCGCGACGCCTTCGCTGGACCCCGCTACGATGTTCGAGCACACCTACGCCGAGCCGCCGGCGGACCTGGCGAAGCAGCGCGACGCGATGCTCGCCAGCCGCGCTGAGCGCGCGACCATGGCGGCGGCATCGTGACCGAGATCAATCTGGTCCAGGCCGTGAACCTCGCGCTCGCGCGCGCGATGCAAGACGACGACCGCGTGGTCGTTCTCGGCGAGGATGTGGGCGCCGACGGCGGCGTCTTCCGCGCCACCGACGGCCTGTTGAAGCGTTTCGGGGCCGAGCGTGTCTTCGACACGCCGCTCGCCGAGGCGGCGATCGCAGGATTGTCCGTCGGCCTCGCGGCGCAGGGTTTCCACCCGGTCGCGGAGATCCAATTCACGGGTTTCATCTATCCCGCGATCGATCAGCTCGCCAATCATGCCTCGCGGCTCCGCACGCGGACGCGCGGGCGGATCACCTGCCCCATGGTCCTGCGCTCGCCCTGCGGTGGCGGAATACATGCGCCCGAGCACCACTCGGAAAGCCCGGAGGCGATGTTCGCCCATATTCCGGGCCTCCGGGTGGTGATCCCGTCCTCCCCGAAGCGCGCCTATGGCTTGTTGCTTGCGGCAATCCGAAACCCGGACCCCGTGGTGTTCCTCGAGCCGACTCGGCTCTATCGGACTGCGCGCGAGGATGTTGCAGACGATGGGGTCGCGGCCCCGCTCGACCGCTGCTTCGTGGTCCGCGAGGGAACCGAGCTCACGCTGATCGCCTGGGGTGCGATGGTCAAAGACGCTCTTGAGTCTGCTGATGCGCTCGCGCGGACGGGCGTGAGCGTCGAGGTGATCGATGTCGCCACGCTGAAGCCGCTCGACGAGGAGACGATCCTCGCGTCCGTCAAGAAGACCGGCCGGGCCGTTATTGTCCACGAGGCGCCACTGACGGGCGGGTTCGGCGCCGAGATCGCCGCCCGCATTGCCGAGCACGCGCTATTGTCGCTGCTGGCGCCCATCGAGCGGGTCGCAGGTTACGACACCGTCATCCCGTTGCCGCGGCTGGAGCAGCACTATTTCCCCGACGCCGTGCACATCTCCGGCGCGGCGCGCCGAGCCATGGCCTACACATGAGCCGCTTCGCGCTCCCCGACCTGGGCGAGGGATTGCAGGAGGCCGAGATCGTCGCATGGCACGTTGCCGAGGGCGATCACGTCGTCGTCGACCAGCCGCTGGTCTCCGTGGAGACCGAGAAGGCGGTGGTCGAGGTGCCTTCGCCCCAGGCGGGCAGGATCGCGCAGCTCCTCGCCAAACCCGGCGATCGCGTCAAGGTCGGCGCGCCCATCGTCGTCTTCGAGGAAGGGGCTCACGCCGATACGGGAACCGTTGTGGGCGAGCTCGCGGAAAAGCTGCCCGAGCGCTCCGGCCCTGCGGAGCATCATGCTGTCGCCTCGCCCGTCGTGCGAGCGTTTGCCCGCGAGCGCGGCGTCGATCTCGCGCAGGTGGCAGGCAGCGGCCCTGGTGGTGCGGTAACGCGCGCCGATATCGAACGCGCAGCGGCGCAAGGAGGCCCGGTAGTCGGCGAGCCGCTGAAGGGTGTACGGCGCGCGATGGCGGTGAATATGGCGCGCGCCCATGCGGAGGTCGTGCCAGCGACGGTTTGGGACCAGGCCGATGTCGAGGTGTGGTGGTCGCCGCAGACGGATGTCAGCGTGCGTCTCATCCGCGCCATCACGGTCGCGTGCGCCGCGGCGCCCGCGCTCAATGTCCATTACGATGGCAAGGCGATGATGCGGCGGCTGCTTCCACAGGTCGACCTCGGCATCGCCGTCGATACCGAGGATGGTCTCATTGTCCCCGTCCTCCGGGACATCGGACACCAGGATTCGGTCGGTCTGCGACGCGCTCTCGATGCGCTCAAGACAGCGGCGCGCGAGCGCAAGGTGGCACTCGCCGATCTGCGCAATCCCACGATCACTCTCTCGAACTTCGGCACCTTGGCGGGGCGGCACGCCGCCCTGGTGATCCTGCCGCCACAGGTGGCGATCGTCGGCGCTGGCCGCATCGATACGCAGGCGGTGCCGTCGCAAGAGGGCGTCGCGTTCCGGCATATGCTGCCGATATCGCTGACTTTCGATCACCGGGTGGTGACGGGCGGGGAAGCCGCGCGCTTCGTCAGGGCGATGATCGAGGATCTGCAACGCGACAGCTGACGCGCGCACGACGCCATGAGGGAGAGCGAGAGTGGAAGACGTGTTTTGCTTTGCTGACGATCTTGGGCCGCTCAAGATCGTGCACATCTACCGGCCATCGCTCGGTCTCAGGGCAGTGGTCGCCGTCGACAACGTTGCCTGCGGACCCGCGATCGGCGGCGTCCGGATGGCGCCGGACGTGAGCACGGAGGAGGCCTTCCGGCTGGCGCGAGCCATGACGCTCAAGAACGCCGCCGCGGGCCTGGCCCATGGCGGCGGCAAGTCCGTCATCTACGGCGATCCTAAGATGCCAATTGGCGACAAGGAGCGGCTCATCCGCGCCTTTGCGTCGGCGATCGCCGATCTCACCGAGTACATTCCCGGACCGGACATGGGCACCGACGAGCTGGCCATGGGCTGGATCAAGGATGAGACCGGCCGCTCCGTGGGTTTGCCGCGGGAGATCGGCGGCATCCCGCTCGACGAGATCGGCGCCACGGGGTTCGGCCTGGCGGCGGCCATCGACGTGGCATCCCGGCAGATCGGCTTGGAGCTTAGGGGAGCGCGGGTGGTGGTTCAGGGCTTCGGCTCCGTCGGCCGCCACGCCGCGCGCTTCCTCGCTGAGAACGGCGCTACTCTCGTCGCGGCAAGCGACTCCCAAGGCACGATCGTCGATAGCGCCGGCCTCGATATCGCTGCTCTCGCCGTGCTCAAAGCCAAAGGGCGATCGCTCAAAGAGCATTCTCACGGACGCTCGGCCGGCACCGATGCCGTGATCGACGTCCCCTGCGACATCTGGATCCCCGCTGCGCGGCCCGATGTGATCACCGCCGCCAATGTCGCGCGACTCAACGCGCGCCTCGTCGCGCAAGGTGCCAACATCCCCTGCACGACCGAAGCCGAGCAGGCGCTCGCCGCCCGCGGCGTACTGGTCCTGCCGGACTTCATCGCCAATGCCGGCGGCGTGATCTGCGCCGCCATCGAATACCACGGAGGCACGCAGGCGCAGGCCTTCGCCGCCATCGACGAGAAAATCCGTGCGAACACGCAGGCGGTTCTCGAGGAGGCGAAGCGGACGAAGTCTCTGCCGCGCACGGCAGCCGTCTCGCTCGCCAAGGAGCGGGTGCGTCGCGCGATGCGCACCCGTCGATGGGAGGGCCGATGAGCGTCGAGCGCACGGATGGAAAAGGGGAGCCGCGGTTGGCCGCCGATTCCGTGAAACCGTCGGGCGAGCTCGCCGTCTCCAGCGGACAGGCCGCATCGGTGGAATGGTCGGCGGCGCAGCCTCTGCCGCCTGCGATCCTGCGGCGGTGCTGCAATTCCGGCGATCTCGCCTTTGCCACCACCGACGAGCTGCCGGAGCTCGCGGGGCTGGTCGGCCAGGAGCGCGCGGTCGATGCGATCCAGCTCGGCATCGCCATGCATCGGCGCGGCTTCAACATCTTCGCCTTCGGCCCTGGCGGCACCGGCAAGCACACGCTGATCCAGGATCTGCTGGAGCGGCAAGCCGCGGCTGAGCCGACACCGCCGGATTGGTGCTACGTCAACAACTTCGCGGACCCCCGCCGCCCGCGGTGCCTCAAGTTGCCGACCGGCCGCGCGGTTCCCTTACGCGACGCCATGAAGCGCCTGGTGACGGAATTGCGGGTCGCGCTTCCCGCCGCCTTCGAGCGCGAGGAGTACCGCGCGCGGCGCGAGGTCATCGATCAGCAATTCAAGCACCGCCACGAGGAAGCTTTCGGTGCCCTGCAGAAGAAAGCGGAGGAGAAGAGCGTCGCTTTGCTGCGAACGCCGGTCGGCTTGGCCCTGGCGCCGGTGCGCAAGGGAGAAGTGATCCCACCCGACGAATTCAACAAGCTTCCGGCTCCGGAGCGGCAACGAGTTACGGCGGACATCGAGGCTCTGCAGACGGAGCTCGAGGCGGTGATCCGCCGCATACCCGAATGGGAGCGCGAGCACCGGGAAGTGGTGCGTCAGCTCAATCGCGACACCACCGCCGTGGTGGTGAGCCATCTCCTGCAGGAAATCCGCACTGCCTTCGCGGATCTGCCCGAGGTCTTGACGCATCTCGACCAGGTCGAGCACGACATCCTCGAGCACGCCGACGATTTCATGACGGAGGGGCGCACCGAGGGGGCCGCGGGCGTGCCCGCGGCGGCGGCAGACGAGACCGCCCCGTTCCGACGCTATCAAGTCAACGTGCTCGTCGACAATACGAGCTGCAAGGGCGCGCCGATCGTCTACGAGGATCACCCGACGCACCAGAATCTCGTGGGCCGGATCGAGCACATCGCACGGTTCGGCACGCTGATGACCGATTTCAACCTGGTCGTGGCAGGCGCGCTCCACAAGGCCAATGGCGGCTATCTGGTGGTGGACGCCCGGCGCGTGCTTACCGCGAACTTCGGTTGGGAATCCCTCAAGCAGGCGTTGCGCTCCGGCGAGATCCGCACGGTCTCTCTGGAGCAGCTCTTGAGCCTCGCCAGCACCGTCTCGCTCGATCCGGAGCCGATCCCGCTCGACCTCAAGGTCGTGCTGGTCGGGCCGCCGCTGCTCTATTACCTGCTGTCGGAGCTCGATCCCGATTTCGTCGAGCATTTCAAGATCGCGGCAGAGTTCGACGATCGGATCGACCGCACGCCGGAGAACATCGGGCTCTATGCGCGGCTGATCGCCTCGGCAGCCCGCCGCGCGAAGTTGCACCCGCTCGATCGCGGGGCGGTGGCGC
>DATNIT010000004.1:0-47559 GCA_035604335.1 Allostellaceae bacterium | reverse complement strand
TCGGGTCGAGCGGGCCGCTGGGATCAAGGGGCATGGGTCGCTTCGGGCGTGCGGGTGGGTGCCGCGTCCGGCATCGGCATCTCGACGGTCACGCTGTTGGAGGGCGGACTGTGCCGGCCGGAACTGTCGTAAGCCATGACGTAGTAGGTGTAGCGGAGGCCGCCGAGGACATTGCGGTCGAGAAACCGGGCGCTTTTCACCGCCTCGACGACGCCGGCATCGCCGCCGTCCTCGGCGCGATGGACGTCGTAACCGGCGATGCCGGCCCCGACCGCGGGTCGCCAGGAGAGCCGAACTTGCCCCGCCTCGACCTTAGCGGAGAGGGCATCGCCAGAGCCCCAGTCGGGCCCGATGCCCGCGCGATCTTCCTGGGGAGCCTGGATCGTGCCCTTCGGCCAAAGGAAGCACGACACGAGCCGGAAATTCTCGTCGAGCTGCTTGCAGACGTTGCAGTAGATGCAGCGGATGATCTTGTCGGGCCGGCCCTCCTCGACCTTGCGCACCCAGTCGGGGTCCGAGAGCAGCTGGCGCGCCATGCCGATGAGGTCCGCCTTGCCCTCCTGCAGCAACTGCTCGGCCTCGGCGGGATCGCTGATCTTGCCGACGGAGACCACGGGCGTGCCGTATCCCTTTGCGTTGATGTAGCGCTTGATCTCGGCGGCGTGCTCGGCGTGCGGCAGGGGCGGATACCAGTCTCCGGGCATGCAGCGGTCCCCGGAGTAGCCGGTATAGGGGTAGAGCGGCTGGCCGGGCTTGTGGATCGCGTCCTCGAACTTGCCGCCGATCGAGAGCGAGATGTAGTCGACGCCGAGCTGCGCCATCCGGAGTGCGATCCGTTGCGCGTCGGGGAGCGCGTAGCCGCCCTTGATCGCCTCCTCCGCGAGGAAGCGCACGCCCACCGGGAAATCCGCGCCGACCCGCTCGCGCACGTGCGCCATGACCCGACCGAAGAGGCGCAGCCGTCCCTCCAGCGTGCGTCCGTCATAGAGATCGCGGCGCGGATTGTGGCGCGACAGGAACGACGAGAGCGTATAGGCGTGCGCGGAGTGCAGCTCGACGCCGTCGTAGCCGGCTTCGCGCGCCCGCGCCGCCGCCGCACCGAACTGCTCGACGATGGCGTCGATGTCCTCGAGGCTCAGGCTGTCGATCTTCTGCCGCCACCCCGAGCGCGCCACCTTCATGAAATGGATGATCTGCGGCAGGATCTTGGAATCCGAGGTGTCATGGACGCGGCGGACGAGATCGCGGTGGCCCGGGATGAACTCGTCGCGCGAGAGCCGCAGCAACGGGCCCGATTTGCTGTCGTGGATGGCGGTCGCCTCCACCACGATCAGCCCGACATGGCCCTGGGCGTAGCGCACGTACCGGTCGCGCACGGCTTCGTTGACGAAGCCGTCCTCGCCCGAGAGCCGCGTCACCATGGCGGGCACCACCACGCGGTTCGGGAGCGTGAGCCCGTTGATCGTCAGGGGCTCGAGGAGCTTCACGCTCCCCCTCCCGGCGCGCTCAGCACTTGGCTCGCGATCACCAGCTTCTGGACCTCGCTGGTGCCTTCGTAGATCCGGAGCGCGCGGATTTCGCGATAGAGCCGCTCGACTGGAACGCCGCGGGTGACGCCGAGCCCGCCCCAGAGCTGGACCGCACTGTCGATGACGCGCTGTGCTGCCTCTGTCGCGTAGAGCTTTGCCATCGCGGCTTCCCGCGTCACGCGCTCGGCCACGCAATCCTTGGTCCAGGCCGCACGGTAGACCAGCAGCGCCGCGGCGTCGATCTCGGTCGCCATATCGGCGATGCGCATCTGCGTCGCCTGGAATGCCCCGAGCCTCTGGCCAAAGATCTCGCGTGATCCCGCCCTCGCGATCGCCTCGTCGAGCGCCCGGCGGGCGAAGCCGAGGGCCGCTGCGCCCACGGTCGACCGGAACACGTCGAGCGTCGCGAGCGCGATCTTGAAGCCGTCGCCGGGCTTGCCGAGCAAGTGGGTGGCCGGCACGCGGCAGTTCTCGAAGGCGAGCGTGCCCAGGGGGTGCGGCGCGATCACCTCGATGCGCTCGGCGACGCGCAAGCCCGGTGTCTCCGCGTCCACCACGAATGCCGAGAGGCCCTTGGCGCCCGGTGCCTCGCCGGTGCGCGCAAAAACGACGTAGTGATCGGCGATCCCCGCGTTGGAGATCCAGGTCTTGCGGCCATCGAGCACGAAATGACCGCCGTCGCGGTGCGCGGCCATGCGCAGGCCCGCCACATCCGAGCCGCCCTCGGGCTCGGAGAGCGCGAAGGCGCCGATCTGCCTCCCTTCGGCGACCTTGGGCAGGTAAGCGGCTTTAAGCTCGGGCGTGCCGTAGAGCGTGATGGGCCCGCTGCCGAGCCCCTGCATCGCGAAGGCGAAATCAGCGAGGCCGGAGTGGCGCGCGAGGATCTCGCGTGCGAGGCAGAGCGTGCGCACGTCGAGGCGCTCAGCCAATCCTCCGTAAGGCGCGGTGACGGTGTGCTTGAGCCACCCTGATTCGCCCAGGAGCCGCACCAAGAGTCTGCAGGTGCCGTCGATGTCGCGCTCGTCCTCCTCGACGTGCGGGCTCACCACCTTGCGCGCCCAATCCTCCAGGCCGGCCGCGAAGTCGCGGTGCCGCGGCTCGAAGAAGGGCCAGGCGAGGAAGCTGCGATCGGCCATCAATTGCCCTCGAACACCGGCTTGCGCTTCTCGACGAAAGCCTCGTAGGCGCGGCGGAAATCCTTTGTCTGCATGGCGATCGCCTGCGCCTGGGCCTCGGCGTCGATCGCCTGCTCGATGCCCATGTCCCATTCCAGATGCATCATCCGCTTGGTGAGGGCGTGCGCGAAGGTGGGGCCGCGCGCCAAGCTTTGCGCCGTCTCGGTGGCGAGGCTCAGCACCGTATCGGGCTCGCACGAGCGATTGAAGAAACCCCAGCGCTCCGCCTCCTCGCCGCCGAGGGCGCGGCCGGTGTAGAGGAGCTCCGCGGCGCGCCCTTGGCCCACGATGCGCGGCAGGATCGCGCAAGCTCCCATGTCGCAACCCGCGAGCCCCACGCGAACGAACAGGAACGCCACCTTGCTCCGCGCCGTGCCGAAGCGAAGGTCGGAAGCCATGGCGAGGATGGCGCCCGCGCCGGCGCAGACGCCGTCGATCGCGGCCACGATCGGCTGTGGGCAGAGCCGCATCGCCTTCACGAGATCGCCGGTCATGCGCGTAAACTCGAGCAAGCCGCTCATGTCTTTCTTGGTGAGCGGCCCGATGATGTCGTGCACGTCGCCGCCGGAGCAGAAGTTCTCGCCGGCGCCCGCGAGCACCACCGCCTTGATGTCCTCCGACTGAGCGAGCGCGCGGAAGAGATCGCGCAGCTCCGCATAGCTTTCGAAGGTGAGGGGGTTCTTGCGCTCGGGCCGGTCCAGCGTGATCGTGCCGACTGGGCCGTCGACGCTCCAGCGGACATGCGCGGTCTTGATGTCGCGGCCGTTCATTTCTGCCCTCCCGTCGGGCCAAGCGATTGCTTGAGCTTGCCGAGCAGCTCCAGAAGATGCGCCATCTCGGCGCGGGTGAGTCCCCTCATGAGGCCGTCGATCCACCGCTCGTGCACGGGCGTCATGCCATCGAAGAACTGCTTGCCGGCATGGGTGAGTCGAATGCGAAGGCTGCGGCGGTCGCCGGGCTCCGGTGCCCGGCTCACGAGCCCTTCGTGCAGCAGCGCGTCGGTCAGCCCTGTGACGTTGCCGTTGGTCACCATGAGCCGCGAGGAGAGCTCGCCCATGGTGAGGCCCTTGGGCGCGCGGTCGAGCTGGGAGAGCAGATCGAAGCGCGCGATCGTGGTGTCGAACCGCTTGCGCAGCTTCCGGCGCACCTCGCGCTCGATAAGCGTCGTGCAGGTGAGGAGCCGCAGCCAGACCTTGAGCTCGAGCTTGGTGTCGCTCGCGAGCGCGCTTTCGCGGTCCGGCGGCAGCCTCGCGGCCGCGACATCGTTCATGGCATGACCTCGCCGCCCGCCACCACCAGCGCTTGCCCCGTGATCGCGGCCGAGCTCGGCAGGCAAAGATAGACGACGGTCGCCGCAACCTCTTCCGGCGTCACCAGCCGCGCCATGGGGTTGCTGGCCGCGAGCTCGGCGCGGGCGGCGTCGCGGCTGCGTCCGGTCTTGGCGGAGATCGCCGAAATCGCCTGGTCCAGCAGCTCCGTCTCGGTGTAGCCGGGACAGACGGCGTTGACGGTGACGCCCGTCTTCGCGGTCTCCAGCGCGAGCGAGCGGGTGAGGCCAACGAGACCGTGCTTGGCCGCGCAATAGGCGCTGACGTAGGCATAGCCCTTGACGCCCGCGGTCGAGGCAACGTTGACGATGCGGCCGCGCTTGGCGTGGAGCATGGCGGGCAGCACTGCCTGGGTGCAAAGGAACGCCCCCGTCAGATTGACGCGCAGCATGCGCTCGAACAGCTCGAGCGAGGTCTTGCCGAAGGGCGCGCTCTCGGCGTCGCCGGCATTGTTGACGAGGATATCGAGCGGGCCGGAGCGCTTGATCGCGGCTTCGAAGGCGATGGGGACGGCCGCGGCGTCGGTGACGTCCAGGACCTCCGCGGCGGCGACGCCGTGTTGTTCAGAGATCGCTCGGGCTTGCGCGTCCAGACGCTCGCGCCGGCGACCGAGCAGCGTGACCTTGGCGCCGGCTCTCGCCAGCGCCATGGCCGAGGCGGCGCCGATGCCGCTGCCGGCACCCGTCACCGCCGCGTGCAGTCCGTCGAGCGCCCCAGACTCCCTGCCTTGCACCCGCGGCTCCCGGCTCCGAGATACTTTAGTCCTAAACTAATTTATGCCGGGTCCGGGGCTGGGACAAGCGGCGCCCTTCAGCGCAGATGCCGTGCCGGGCGAGCCATAGCAGAATGCAAGAGCGCTCCGGCCGGTCGAACAAGAGGCTCGGCGAACGCAGCCGGCGTCAATGCGAGCTTCGGACCGTCTACAAGCTGCCCTGCATCGCCTTCTTGGCCTCGCGCACGCGCTCCTCGTTGCGGCGGTAGAAGGTCCATTGCTTGATGCGGGTGGGGATGACCAGGCCCGCCTGCACCAGCACTTTCATGTGCTCGCTGAGAGTGGGTTGGGTGATGCCCAGCTTCTCCGCGATGAAGAGGCCGCAGACGCCATCCTTCACGAGATCGCCGTCCACCTGCGGCCGGAAGTGCGCGCGCGGATCTTTGAGCCAATTCAGGATCAGCAATCGGCGGTCGCTGGCCAGCGCGCGGAAGAGATTGGAAGGGTACATTTTGGCACTTTGCCAATTGGCTAAGTTATGTCAAGACTCGGCACCGACCGACGGAGGCACCATGACCGCCTTTCCCTTCGTGACCGTGGACGTGTTCACCGACCGCCGCTTCGGCGGCAATCCGCTCGCGGTGTTTTCCGATGCCCGGGGTATGTCGGAAGCCGACATGCAGCGGCTCGCGGCCGAGTTCAACCTCAGCGAGACCACCTTCGTCCTGCCGCCCGCCGACCCCGCGAACACCGCGCGGGTGCGGATCTTCAACCGGACCGCGGAGATGCCATTCGCCGGTCATCCCAATGTCGGAACGGGCTACGTGTTGGCAGGCGAAGGCCGCGACAAGAACGGCGTGTTGCGGTTCGAGGAGTTGGCGGGGTTGGTGGAGATCAACGTCGACCGTGATGGCGCGGGTGCGCCCGCCGGCGCCACCATCGCCGCGCCTCAGCCGCTGTCCCTTGGTCTGGAGTTGCCGGCGGATGCGGTTGCCACCTGCGCCGGCCTCGAGCCCTCGGACGTACTGGTCCGCGAGCACAAGCCGGTACTCGCGTCGGTCGGCATGCCCTTCGTCTTCGCCGAGGTAGCGGGCGCGGCGCTTACGCGGGCGGCGCCCGATCTCGCTGAGTTCCGGCGCACGGAAGCGGATTGGCCGGCACTGAAGGGGCGTCTGGCGCTGCATCTCTATGCGCGCGACGGCGCGCGTATCCGCGCCCGCATGTTCGCGCCCCTTTCCGGCACGCTCGAGGATCCCGCAACGGGCAGCGCCAATGCGACACTGGGCGCGTTGCTGCTCTCTCTGACCCGCGAGAGCAGCGCCACCTACGAGATCGTGCAAGGCGTGGAGATGGGCCGGCCGAGCCTGCTGCGTGTCGCCGCACGGCGGGCGCCGGATGGCGTCCGTGCCACGGTCGGTGGCGGCTGCGTGCCGGTCTTGCGGGGCGAGGCGCTGGTGTGAGGCCGAGAGAAGCCCGAGGCTACATCGACTTGTCTTCGCTGAAGGCCTTGTAGGCCGTCAGCGTGAACGTGTCCTTGACGCCCGGCAACGTCTGCAGCTTCTCGACCACGAAATGGCCGATATCGGCGTCGTCGGGCAGGTAGCACTTCATCAAGAGATCGTACTGCCCGGAGGTCGAATGGACCTCCGAGACCTGCTCGATTGTTGTTACAGCGGCGTCGGCGACTTTGTAGGACTTGCCGAGCTCGCACTTCACCATGACGAAGATGGTCTTCATGGCCGGGTTCCCTCGGGGATCGCGGGGCGCCCCGGTGGGCGCCGACGCGTCATTCTACTCAGGGGCCGGCAACCCGCACAGGTCTACGAAGAAAGGCCGGGAGATCGTCGCCGAAGCCGACCACTCGTGACTCGGCATCCCCGTCGCGGTGCGGCCGCGCCCCTTCCCGATGGGCCGCCAGCGCGATCGGTGCGCCGGCGTCCTCGGCGTCGAGCCCGTCCTCGGGCCTGACCGGCCGCGACTGCGCGAGAGGAGCGCTTGCCACCCTCGGCGCCTCTGGCTCGGAATGGCGCGGTGCAGGCGCTCTCGGTCGCTCGTCGCGGCGCGGCTCTCGCTTGGCGTGAGTCTCGCGGCGACCGTTACCCTCGCTGCGCCCGCGGGTGCTGCGGCCACGGCCTCCGCGCCGCCGGTGGTCGCCCTCCTCGAGGCTCAGCTCTTGGGGCGGCACATCGCCCAAACCGATCCGCGGGATCGCCTTCCGGATCAGCGCCTCGATGGCGGCAACCGCCTTGCCGTCCTCCGGGCTCGCGATCATGTAGGCACGGCCATCACGGCCCGCACGTCCCGTGCGTCCGATGCGATGGACGTAGTCCTCGGCGTGGTGCGGCACGTCGAAATTGAAGACATGGGACAGGCCCTGGATGTCGAGGCCGCGCGCGGCCACGTCGCTCGCGACCAGGAGGCGGATCTCGCTGTTCTTGAAGCGCTCCAGCGTCTCGGTCCGCTTCGATTGCGGCATGTCGCCGTGCAGCGCCGCCACGTCGAAGCCGTGCTTGGCGAGCGAGCGGGAGAGAATGTCCACGTCGCGCTTGCGGTTGCAGAAGATCAGCGCGTTCTTGACGTCCTCGTGGCGGAGCAACCGCCGGAGCGTCTCGCGCTTGTCCACGGGATCGACCACCAACAGCGCCTGCACCACGGTCTCCGCGGGGGACGCGGGCGGTGCCACGGAAATCTCTTTCGGGTTCATCAGGAACGCGTCGGCCAAGCGCCGGATCTCCGGCGGCATGGTCGCCGAGAAGAACAGCGTCTGCCGGATCTTCGGGATGAAGCTGACGATCCGCTCGACGTCGGGAATGAAGCCCATGTCGAGCATGCGGTCGGCCTCGTCGATCACCAGTATCTTGCTGTCCGACAGCAGGATCTTCCCGCGGTCGATCAGATCGAGGAGCCGTCCCGGCGTGGCGATCAGCACGTCGACGCCGCGGTCGAGTTTCTTCTCTTGATCGGTGAAACTCTCGCCGCCGATCAGCAGCGCCATGGTGAGCTTGTGGTGCTTGCCGTAGGTCTCGAACGCCTGCGATACCTGGGCGGCGAGCTCGCGGGTCGGCTCCAGGATCAGCGAGCGCGGCATGCGCGCACGCGCGCGGCCGGCGGCCAGGATGTCGAGCATGGGCAGCACGAAGCCGGCTGTCTTGCCGGTGCCGGTCTGGGCGCAGCCCAGAACGTCGCGGCCCATGAGCACGTAGGGGATGGCTTGTTCTTGGATTGGGGTGGGGGTCTCGTAGCCGGCGTCACGCACGGCTTGAAGAACTTCGGGCGAAAGCCCGAGGTCGGCAAAACTCATCGACGGATACTACTTTCCATACATTGTTATCCTCTTTGGATGGCCCTTATTTGGCCCTATATCGTTAATTGTCAATTACTTTCGCGACGAAATAATGACGGCGCCCTATGCGAGGCGCACTCGGCTCACGGTCAAGCGCCGCCTGAGGCATCTTCTGGGCGGGCTTGAGCCGCGCCCCTGTTTGGCGCCAAGATCAAGCCATGCCACAGAAAATCCCACTGGTCCTGCTGCCGGGGCTGCTTTGCGATGCGGCCCTCTGGTACCCGCAGGTTGAGGGGCTGAGCGCACTCGCCGAGCCTCTCGTCATCGACCTCACTCGAGACGACTCGCTGGGCGGCATGGCGCGCCGGGCGCTCGCCGCGGCCCCGCCGAGCTTCGCGCTCGCGGGCCTCTCCATGGGCGGCTATGTCGCTCAGGAGATCATGCGCCAGGCTCCGGAGCGCGTGTCCAAGCTCGCCCTGCTCGATACCTCCGCTCGCGCCGACACGCCGGAGCAATCCGCCCGCCGCCGCGGCCTCATCGAACTCTCCGAGAAGGGCGAGTTCAAGGGCGTCACGCCGCGGCTGCTGCCGCTGCTCATCCATGCGGCCCGGCATGAGGACAAGCCGTTGACCGACATCGTCATGGGCATGGCGGAGCGGGTCGGCAAGGAAGCATTTTTGCACCAGCAGAAGGCGATCATGGGTCGCCCCGACGGTCGCGAGGATTTGCGGCGCATCACTTGTCCGACGCTGGTGCTGTGCGGACGCCAGGACGCGTTGACGCCGCTCGCGCTGCACGAGGAAATCGCGGGACTGGTGCCGGGCGCCAGGCTCCTGGTTGTGGAGGACTGCGGACACCTCTCGACCCTCGAGAAGCCCGTCACGGTCACCGCGGCGCTCCGGCGATGGCTCCTGGCTTGAAGCGAGCGGGCGGATGGCGACGATCTACGTGGCGCGCAGCAGCAAGCTCAGCAAATGGGCGTCCGACGTCGGGCTCAGCAAGCACGTCTTCAAGTTGGGCTGCGCCGATGAGGATCCCAAGGCCTTGGTCGCCGCTGGTTGGGCCGGCGAAACGGATTGGCAGCTGGTGAAGAGGCAGCCGGTCGAAGGTCTGACCGAAGCCGAGATCATCGAGCGCGTGGCGCGCAAGGAGAAGCTGATCGACCCCAACATCTATCCGAAACTCAGGGGCGCCGTGGGCGTGTTCAAGGTGCTGCCGGCGCACGTCGAGAACCACATACTCGTGAGCCGTGCGCTCGCGGGCGAGGCGGAGCGGATCGAGCTCAAACTCAAGCCGGTGGATTTCGCTGATTATCTCATCGGCAACGCGGTGCGATGAGCGCGAGCTCGTGAGGGGCTTGCCAGCCTGCCGGTCCCGGTGAAAAATCGACCTGATGGCTGAGAAGACCGATTGGGAAATACCGGCTGACGCGCGTCCGAGACCGGAGGATTACACCTTCGACCTCGACCGCGCTCTCAACGCCATGCTGCGGCTCGAGGCGACGGTGCCACAGGACGCGTTCTCCGCCGGGACCCTCGGCACCGAGCGCGCCGGCAACGCGGTGCTGATCAAAGAGAACGGCCTCGTCCTCACCATCGGCTATCTCATGAGCGAGGCCGATACCATCTGGCTCTATTCAAACGAGGGGCAGGCGCTCGCCGGGCATGCGCTGGCGTATGACTATGAGACCGGCTTCGGCCTCGTGCAGGCGCTGGGCCGGTTCAATGTGCCGCCGCTCCCCATCGGCAGCGCCGCCGATCTCGCGGTGGGCGAGCCCGTTATCGTCGCGGGCGCCGGCGGCCGGCGACGCTCGATTGCGGCGCAGGTCATGGTGCGTCGGGAATTCGCGGGCTACTGGGAATATCTGCTCGAGGAGGCGCTGTTCACCGCGCCGGCCCATCCGAACTGGGGCGGCGCCGCGATGATCGGGCGCGATGGCAAGCTCGCCGGCATAGGCTCGCTCTTCGTGCAGCAGTCGGTGGACGGTGGACCGGCGCAAGACCTCAACATGATCGTGCCGATCGATGCGCTGAACCCGATCCTCGGGGATTTGCTGACCTATGGCCGCGTGCCTCGGCCGGCGCGGCCATGGCTCGGCATCTATGCCGCCGAGACCGATGGCCGCGTGGTGGTGGTCGGGCTCTCGCCGAGAGGGCCGGCGCAGCAGGTCGGCATCCGCAAGGGGGACGTGATCCTGACCGTCGGCGATCAGGAGGTGACGAGCCTGGCGGAGCTCTACCGCCAAGTCTGGGCGCTCGGCGCCGCCGGCGTCGAGGTTCCGCTCACGCTCGCGCGCGACGAGCGGCCACGGCTCGCCGCCGTCAAATCCGCGGACCGCTCGCAATTCATGAAGACGCCGCGCCTGCCGCAGGCGTGATCCTCTCGGCGCGCCGTCTCGGACCAGCGGAGGAACCATGCTCGAGAGCCTGCCCGAGCTCGTGAACGACGATCCGGTGCTGCTGCGGCGCGGGCGGTTTCTCTCGACGCGTTTTCTCGTGGGCATCGGCGAGACGGAGTACCTGGTCGATGTGCGCGAGGGCCGGATCGAGCGCGTGGCGCGCGGTCCGTTCGTGATGCCGTCGTGGTGCTTCGCCCTGCGCGGCGGCGCCGATGCGTGGAGCCAGTTCTGGAAAAAGATTCCGCCGCCCGGCTATCACGACCTTTTCGCGCTGGCCAAGCGAGGCCTCCTTACGATCGAGGGTGACTTGCATCCCTTGATGGCGAACCTCTTCTACATAAAAGGCGTGTTGGCGGCGCCCCGCCGGCTCGGTGGGAGGAGCTGAGCCATGGCCGCTGCGATCGATCCCATCGTCGGCCGCTATGTGCACATGTCCCTCGGTGGGCGGGCGCACCGGATTTATTTCGAGGAAGCGGGCGAGGGCATTCCTCTCGTCTGCCTGCACACGGCCGGCGCGGACGGCCGGCAATTCCGTCATTTGATGGCGGATCGGGCAGTGACGGATCACTATCGCGTACTCGCCTTCGATCTACCGTGGCACGGTAAGTCGACGCCTCCGGATGGCTGGGAACGCGAGGAGTATCGCCTCACCACCGCGGCCTATACTGAGGCGATCCGGGCCTTCTGCGCCGCGCTCGACCTCGAGAAGCCGGTGGTGCTGGGCTGCTCGATCGGCGGCCGCATCGTACTCAATCTGGCGATCGCCCACGCGGCGGAGTTCCGCGCGCTGATCGGCCTCGAGGCCGCCGACTTCCAGACGCCGTGGTACGACACCACCTGGCTCCATCGCCCCGATGTGAACGGCGGCGAGGTCTGCGCCGGATTGGTGTCGGGCCTGCTCGCGCCGGAAAGTCCCGACGTCGCGCGTTGGGAGACGCTGTGGATGTACATGCAAGGCGGTCCCGGCGTGTTCAAGGGCGACTTGCACTTCTATCGCGTCGACGGCGATCTCCGCGGACGGGTCGCGGCCATCGACACGCGCGTCTGCCCGCTTTACCTGCTCACCGGCGAATACGATTTCTCCTGCACGCCCGAGGACACGCAGCGGACGGCGGCGCAAATCGCGGGCGTGGAGGTCGTAGTGATGAAGGAGCTCGGCCATTTCCCCATGAGCGAGAACCCCGAGCAATTTCGGCGCTATATCCTGCCGGTACTGGATCGCATCCGCTCACAACGCTGATTTCGAGAGGACATCGCCATGGCCGCCATCGAGACTCTGGGCTTCATCGGTCTCGGCGTGATGGGCGAGCCCATGTGCGAGAACCTCGCGCGCAAGAGCAAGTGTCCCATCTACGCGACCGATTTGCGCCGGATGCCGCTCAGCCACTTAGAGGCGGCGGGAGTCAACGCGTGCGGCTCCGTTGCGGACGTCGCGGAGAGCGCGGACCTGATCTTCCTGTCGTTGCCGGGCGGCAAGGAAGTCGAGGAGGTCTGCTGCGCTATTATTGCGAGTGCTCGGCGCCGGACCGCGACCGTCGTCGATTGCAGTACTTCGCCGGTGCGCCTCACCCGTGAGGTGGCGTCCCGCTGCAACGCCGTCGGGATCGCCTATGCCGATGCGCCGGTCGCACGCACGCGCGAAGCCGCGCAGAAAGGCACGCTCAGCATCATGGTGGGTGCCGCGCCGGAGCTGTTCCAGAGCATCCGGCCGCACCTCGAATGCATGGGCAGCGACGTCACGCTCTGCGGGCCCGCCGGATGCGGGCAGGTGGTGAAGCTCCTCAACAACATGATGCTGTTCGAGATCGGTTCGGCACTCGCGGAGGCGCTGGCAATCGGACGCCGGTCGGGCGTCGACGAGCGCTTGCTACTCGATACGCTATCCAAGGGCTCATCCGACAGCTTTGCGCTGCGCAACCATGGGATGAAGGCGATGCTGCCGCGCCGGTTCCCGGAGGACGCGTTCGGTACCGACTATGCCCGCAAGGACCTGGCCTATGCGCTCGAGCTCGCGCGCGAGGCCGGCGTCGCGGCGGAGGGTGCGCAGGTCGTGCAGCGCCGTCTCGATGCCGCAAGCGACCGCGGTTACGGCCGGAATTACTGGCCGGTGATCCTGAACGTAGTGGATCCAGACACCCAACCGTGATCTCTCAAATTATCGGGGAAGGGGATAGCGGGCCCGGCCGTTCCGTATGTAGAACCAGCAGCCGTGTGGCCCGAGGATCGCAATGCCTGAGACGAGACCGATGGTTCCGTTGGCGCCCGATGCCGTGATCTCGGCGCTGGGGCGCGCCGGTTACGGGGCGCGGCCGGAAGAGATCGCGCCGGTCGCACGCGGATTTCCCTCCTGGGTCGAAGAGCAGCTCGCGCCCCGCGAGGACCAGGACCAGGCCGTGCGCGAGCGCCTGGCGCGGCTCACGCTTCGCGTCAGATATCCCGTAAATCCGAAGTGGCCCGCGGTCGATGAGCTCAGACCGCTGGCCTATCTCGACAAGCCGATCGAGGCCGCGTGGCCATTGATCGAGAAGCGCCAGGAGATGGATGGCGCGGAGCGCCGGCGACCGCGCGAGGAAGTGATGGCTGCCACCATTCTGCGCGCGGTGCACAGCCGATGGCAGCTGCGCGAGGTGCTTGTGAGCTTCTGGCACGATCACTTCAACGTCGACGCTTGGGGCTCCGAGGAAGTCTCGGTGGCGCTCCCGACCTACGACCGCGACGTGATCCGCAAGCACTGCCTCGGCAATTTCCGGCAATTCCTCGAGGCCGTCGCGACCAGCACCGCGATGCTCTACTACCTCTCCAACCGCACGTCGCGGGCGGGCGCCGCCAACGAGAATTACGGGCGTGAGCTCTTCGAGCTGCACACGCTCGGACGCGGCGCCTACCTCAACGACCGCTACGATCGGTGGGCGGATGTGCCGGGCGCGAACAAGCGTGCGCCCGTGGGTTATATCGACGAGGACGTCTACGAATCCGCGCGCGCCTTCACGGGATGGACGGTGGAGGACGGCACCAACATCGACGGCAAGCGCAAGCTGCCGCTGACGGGGCGCTTCGCCTACGTCGAATCCTGGCATGACGGCTATCAGAAGCGCGTGCTCGCCCACGAGTTCAAGGAATTCGGCGCGGCCATGTCCGACGGCCGCACCGTGCTGGATCTGGTGGCTCGGCATCCCGCCACCGCGCGTTTCATGGTGACCAAGCTGTGCCGGCGTTTCCTCGGCGAGAACCCGCCGGAGAGCGTCGTGGCGCCCGCCGTCGATGTCTGGACCAAGTCCGCACGCGCGCCGGACCAGATCGCGCAGGTGGTGCGGGTGATCCTGCTCTCGCCGGAGTTCGCCGCCGCCCGCGGCGCCAAGGTGCGGCGGCCGCTCGCGCTTGCCGCCGCCTTCGCTCGAGCGACCGGGATCGATCTCACGCCCACGGAAGGCCTCTGGAATGAGCTCGCGAATGGTGGCCAGCGGCTTTTCGGTTGGCCGCCGCCGACGGGCCTCCCCGACGAGAACGCGTATTTCCTCGGCGCCAATAGCATGCGCCATCGGTGGGCACTCGTGTTGGGCATTGCAGAGAACTGGTGGGGCACCGGGACCTTTCCCGTGATGGCCAACGGCATGGCCACCGCGCGCAGCATGGCCGCGCGGTTTCTCGCGGGCTTCGAGGGCTCGGTACAGCCCGCGACGGTAGAGGCTCTGCTCGAGGGGCTCGGCTGGCCGCCGGACCAGGCCCTCGAGCCGGGGAATCCCGAGTTCGGCAAGCGGCTCGCGCGCACCGCGGCGGTGGCCGCGATGAGTCCGGGCTTCCAGACCGTATGAGCCGCGCCATGACTCTTTCTCGACGCAATCTGCTGAAGTCGGCGCTGCTCTCGGCGCCCTTGCTCGGCTCAGCTGGGCTTCGGCGGCTCGCGTTTGCGGCTGATGGCGTCGACCGCGGCCTGCTCGTGATCGTGCATCTCCGCGGCGGCTGCGACGGGCTCAACCTGATCTCGCCCGCGACCGACCCGACCTTCATCGAGGCTCGGGCGTCCGACCTGCGCGTCCAAGCGGAGGGCCCCGATGCCGGCCATCAACTCGCGCGCGGGCCGGATCCAAAGATCGACTTCCGACTGCACGCCTCCGCGACGGGCCTCGCCGAGCTCTACAACTCGGGGCGGCTCGCTTTCGTGCATGCGGTGGGCCTCACCGACGAAACCCGCAGCCACTTCGTCGCCATCGACATGATGGAGCATGGCGTCGCCGGCCAAGCGGCCTTGGCGCACAGCGGCTCCGGCTGGCTCGCGCGATACCTGCAGGCCATCGATGCCACCGCGCCCGCCAGCGGCATCGCGGCCTCCGGCGGCATCACCAGCGAGTTCCTGGGCGGTGCCGGCGGTCTCGCGATCCCCGATCTCGGCGGCGGCTTTGGTGCGCCGGGCGGGCCGCAGGTAGGGGCTGTGCTTGCGAAACTTTACGGCGGAGCTCCGGGCCCGATTGGCGCAGCCGGACGCACCACCTTGCAGGCGATGGCCGCGATCGATGGCCGGATTCCCAGGGACGCCCAGAATAAGCCGGTCGCCTACACGCCCGAGAACGGCGCCGTCTACGAGCCCGGCGGCGATCTCGGCCGTGCGCTCCGAACGGTGGCGCAGCTCGCCAAGATGCAGATCGGCCTGCAGGTCGCGACCGCCGACATCGGCGGCTGGGACACCCACGAGAACCAGCCCGGCCGGTTCCGAAATTGCGTCGAGCGGTTGTCGGCGGGGATCAGCGCCTTCTACGCCGACATGGCGCGCTTTCACGACCGGCTCATTCTGGTGACCGTCAGCGAGTTCGGCCGACGCCTACGCTCCAATCGGAGCAACGGCACCGATCACGGCCGCGCCGGCGTGATGATGGTGCTGGGCGGCGGCGTGCAAGGCGGGCGGTTCTACGGCAAGTGGCCCGGGCTCGCGACCGACAAACTCGACGAGGGCGTCGACCTCTCGGTGGCGACCGACTATCGCCAGGTCTTGAGCGAGGTGCTTGCCGCGCATAGTGGCCGAGGCGCGTCGCTCGCGAGCGCGTTCCCGGATTACGCCGCGCCGAGGCCACTCGGGATCTTCGCTACCGCCGCGGCCGTCGCGCGACCGGGATAAGACTCGATCCCTCTGGCTGCTGCTTGCCGCTCGTGCTCCACTGCGCAGGGATGTGCCGCAGAGGAGGTCAGCATGAGCGACGTTCGCACGACGCTGCTGTTTACCGTCAAATTCCTGACCGCACCGCCGCAGATGCTGGGCAAGACGCCGATCGGCGATCGCCGGATCGTGGTGGTGACCGGCGGCAGCTTCGAGGGACCGAAACTCCGGGGCACCGTGGAGCCCGGCGGTACGGATTGGATCCTCCTGCGGCCCGATGGCGCCCTTCAGCTCGATGTCCGCCTCTGCCTCAAGACCGATGATGGCGCTCTCATCGGCATGACCTATCGCGGCTATCGCCATGGCCCGCCGGCTGTCATCGAGCGCCTCAATCGCGGCGACACGGTGGATCCCTCCGACTATTACTTCCGCACGGCGCCCTTTTTCGAGACCTCGGCGCCCCGATACGATTGGCTCAACCGCATCGTCTGCGTCGGCATCGGTCACCGGCTGCCGGAAGGACCGGTCTATCGCGTGTTCGAGGTGCTTTAGAGCGGACGTGCTATAGCGCTCGCGGCGTTGCCGACGATGTGGACGAATGAGCGCTCGGCTCGCCGACGAATCTCGGTGGGTGGCCTTCGATAGACCTCGGCGAATACCGCGTTGAAGCGCCGGAGGCTGGCGAAGCCCGCGCGGAAGGCGATCTCCGACATGGTGAGGTCCGTGCTGTCGAGCAGCCGCTTGGCGCGCTGCACCCGGGCGGTTTGCGCGACCTGCAGCGGGCTCGCGTCGAGATGCTTGCGGAAGAGCCGCGCGAGGTGCCGGGCGCCGACGCCGAGCCGTGTCGCCAGGGTCTCCACGTCGCTGTCGTCGAGGGCGCCTTGCTCGATAAGCCGCCTCGCGCGCTCCACGGTGGCGAGCGAGCCCTTCCAGGCCGGCGAAAAGGGCGCGGTCTCCGGCCGGCAACGCAGGCAGGGACGAAAGCCTGCCGCTTCCGCCGCCGCGGCGCTCCGGTAGAAGCGGACGTTCTCCGCCCTGGCGGGCCGCACCGGGCAGACGGGACGGCAGTAGATGCGCGTGGTTCGCACGCCGATGAAGAAGCGACCGTCATAAGCGGGGTCGCGCATCACCCGCGCCCGCTCGCATTCCTCAAGGGTCAGTCCCTCCCCGTGGTCCATGGATGCATCATCCACCAAATGTGAAACCCGCGAAATGGCCTCTGCGGCGACCGAGTCCGATTCCGGCGAGCGGTCTCCCGATCTCGATGCCATCTCCGTCCTAGCGGTGGTGGAGCGTGCGATATCAACTTCAATGGTCTTGGACAATCCGGTCTGGCACGCGCTGACGGATGCGCATGCCGACCTTGCGATCGGGCGTGGCTTGGCGCGCCATTACCCACGCGACGTGGCGCCCTTCTCCGGCATCAGCGAACCCAGCGATCAGGCCTATGCCGACCTTGCGATCGATTTGCCGGCAGGTACGGAAGCTCGACTCTTCCGTCCAGCGGATGAGCCGGTGCCGCAGGGGTGGGAGGCGATCAGCGCGCGCCCGATCCTGCAGATGCTCAACGAGCACCCGAGATCGTCGGCCAGTGGCGCTGGACAGGATGACGGCGTGGTCTCGCTCGGCGCGAAAGACACGGGCGACATGGCGGAACTGGCGGAGGCGGCGAAACCGGGTCCATTCGGCGCGCGCACCGGCTTGCTGGGCCGGTATGTCGGCATCCGCCGAGATGGCCGGCTGATTGCGATGGCGGGTGAGCGAATGCGGCTTGCCGGGCGCGTCGAACTGAGCGGGATTTGCACCCACCCCAGCTTTCGAGGCCAGGGTCTTGCTTTCGCTTTGACCGAGCATCTCGCAAGTGAGGCCTTTCAAAGGGGCGAAGTACCCTTTCTTCACGTTTTCCCAGACAATCCGGCGGCCGTGCTCTACGAGCGTCTCGGTTTTCGCACGCGAGCCCGATTATTTGTGCTGTGGCGGCGGCCAAGGAATGGCTGAGGTGATCAGCGATACATCATCCACGTCGCGCGGGATCTTCTTCGGCTGGAAGGTGGTCGCGACGGCATTCACGGTGGCGGTGTTTGCCTGGGGATTCGGCCTTTATGGGCCCGCGGTCTATCTGCACGCGCTGCACGACGCGCGGGGCTGGTCGATCTCGGTGATTTCCGCCGCGATCACTTGGCAGTTCGTACTGAGCGCGGGGATCGTCGCTTATCTCAGCGACATCCATCGGCGCTTGGGTGTCGAGGTGACGACGCGAGCCGGTGTGATCCTGCTTGCGGCCGGCACGATCGCGTGGTCGCTCGCCGACGCGCCGTGGCAGCTCTTTGCGGCGGCCCCGTTGATGGGCGCCGGATGGGCGATGACCAGCGGTGCCGCGATCAACGCGATGGTGTCGCCGTGGTTCGAGCGGCGCCGGTCGGCCGCGCTCAGCCACGCCCTGAACGGTGCGAGCGTGGCCGGCGTGTTGCTCACGCCGATCTGGATCGCGCTCATCCATGGCTTTGGTTTTCCGATTGCGGCAGCGATCCTCGGCGCGACGATGGTGCTGATGGTTTGGCCGCTGGCTGGCCGCTATCTCCGGCCGTCGCCGGAAGGCTTGGGACTGCGGCCCGATGGCGGAGCGGCAAGCTCAATGCCGTGCCGTGGCGTCGAGACGGCGTCTGCGGTGCGTCTGCCCATCACGCTTGCGGCGCTGCTTCGGCACTCCAGCTTCGCCACGATGTCCGCGGCCTTCGGCCTGGCGCTGTTCGCGCAGGTGGGATTGCTGTCGCACCTCGTATCGTTCCTGATCCCCGCGCTCGGCGATGCCGGCGGCGCGGCGGCGGTGAGCCTCACGGCGGCTTGCGCGGTGGTGGGACGCCTGGCGTTCGCGGTGGTGCCCGGCGATTTCGACCGCCGCATCGTGACGGCGCTGAACCTGCTCTTGCAGGTCTGCGGCGTGGTCTTGCTCGCGCTGGGGAGCTCGCCCGCAACCGTCCTGACGGGATGCGTGCTCTTCGGCCTCGGCGTGGGCAACGTGATTTCGTTGGCGGCCTTGGTCGCCCAGGCCGAATTCGATCGCATCGATGTACCGCGTGTGGTCGCGCTGGCGACCGCGATCAACCAAGCCTTGTTCGCCTTCGCTCCGGGCGTTTTCGGGGCGCTGCGCGATCTCATGGGAAGCTATACCCTGCTGATCGCGTTCGCTGCGGCTCTCCAATTTGCGGCCGCGTTGCTGATCCTCACGGGGCGCACCGCGACCCGCCGCGCCCCGGCGAGGGTGCGACCGTAGCGGTGCTCAGCGAGCCGCGCCCAGCAACGCCTCCCGGAATCGGTTCTTGATATAGACGCCGTCGTTCGACGGCAACACGAAGGGCGGCCGGTCCGGCGTCACCTTGATGGCGGCGAAGAGCGGCCCGGGCGCCCGGCGCACGAGCGGCACCAGCGCGGCGAGCTCGGCCTCGCTGCGCACGGCGTGCACGCTCTCGAACCCGGCGGCCGCCGCCATGGCCGGGAGGTCGCAGCCGTGGGCGGTGTGGGTTTCCTGGAGGCCCGTCTCGGCGTACCGCTCGTTGTCGATGACCACCACGGCGAGATTCTTCGGCCGCTGGACGGCGACGGTCGCGAGCGCGCCGAGCCCCATCAACATCTCGCCGTCGCCAGTGGCGACCAGCACGCGGCGCGCCGGCTGCGCCAAGGCCAGCCCCAGCCCGATCATCGCGGCGCCGCCCATGGCGCCCCAGAGGTAGAAGTTGAGAGGGTGATCGCCGGCGGCGGCGAGATCGTAGGTGGTCGATCCGAGCCCAGCGACCACCAGCATGTCGCCGCGCTCGGCCACCAGGGCGCGCATCACGGCACGCCGCTCGAGGACGGGCGGCATCTTGGGCTGCTTGCTTGCGGCGCCGCTCATTTGAAGACCTTCGTGCCGATGACCCGTTGCGCGATCAGAACCGCCGCGGCGCGGTCTCCGCTGAAGGCGATGCGCGCCGCCGCCAGCACGGTCTCTGCGGCGTCGGCGGCACGGTCGATGCGGTGGACCAGCACGCCAGCCTGCTCGAGGATGGGACCGGTGCCTTGACCCATGGGGATCTGCCACGGATTGAACTCGCCCCACTCGCCGCGCATGGTCACCAGCATCAGCAGCGGGAACCGGCAGACGGTCGAGAGCGAGAGCATGTTGATGCAATTGCCGACGCCGCTGCTTTGCATCAGCAACACGCCGCGCTCGCCGCCGAGCCAGGCGCCCGCGAGCACGCCGATGCCTTCCTCCTCGGTGGTGAGCATCACCGCCTTCATGCCGGGATTGGCGCGGCAGCGCTCGATCAAGCGGGTGTGACCGGCATCGGGAACGTAGACGACCTGTCGGACTTTCTCCTCGACGAGCACGCCGTAGATGTCGTCGGGCCAAGTTTCGTGTGAGTGTTTCTCGGTGCTCATGGCGTTGTTGGACGGGTTCACTGGCGCGTCAGAATGTAGATGACGTCGCTCAGCGCGAACAGGACGGTGTTCGGATCCCGGAAGTGGTAGGAGAACTCGCCGGTGGAGCAGCCGAGCTCGATCCCGGGTATCGGCTCCGGCGGGAGGCCGAGGTCTTTCACGGTCTTGGCGCGTGCCTCCGCGG
The DNA here is from genome assembly GCA_035604335.1 of Allostellaceae bacterium. Taxonomy (GTDB): domain Bacteria; phylum Pseudomonadota; class Alphaproteobacteria; order ATCC43930; family CGMCC-115725; genus DASZHJ01. The sequence goes on along the minus strand of DATNIT010000004.1, from coordinate 27,442 downwards.
AGAGTTCGCCCAGCGCGCCCTGGAAGAGGTCGCTGTAAGGGAAGTCGCTCTTCTCGTAGTGCGCGTTCTTGCACGCGATCGTGGAGTTCTTGGCGGCGATAGCTTTCGCGCTGTAGGTGACCTGGAGCTTGAACAGCTTCTTCGCATCGGCATTGAGCTGGGGGGCATCTTCCGGGCGCGACCATGGCGCCAGCCGATAACCCGAGATCACCCACTTACCCAGGATTGGAGCGCTGTCGTCCGCGCGCGCGGCAGCCCCTGCGAGCAATAGCACGGCCGCGAGAAATAGCGTTCCGCAACCCTTCGCGGTCATTGGACGCAACGCCCCCCTTAACCGCCTCGCTGGGCGCGAGGCCAGCGACGCAACTCAATCATACCCGGTAGGCAAAATCGAGACGGGCCGCGCGCATGGATCCCATGCCTCTCCGCGGCAGCACAAGCCAACCATTGCCTCTGGCGTCACCTGTCGAGACGGTTCAGAATTCCCGTATGAGTATCGAGGCGTTCAAGCAGACCCTCGCGAAGGAAGAGCCTCCGGAGCTGAGCCATGCGCTCCGCGCGCTCTGGTGGGACGCGAAGGGCGATTGGGACAAGGCCCATGCCTGCGCTCAGCAGGACGAGGAGAGCCCGGCCGGTACATGGGTGCACGCCTATCTCCACCGGAAGGAGGGCGACCTCTCGAACGCCGGCCATTGGTATCGCCGGGCCGGTCGACCGGTGGCCAGCACCTCGCTCGAGGCGGAGTGGGCGACGATCGCCGGTGCCCTGCTGGCGGAGAAATAGGGCTCGTCGAGGGCGCGATCGGGGCGACAAATCACGGCAGCGCGGAGCGGTGCTTCGCCCGTCAAACGGTTGATCTCGCGGCGGAGTCCTGGGATGCTCCGGGCAGATCGATCAGGGGGAACGCGACATCATGGGTGCATGGGGTGGGTGTGATCGGGGCGCGCTTGGGTTGCCGCGCCGGCGGGTTCTCGTCTTCGGAATGGTCGGCGCATTTCTGGTCGCGGCCGCTGCCACGGATGCCCGCGCTCAAAGCAAGTCGCCGGGGGAGCCGCCGGAGCAGTTCGTGCTCTACTTCGATTTCGCAAGCGCCAAGCTCTCTGCGGTCGCGCGCCCTGTCATCAATCATGCGACGGACGCCATCCGGCGGACCATCGACAAGGGTAATTTCTCCCACGTCAAAGTGATCGGCTATGCCGACACCGTGGGATCGACGGAGGGTCAGGACCGCCTCTCCATACGGCGCGCCGATGCGGTCCGTGACGAGTTGGTGCGAGAGGGCATCGATCCATCGGCGATCAAGACCGAGGGCCGCGGCAAGATGGAGCCGGAAGTGCTCACCGGCGATCAGGTGAAGAACCCCCGCAATCGCCGCGTACGGATCGTCATCTTCCGCCCCGGCGATTAGAGCCGGTCCCAATCCGGCTGAGTTGGAACACGCTGGGGATCCCTGGCGTTGTCGAATGCATAGAGCTGGATGCAATCGACTCTAACGCAAAGCGGAGTGCGGATGCGCGCGACGAATGCCATTCTATGGCCATTCGGCCGAGCCCGCAGCCGTGGTAACATGATCGTGAGGGCTGGAGTCGCACGCCCGACTCGGGTGTGAGAGCATAGCTCGAAGTCAGAAAGGCCCATGGGCGCGTTCTCGGGGTTCATGATCCTGGTCGGCATCCTGACGTTGTTCGGCAGTGCGATGTCGCTGGGGCTCACCTTTCTTCATTCGATGCAGGGCGATTCCTGGGCGCCTCTGCGCACGGGCGCGTTTCTCTCTCACTACGTCGGCGTCGATTTTGGGGTTGGGCGGCTGTTCGACTGGCTGGGCTGGGGAAGCATCTGGGGCGCGGTCATGGAAGAGCCTGTCTACCACGTGCTGTTCATCCTGGGCGTCATTCTCGTTTTCCTGGCTCTTGCCATGCGCGGCATGGGGCGGGACGCCTGACGGCGAGAGGCGCTTCAGGCGCCGTCGAATATGGCTTCCGGCAGCAGCGCCGAGACCACGTAGTTGGGCACGTCGACCACGTTGGAGATCCGCAGGTCGACGGCGACGCTGCAGATGACGTAGGCCTGCTGGCGGCTGAAGCCGCGCTCCTGCAATAGCTCCATCATGTTGAGAACCGCGTTGCGGCAAGCGAGCGTCAGGTTCTCCGCCTCGATCTCGCCCGCGGCATTGATCGGCATGCCCATGACGCCGAGGCAGCGCTCGGGCGCGGCGAACCGTGGATCGGCGAAATAGCCCTGGCGGGAAAACACCGGTCCCGCGAATTTCCGACGGTTGGCGAGGCCCTTGTGCAGCTGGAAGCGGACCACCGCGGTGGCGCCCATCTCGACCGCGGTGACGCAGACCTCGCCGTCGCCCTGCGCGTAGTGTCCATCGCCGGTCGAAAACAAGGCGCCCGTCTTGAACACGGGCAGCATGAGCTTGGCGCCCTTGGTGAGCTGCTTGACGTCGAAGTTGCCGCCGTTTTCCCGCGGCGGCAGGGTCCGGAGGCCGTGGAGCGCGCAGGGGCCGGAGACCGGAACCGCGCCCGACGGGTCCGGCGGCAGCGCCATGCCGCCCTTGTCGATGACCCTTTGCTCGCGCGCGGTCCATTCCGCGAGCTTTGCCGCCGAGGGCGCCACCGCGGAGACGCCCATGAAGGGCGCGCCGGGAATTCGCACGCCCGGGATCTGCTCCGACGTCGCCCAACCGTCGCGAAGGCTCCAGTGCACCAGGAAGGGCTCGGTCATGACGTCGCGCAGGAAGCCGAGGCCCGGGATGATCGCGCTGAAGGCGGTTCGCTCGGCGACGATGTCGACGAATTCGATCTCCAGCATGTCGCCGGGCTCGGCGCCCTTGACGTAGACCGGTCCGGTCAAGGGATGCACGGCGCCCGCGTTGACCTTCGCGAGGTCGGCCACGGTCGTTGCGGGCGAGATCTGGCCGTCGAGGGCGTCGCGGCATTCCAGTACCACCTCCTCGCCCACACCGACCTCCAGCGCGGGCTCGATGTCGGGGTGGTAGCGGTTGTGTCCCTTGCGCGGCTCCGCCGCGAGCGGCTTGCCTCGGTCGATGCGAATGGCGGGCATGGCGGCCTCCCTTGCTGACGCCACTCGATCGTGATGCGGGCGCGAGCGGGATGCAACGGGAGGGTGCGGCACAAAACCCGGGCATGCGGTGCAGCTGTTCTCGCGGACGGCATTCGCTAAGATGCGCCGCGAGCATATCGTGAGGGGGATCTCATGAACCGGCGGCAGTTTCTGGCGGCAACCGCGGCGAGTTTGGCGATGCCGGCGATCGCGCGCGCGCAATCCGAGCGCGTGCTGACCGTCGTACCGCAGGCGGATCTCTCGGTGCTGGATCCTATCTGGACCACCACCTACCAGACGCGGGACCACGCTTTCCTCGTGTTCGATACCCTCTTCGGCATCGACAGCAGCTACAAGGCGCAGCCGCAGATGCTGGAGCGCTTCGGCGCCGAGGAGGACGGCAAGCGCTGGATGCTGACGCTTCGCCCGGGCCTCAAGTTCCACGACGGCACGCCCGTCCTCGCGCGCGACTGCGTCGCCAGCGTGAAGCGCTGGGGCGCCCGCGATTCCTACGGGCAAGCGCTGATGGCCGCGACCGACGAGATCTCCGCCGCCGACGACAAGACGATCGTGTTCCGGATGAAGCGCGCCTTCCCGCTGCTGCCGGACGCGCTGGGCAAGACGCCGCCCAATATCTGCGCGATCATGCCGGAGCGGCTGGCCTCGACCGATCCCAATCAGCAAGTCTCGGAGATGGTCGGCAGCGGCCCCTTCCGCTACAAGCCCGACGAGCGCGTGCCGGGCTCGCGGGTGGTGTGGGAGCGCTTCGCCGATTACGTGCCGCGCGCGGAGGGCACGGCGAGCGGCACCGCCGGCCCGAAGATCGCGAATTTCGACCGCATCGAATGGCGGATCATTCCGGATGGCGGCACGGTGACGGCCGCGCTGCAGAAGGGCGAGGTGGACTGGTGGCTGGTGCCCAACGCCGACCTCCTGCCGATCCTGCAGAAGAGCCAGACGCTCAAGGTCGAGAGCATCGACCCCGCCGGCTTGATCGCGACCATGCGCTTCAACCACCTCAATCCGCCCTTCGACAACGCGGCGCTGCGGCGCGCCCTGCTGGGAGCGGTCAACCAGTCCGATTACATGATCGGCATGGTCGGCACGGACGCCAAGCTCTGGAAGGACAAGTGCGGCTATTTCTGCCCAGGCACCCCGATGGCAAGCGATGCCGGCATGGACGCGCTCACCAGCCTGCGCGATCTCGAGGCGGTGAAGCGGGCGGTCGGAGCCGCGGGCTACAAGGGCGAGAAGATCGTGGTCCTCGGGCCGACCGACATCGCCAGCGCCAAGGCGCTCGCCGACATCACCAGCGACACGCTGAAGCAGCTGGGAATGAACGTCGACTACCAGGCGATGGACTGGGCGACACTGGTGCAGCGACGCGCCAAGAAGGAGCCGGTGGGGCAGGGTGGTTGGAGTATCTATCACACCTCCTGGAGCGGCATCGACCACATGAATCCCGCGGGCCACGTGTTCCTCCGCGGTAACGGCAAGGATGCGACCGTGGGTTGGCCGACCTCGCCCAAGCTCGAGGAGCTGCGCACGCAGTGGCTCCAAGCGCCCGACCTCGCGGGGCAGAAGAAGATCGCCGAGGAGATGCAGCTCCAGGCTTTCCAGGATGTGCCCTACATCCCCCTCGGGCAATACTTCGTGCCGACGGCCTATCAGGGGACCTTGAGCGGGATCATCTCCGGCAATCCCGTCTTCTGGAACGTGAAGCGGGGGTGAGGGCAGGGCGAAGGTCCGCGGTGCGGCCCAGCGCCATGATTGAAGGGCGGTGACGGCGATCTTGAAATCCACGGCCGAGGCCTCGGTCATCCGGGGCATCGGGTTTTCGGTCGCGGGCTATTTCCTGTTCTCGGTCCAGGACGCCACGATCAAGTGGCTCGCCATGGACTTCTCGGTGCCGGAAATCCTGTTCATGCGGAGCGTCTTTGTGGTGCCGTTCTGCCTCTGCGTCTTCGGGCCCGATCTGGCGCCGCGGGCGCTCGCTTCGCCGATGCGGTTCCGGCTGCTGGTGCGCTCGGTCGTCATCGTGATCGCCTGGGCGTTCTACTATACGGCCGCGCGCTATCTGCAACTCGCCGAGCTCGTCACGATCTATTTCTCATCGCCGCTGCTGGTCGCGGCGCTGGCGCCGCTCATCCTGAAGGAGCAGGTGCCGTGGTCGCGCTGGGCGAGCGTCGGCATCGGCTTTGTGGGCGTCATCGTCGCCTGCCGTCCGACGCATTTGCATCAGCCTGTGCCGATCCTCCTGGCGCTCACGGCGGCGGCGCTCTGGGCCTATACGTCGATCCTGATCCGCCAGGTCGTGGCGACGGCCTCGACGCCGGTGGTCATGTTCGTCTCGAATCTGACCATCCTGGTGGTCTGCGGCGCATTGCTGCCGTGGCTCTGGCAGACCCCAAGCTGGCCGCAGCTGGCCTTGATGCTGCTGGTCGGCTGCTTCGGCATGGGCGGCCAGTTCATGTCGACCGAGGCCATCCGATTGGCGCCCGCGAGCGTCGTGGCGCCCATCAGCTTCTCCTCGTTGGTCTGGGCCTTCCTGTTCGGGCTGGCGATCTGGGGTGACATACCGGACATCGCGGTGTTCGCCGGAGCGGGGCTGATCCTGCTGAGCGGATTGGTGGTCACTGGGACCGAATTCTGGACGCTCCGGCGTCGACGCCGAGAGGTCGTGGCGTCGCCTTGAGGCCGCGATCAGGCGGTCTCGTCGGCCGACCGCACCAGCTGCTCGACGGGCCGCGAAACGGCCCCGCTCAAATAGAATGCGCTCGGGCCCTCGGCGGCGCCGGGCCTGCCCATGAAATGCACGCCCAGAGTCCCCAAGAGACGATAGACCTCGGCCCAGGTCGAGGCCTGGCCGATCAGTATATCGTTCACGTAGACCTTCTTGACCGGCATGTGCTCCAGGATCGCGCTTGGCCGACGGCGCGGCAGCCAACTTTTAAACGCTGCGATTGACCCACGTCAACGCAGACTCGGTCATATCCGGATAAACAAGATTAATCGAATGCCCGCAGGAGGCTACCATGAAGACGCCCGAAGAGATGCGCGACGAGGCGCAGCGCTGCATTCGGCTGGCGCGGCAGACGATCGACAACTCGGTGGCCTCGGCGCTGCTCGCCTATGCCGGCGAGCTCGAGCAACGCGCACAACTGCTAGAAAAGAGCAGTCCCGACAATAGGACGGAGGGATGCCCGGCACGGCAAGCGCGGGTACCCGCCGATCACGCGACCGCCGGCCGCTGAAAGCGCCTGCGCTTCGGCGGTAAAAGGGCCGATCCTCAGGAGAACGACCGCAAGCGGCGCTCGCTCAAATCGTCGACGGGCGCCTTGAGCCTAGCGAGCAGATCGGCGGCGAATTGCGCGAGGGTATCGTCGCGAGCGCCCATGACCACGATGCGGTCCCCGGGGCGCGCGAGTTCCACGATCTTCTCGCCGCAGGCGGGCCGCTCCGCGAAGAAATAGGCCGCGTGGCCCCGAGCTTGAACGGCGGCGATCACGTCGCGGCTGCTCACGCTGCGATTGGTCGTGCCGCCGAAATAGACGGGATCGGGCATGACCAGGATATCGCCGGCGCGAAGATCGTGCGCGAATCCCTCGATGAAGGCGTCCTTCATCTGCCGCAACGGCCCGTAGCCATGAGGCTGGAACAGGACCAGCAGACGGCCGGGAAAATCGTGCAGCGTGGCGAGAGTCGCCGCGATCTTGTCGGGATTGTGGGCGAAGTCGTCGATCACCGTAATGCCGTTCGCGGTGCCGACCACCTCGAGTCGGCGGCGGATGCCCGTGAAGGCCTGAAGGGCCTCCGCGGCGTCGGCAAGGCTCACGCCCGTTGCGCGCGCGGCGGCGAGGGCCGCCAGCGCGTTTGCGACATTGTGTCGCCCGGGCACGCGGAGCCGCACCGGTATCGCGGGGCCCACGCCGCGCTCGGTCGCTCGGAAGGATATGCCATCGGGCGCCGGCGCGACGCCGGTCCCGAGCAAGTCGGCTTGGGCGTCCCGGAGGCTGTACGAGATGACTTTGCTCGCCGGCAGGTCCGCGGCGAGCGCGGCGGTCTCGTCGTTGTCCCGGTTGATGACAGCGGTCGCCGATTTGGCCACGAAGTCGCGAAACAGCGTGCGCAGCTCGGCGAGCGATTTGTGATCGACGGAGATGTTGTTCAGCACGGCGATACGCGGGTTGTAGAGGACCACCGAGCCGTCGCTCTCGTCGACCTCGCTGACGAAGATCTCGCCGCTGCCGACCACGGCGCTGGCGAACGGCACGTCGGGCGTGATGAAGTTCTTCATGACAGCGCCATTCATGATGGTGGGCTGTCGTCCCAACCGATGCAGAACCCAGCCGAGCATGCCGGTGGTGGTGGACTTGCCGGAGGTGCCGGCGACGCCGATGCCGAGACCCGCGGCGTTGAATATCTGCGCCAGCAGCGTCGCCCTGCTGATCAGGCGGGCGCCGATCCGGCGCGCCGCCTGCACATCGGGCACGGTCTCCTCGATCGCGGCGGAGGTCACGACCGTCAGATTCGGACGGGTGATCCCGCTGCCGTCCTGCGGGAAGAGCGGCATGCCGCGCGCGCGCAAGAAATCGAACTTCTGCGCCGTGCGGCCCTGATCGAGCGCGCGGTCGGAGCCGGAGACCGAGTGCCCCTTGGCCTGTAGGATGAGCGCCAGCGGCAGCATCCCGCTCCCGCCGATGCCGCAGAAGAAATAAGCTGTCCCCCGCTCCATGCCTGGACGGTACAATCGCCGGGGGTGAGGCCACAAGGAAATCGGGGATGCGGCCGGGCGGTATTACCATTGGGATCGTCGCCCCGGCGTCGCGACTCGAGCCCGCCCTCGCCGAGAAGACGATCGAGCTCGCGCGCTCGCTCTATCCCGATCGCCCGCCGGAGCTTCGATTTCATCCGCAATGCTTCATGTCTTCCGGGCATTTCGCCGGTGATGACGAGACACGGGCACAGGCCTTTCTCGAGGTCGCGAACGACGAGAGCATCGACGCGCTGTGGTTCGCCCGCGGTGGCTACGGCTCGGGCCGCCTGACCGAGCGGGTCCTCGCGGGATTGACGCCGGCCGCGAGCGGCAAGACCTATCTCGGCTACAGCGATGCGGGCGCGCTGCTGGGGGCGCTCTACACGCGAGGCTTCGACGGGCTCGCGCACGGCCCGATGTCCGCGGATCTCAAGCGCGAGGGCGGCGAGGCCGCGGTCAAGCGGGCGCTTGCCTTTCTGGTCGACCGCGCGCCGAGCGCGCTGGAGCGGACGGTCTCGGCGGCTGGCCTCACGGCGGCTTTCAACATCACCGTGCTGAGCCATCTCATCGGCACGCCGTGGCAGCCGGACCTCAGCGGACACGTGCTGATGCTCGAGGAAGTCTCTGAGCACATGTATCGGATCGACCGTGCGCTCTTGCACATCACCGGCAATCCCGCCATCCGCCGCGTTGCCGGCATCCGGCTCGGCCGCTGCAGCGCCATACCTCCGAACGAGCCCGATTTCGGCCAGACCGCGGAGCAGGTGGTCCGGCACTGGTGCGATGCGTCCGGCATTCCCTATCTCGGCCCGGCGGACATCGGGCACGACATCGACAACAAGGTGGTGCCGTTCGGAAGGCTGCGCCTCGCGTGACCAGCGAGTCGGTGGGCAGTCGCTGTCACACCAGTAAAATAGCTTTTGGTGGTTGTATCCGGCAAGTACCGGCGCTAGGGTGAGGCGCTGGCGAGGGAGGCTGCCTTGTCCGAGTGGCAATTGAGCAAGCGCGCACGCGTGCGGGGCGTCGAGATCGCCTACGACGTGCTCGGCGACGGCCCGCCAGTGGTGCTGGTGCACGGCTTTCCCAGCAATTCCTACATTTGGCGCGCCGTCGCGCCGGCGCTCGCGCGCTCGCATCGCGTGTTCGTCTACGACCTGCCGGGCCAGGGGCAGTCGGAGCGGCGGGACGGCATGGACGTCGGCGATGCCCTGCAGTCGCGCGTCCTGCACGACCTTCTGCTCTACTGGGACCTGAAGCGGCCCGCCGCGGTGCTGCACGATATCGGCTGCGGCTACGGCATGATGGCTTACTATTTCGAGGGCAGCCGCTTCGAGCGCATCGCCTTGATCAGCGCCGCCATGATGCTGCCGTGCGTCAGTGCGGCGACGCAGCATGCGCAGAAATACCTCGACGCCTACCGCACCATGCCCGTGAATCTTTACGAGCTGATCGCGCGCGCCCGGATCGCCTCCACGACGTTCAAGCCCATGAGCGAGGCCGCGGCGGCGGCCTACATGAAGCCTTGGCGTGGCGCGGAAGGCCAGGCGCTCTGGTACAACCGCGTGGCGCAGCTCAGCGACGACTCCATCGCCAGGCTTGAAGCGCAGCTCGAGCCGCTCGACGTGCCCGTGCGGATCATCTGGGGCACCAAGGACACCTGGATCCCCGTCGATCAGGCCGCCCGGCTGCAGCGTTACATCAAGAACGCGGATGTGCGACTGATCGAGAATGCCGGCCACTTTCTGATGGAGGACGCCCCGGAGGAGGTGACCCGGTACCTTCTCGAGTTCCTCGCGGCCTGAATGCACAGGCTCAACTCATGAAGACTTGCCGGTATTGTTGCGCGACCGCCTCGGGCGAGTAATCGGATTCGTAGAGATCGAGGCACGCCTCCGACATCCGGTCGTTCACGCCGGGGTCTAGCACCGCCGAGAGCAGCTCCGGATACTCCCCGAGATCGTCCGAGACCAGGGCCTCTCGGCCTGGCGTGATGCCGGTGCCGTCGATGCCGGCGCTTGTGGATACCAGCGGCAGACCGTGGGCCAGCGCGTCCAGCACCTTCATCTTGATGCCGGTGCCGAACGAAATCGGTGCCACCATGGCGGACGCCGTCGACATCACCTCGGAGATATCGGCGACATAGTCGAGAAAGCGCACGCAGTCGCCGTACCGACGGGCCTTCTCGCGGATGCCATTATGAGTGTTCTTGCCCACGACCACGATCTTCGCGGTTGGGATCCGCTCGAAGACCGCGGGCAAGGCGTCGAGAAACGCCGATAGCGAGTGCACGTTCGCGGGCAGCGTGAAGCTGCCCAGGAACAGGAACTCCGGCTCCACTGAGTATCGTCTCGCTCGACGCGCCGGGCGCTTTATCAAAGGCCTGATGGTCTCCACGCGGTCGGATCCCGACGAATGCGCGAGCATTCGGGTTTCCTCGTCATTGAGCAGGAGCGCGCGATCGAACACCTTGGCGGCCCAGATTTCGCGCCGGCGCAGCAGCCCGCTCTCCAGCAGCAGGAGCTCTTTCTGTCCCGCCCGCGCCATGCGCGCGAGCGGCGGCGGCAAGAAGCGCGCGAAAGACCCGACCGCGTCGAGCCGCAGCTGCGGATGATGCCTAAGCAGATCCAGGATCCGCCGGTATCGGAGGGAATAGAGGTCGTCGAGATGCATGACGCGACGCCTGACGCGCTCCGCGGCGGGCTCCGCGTATTGCGCCATGCGAACCGTGTCGACCAACAGCACGTCCGGACGCTCGGTTGACACCAGCTCCGCGATGATGTCGAGAGCTTGCGGATTGCTGAACATCGCCTCTTGCATGGGCTTCCGCTGCGCGAGAGCGCCTTGCCACGCGACGGTCGCCATGCGCCGGAACGGATGCGCGATCGGCAGCTGGACCACGCGAAAACCGATCGGCGGCTCCGCGCAGCCGGTATCGGCGGTCGCGTACGTCACGTTCTCCGGTCCGATCTCCCTGCACAGGAACTCGAGATAGCCCGCCATCACGACCTTGCGCCCGAGGTCGATGGGATAGGGAAAGCTCGAGCTGATGACGAGAGCCTTCATCGCGCTCCCAAGAGGAGATCGGGTTGACCGTTCGGGCTTTCACAGGTGCCCCCGGATAAAGGACGAAAATCGCGCAGCGGATCGAGCGCGGGACAGCCGAGCCTCCGCAATGAGGTCCGAGGCTGCCGCTGCGAATCGCCTTTCGCGGAACACCTGCCGCGCGAATGAAATCACTCAAATGCGTGAGATCGCAACCGCCTCGATGTGTCGATTGTGTGAGGCAACCCGTGAGCAGGTTCTGTGCTTCGCGTGGCGTTTCCGTGCGTGCGTTGATGCGACCGAGACTCTGGGCGCGGATAACGCGAGTCACTATGCAGATTGACCGTGTCGGTTTCCCTGCGGAATTTCAATGCAGCTATGGCGCTGCTTGTTTCTTAGACATCGAGATCGCGCACGAACTTCGCATTCTTCTGGATGAAGTCGAAGCGCAGCTCCGGCTTGCGGCCCATCAGGCTCTCGACCAGCTTCACGGTCTTCTTGTAATCGCCGCGCTCCGTCTGGTCGGGTAGCGTCACGCGGAGCAGCGTGCGCAGTTTCGGATCCATGGTGGTGTCGCGGAGCTGCTTGGAGGGCATCTCGCCGAGGCCCTTGAAGCGGCTGAGCTCGACCTTGCCCTTGGCGGATTTGAACACGGTCTTGAGCAGCGCATCCTTGTGCGCGTCGTCGCGGGCGTAAGCGGTCTCGCCGCCCTGGGTCAGGCGGTAGAGCGGCGGCAGCGCCAGGAAGAGCCGCCCGCGCTCGACCAGCTTCGGCGTCTCGCGGAAGAAGAAGGTCATCAGCAGCGAGGCGATGTGCGCGCCGTCGACGTCGGCGTCGGTCATGATGATGACGCGCTCGTAGCGAAGCTTCGTTTCGTCGTACCGCTCGCCGCTGCCGCAGCCGAGCGCCAGGATCAGATCGGAGAGTTCCTGGTTCTGACGGAGCCGGTCGGCCGATGCGCTGGCGACGTTCAGGATCTTGCCGCGGAGCGGCAGGATCGCCTGGGTCTCGCGGTCGCGCGCTTGCTTCGCCGAGCCGCCGGCGCTGTCGCCCTCGACCAGGAAGATCTCGGTGCCGCGCGCGTCGCCGCGGCTGCAATCCGCGAGCTTGCCCGGAAGCCGCAGCTTGCGCGTGGCGCTCTTGCGCTCGAGCTCCTTCTGCTGGCGCTTGCGCTGGCGATCCTCCGCGCGCTCGATGACGAAATCGAGAAGTTGGCGCGCGCCATCGGGGTCCGCGGTCAGCCAGTGGTCGAAGTGGTCCTTGAGGGCGCCGTCCACCAGCCGCAGAGCCTCGGGCGACGAGAGGCGCTCCTTGGTCTGGCCCTGGAATTGCGGCTCGCGGATGAAGAGCGACAGCAGCACCGCCGCGCTCTCCATGACGTCCTCGGCGGTGATCTGCGCGGCGCGGCGGTTGCCGATGAGCTCGCCGTGGGATTTGAGGCTCCGGGTGAGCGCGCTGCGCAGGCCCTGCTCGTGCGTGCCGCCCTCGTCGGTGGCGATGGTGTTGCAATAGGAGTGGCAGAACCCGTCTTCCTCTGGGCACCAGTGGATCGCCCATTCGACGCGGCCGTCGCGGCCGAACTCCGCATCGCCCGCGAAGGGTTTCGGCGTGATGGTGGCGCGGCCATTGATGGATGCGGCGAGGAAGTCGCCGAGCCCGCCAGGGAAATGCAGTCGTTCCTCCTGCGGCACCTCGGCCGGGCGCGGGACCGCCTTGTCGCAGACCCAGCGGATCTCGACGCCGCGGAATAGATAGGCTTTGGAGCGCGCCAAGCGATAGACTTGCGCCGGCTTGAAGCGCGCGCTCTCGCCGAAGATCTGCGCGTCCGGATGAAACCGGATGGTGGTACCGCGCCGGTTCGAGACCGCGCCCTTGTCCTTGAGCTTGGTCTTGGGTTTGCCGCGGCTGTATTCCTGCACGTAGAGATGCCGGTCGCGGGCGACCTCGACGGTGAGCTCGTCCGAGAGCGCGTTCACCACGGAAATGCCGACGCCGTGCAGGCCGCCCGAGGTCTTGTAGGCGTCGCCGCCGAACTTGCCGCCGGAGTGCAGCGTGGTGAGGATCACCTGCAGCGCCGAGGTCTTCGGAAATTTCGGATGGGGATCGACCGGAATACCGCGGCCGTTGTCGGTGACCGTGATGCTGCCGTCGGCGTGGAGCTCGACCTCGATCCGGCTCGCGTGGCCCGCGACCGCTTCGTCCATGGCATTGTCCAGCACCTCCGCCACGAGGTGATGGAGCGCGCGCTCGTCGGTGCCGCCGATGTACATGCCCGGCCGCCGGCGCACGGGCTCCAAGCCCTCGAGGACCTCAATGTCCTTGGCGGAGTAGCCCGAGCCGGATTTGCGCGCTGCGGAATCGAAGAGGTCAGCCATGGCGGGCGGGAGTATAAGGAGCGGACGGAAGCCGCCGCAAGCAGGATGCTGTAGGGTATTGTATCAACTCACACAATAGATTGTAGGGACAGACAAGCCACCCCATGAGCATCCCCGAGGCGCCGGAACCGCCGGCCCGCGAGCCGGCGCTGCGCACCATCGCCATGCCCGCCGATGCCAACGCCAACGGCGATATCTTCGGCGGCTGGGTGCTCTCGCAAATGGACCTCGCGGGCGGTAGCCTTGCGGTCCAGCGGGCGCGCGGCCGCGTGGCGACCGTGGCCGTCACGGGCATGACCTTTCATTTGCCGGTCTTCATCGGGGACGAGGTGAGTTGCTACGGCACCATCGTCAAGATCGGCCGCACCTCCATCACCATCCACATCGAGAGCTGGGTGCGCCGCCATCGCACCCGCGAGAGCGTCCGGGTGACCGAAGGTACGTTCACCTACGTCGCGATCGGCGAGGATCGCAAGCCCAGGCCCGTGCCGCCGGACCAGGGTTGAGCGCGCAGGAGGGCAGCCGGATGGCGATCTGGTTCGACAAATTCCCGCTCGACTATGCCCGCGAGCGCGCGGCGCAGTCGATGATCGGCCATCTCGGCATCGAGGTAATCGAGGCCGGCGACGATTACTTGAAAGCGCGCATGCCCGTCGACCACCGCACAAGGCAGCCTGCGGGCGTACTGCATGGCGGCGCGTCCGTGACGCTCGCGGAGACGCTCGCGTCTTGGGGTGCGGCTTTCTGTGTCGACAGCAGCAAGCACCATTGCGTCGGTCTTGAGATCAACGCGAACCATCTCCGCCCGGTGTCGGGCGGCACGGTTACCGGAATTGCGAGGCCGGTCCATTTGGGCCGCACCACCCACGTCTGGGAAATCCGCATCACCGACGAGCGCGACAAGCTCGTCTGCATTGCGCGCGTCACCATGGCGGTGCTGGCGACGGCAATGCTGTATTAGCGCGGGAGCAAAGAGGGAAAGCTGATGCCATTCGACCATTGGCTCGCCTTCGCTGGTGATCTCCCACGCGCTGGGTCATGGCCGGCGCTCGGCACGGTGGCGGGCGTGGCGCTCGGCGATTTCACGGCGATGACGGCCTCAATGCTGGGACTAGGCGCGCTGCTTGCGGCCTCGGCGGCGCGGCGCACCATCCGCAAGCCCGCGGTCCAGCGGGGCTGTCAACCGCACCGGCGGGATCTCTAATCCGCCTTCACGGGCTTGAGCGTGCGCAGATAGGCGACGAGCGCGTCGAGGTCGGCATCGCCGATGTTCTGGTACCAGCCGAAGGCCATCGGCCCCACCAGCGGATTGCCGTCGGGCCGCCGCCCCGTGCGGATCGCTGCCTTTACCTGATCGTCGCTCCAGCCGGCGATGCCCTTGGGATTGCCGGGCGTCAGGTTCGAGGATGTCACGACCGTGCTTCCAGGTCCCGGAAGATCGTTGCCACCCGCGCCGAGGCGCCCCATGTCGTTCTGTCCGGTCGGAAGCAGCGGCGTGTGGCAGTCGAGGCAGTGGCCGAGCCCGCTCGCGAGGTAGTGACCGTAGGCGAGCTTGTCCCCGCGCGGCACCTCGGCGATGTCGGTCACCGCCGGCCCATAAGACGGCGGCAGCGGAATCTTGTAGGTCGATTTCTCGACCTTGTTGCTGATCGGCTTCACCGCGCGGAGGTAAGCCACGATCGCCCGCACGTCGCCATCGGACATGCCGCGGTAGAACGCGATGGGCATGGGCGGACCGATGATCGTGCCGTCCGGCCGCTTGCCGTTGCGGATGGCGTCGACGATCTGCTCATCCGTCTATCCGCCGATGCCGGTCTCCCGATCCGGCGTGATGTTCGGCGCGACCGCATGAAA
Organism: Allostellaceae bacterium; assembly: GCA_035604335.1. Classification (GTDB taxonomy): domain Bacteria; phylum Pseudomonadota; class Alphaproteobacteria; order ATCC43930; family CGMCC-115725; genus DASZHJ01. The sequence goes on along the minus strand of DATNIT010000004.1, from coordinate 12,346 downwards.
GACGGGCGCATCGATAACGAAGCCGCCCGCGAGCTCCTGATCGGCCAGCGGCTTGAGGTCGTGTCCCTTGGGCGTATGGCAGTTGCCACAGGCGACGATGCTGCGCATGAGGTAGGTGCCGCGCTCGATCGGCGTCTCGGCGCGCGCCGCGCCGGCACAAATGATCGCGATGGCGCCAAGCACGGCGCCGGCGGTCAGGTTACGGTCTCGCACGGATGCCCCCAAAGTTCTGCGCCGTCCCTCGATGGCGCACTGCCAGCGCGAAGTTTACCGGAGCCTTGTTGCCATCAGAAGGCCCGGCGCCAGTCTTTCCAGTCCGTGAGCACCGCGTCCGCCATGGTCCGGGCCGCCGAGCGGAGCCATGTGGCGCCGCGTTTCTTGAGATCGCGCCTGACTGCCGGGATCGTCCCGGGGGTGGCGAGGTGCACGTTGGCGGTCTCGCGTCCCATCGCGCGGAGAATGCGCAGCTCGTCGCTGCGCTTCGGGAAATCCGCGAGCTCGATCCGCGAGCAATGTGGCCCGATCCGGCGCAGCAGCCAGCCGCTCTCGAGCGTGACGAACGGGTCGGGCGCGCGCACCGCCCGGCTCATGAGCTGGCCCGAGAGGATCGTGGGCCGCGCCGCCTTGGCGACCCAAGCCGCGGCCGACGGCAGCAGGGCCTTGGCTTCGCGGGCGAGCCAGCTGCCGTGGTACCCCGCGAGCGCGACGTAGCGGGGATGCCCAAGGCTGCCGAGCCCGGCGACCCGCGGCACGAAGCGGATCTGCGTGCTCCCCGTCGGCAGGTCGCGCCTGAGCCGGCTTGCCAGCGCGCCCGGCGGCCGGATCGCTTTCGCGCGAGTGAGCTTCGTCCAGAAGCGTTGGGGGTCGCGCTCCTCGGCATAGGCGAGCGCGCGCAGGGTCGGATGATGCTCCTCGAGAACATAGGCGTGGCCGCCCGCCGAGAGCGATTGTGCGTAGCCCTCCAGGATGGCGGCGCAGGCGCGGTCCGGGTTGATCGAGAGCGACTCCTCGCGTATCGCCAACAGCGCGCTGGCGGCGAGGCGCACGAGATCGAGGGTGTAGGGCAGGGGATAGACCTCGTCGAAATCGTTGATGCCCCAGACCAGGCGGCCCTCTAGGTCGCGCCAGGTGCCGAAATTCTCGACATGCAGGTCGCCGACGGCGAGCAGCTTGGGCGCACGCGCGAGGTCCGCGCAGGCTTCGGGCCAGACCTGCATCCAGCGATAGAAGGTCGCGCGCAAAAATGGGAACGCGGCCTTGGCCATCAGCCGGTGCTTCAACGAGAGATCCCGCGCGACGAACGGGATCTGCCCGCGCGCCCAATCGTCGTAAGCCCGCGTCGCCTCGGTGATGTTCATGGAGCGCTCCCCAGCAGCGGATGGGACCGCGCACGATGATCGATCGCGCTTGCGCGCGAGTCCAGCACCGAGGAGAGCGGAGCCGGCAATCGAATGAGGGGCGCCGACCGGCGCCCCTCACATCGTCGGTCGAGAGCTCGGGAGCGGCGTTACCGCCCGATCTCCTGGCTCACGTGGTTCTCCTGCTGGTTCAGGGTCGCTTGCTCGAGCTTGGTGATGTGGCCGCCGTCCTGGCTCGCCATCGAGCGCTCTTCCTGGCGGATCTGATGGTCTTGCGTGTGGAGCTGCCAAGCCTGCTGCTTCGTGAGGTCGCCTTCCTTCACCTGCTGATGAATTCGGGCATTCTGGACGTTCAGGCGGTTGTTCACCTGCTCGCGGCGTGGATGGGCCTTCTGCCACGGCGTGTCAGCCAGCGCACTCCCTGCGATGCCGACCGCGAACATGCCGGCGACGGCGAGGGCAATCACCCTTTGAGCGGTAACGATTCTCGACATAGTGGTCTCCTGGCTCTTGGATTTCGGGGTCGGGCATGCCTCGGATTGGTTCTAGGCTCGGCCGCTGCCGTGCATCCCCGCTTGCCGCCGGAGAGGCGCAGCTTTGCCTTATTTCTCCGAGCAACCGGTCCTGTGATCCCCGTCACAGCCGCGCGGGCGGCGCGTCCCTAAATTAACCGTGTCGCCCGAACCTCCCTGGTTACCCCCTGGCTGACCAAACTGGGCGATGAGGTCGTCGACGGCTCCCAGGCCGCGGCGACCTCATTCTTTTTCGGCCCGGTCCGCTACGCCCGGCGCTTGATCCTCGATGCCGCGGCTTTGGTCTCGGTGGTGAACCGAGACCCATGTTGAGAGCCGGCGCGCTGCCTGGCTCGACGCCCGGCGGCTGAATCGGCCAGGTGGCTTCGAGCGATCTCGATGAAGCGCGCGAGCGCGGTCGAGACGAAGACGTCGTGCCGCCGGATAAGGACCGTCTCGATCCGCGCCGCGTCCGGCGGCAAGCGGTGGAGAGCGACCCGGCCCTCCCTCGCGGCTCGAGCCACGACGATCCGCGGCAGCAGCGTCACCCCGATGCCCGCGCCGACGCAGCCGATGATGCCGTCGAGCGTGCCGAACTCCAGGCGGCGCGCATTGACGACGCCGCGCTCCGCCAGCAGCGCCTCGAGCCGCGTGCGGTAAGAGCAGCCGGGGCGGAACACGATGAGCTTGAGCGGGTCGAGGTTGGCCGCGGCCGCGAGCCCATCGAGACCGGCGATCCACGGCGCCGTCACGACCACGAGCTCCTCCTCGACGATCGGGATTGCCAGCAGGTCCGGATGGCTCACCGTACCCGCGACGAAGGCGGCCTCGAGCCGGCGCGCCAGAACGGCATCGACCAGCGCCGCCGTGGTGCCGGTGTCGATCTCGATATCGACCTCCGGACACGCGGCGCCGTAGGCCGCGAGCACGGGCGGGAGCCGCACGGCAGTCGCCGACTCCAAGGCACCGATCACGATGCGGCCGCGCGCGGTCGGGCCATCCGCGGCCGCTTGCTTGGCCTCGCTGAGCAGACGGCCGATCCGCTCGGCGTAGGGCAGCAGCTGCGTGCCGGCGCTGGTGAGCGTGACACCCCGGCTGTGCCGATGGAACAGCGGCACGCCGAGCTCGGCCTCGAGCCGACGAATGCGCTGCGTCACGTTCGACTGCACGGTGTGCAGAGTCTCCGCCGCCTTGGTGATGCCGCCCGCTTTGGCCGCCGCGGCGAATACGGCGAGGTCGCCGGCATCCATCGGACTCTCCCGCTCTAAGCGCCATCATTAGAAGAGATGGCTTCGTGCCCAATAAACCATTTTTCGTGAGGGGTCTCCAGGCCTATCGTGGGAGCCTCGCAAGCCGGAGAGAGGAACCGATGACCCGGACCGGGTTTCTGCGCAGCCTCGGGGTCGAATTGCCGATCATCCAGGCCCCGATGGGCGGTGGTCCCTCCACGCCCGAGCTCGTAGCCGCGGTTTCGAACGCGGGTGGCTTGGGTTCGCTGGGCGCGCCCTATCTGACGCCGGAGCAGATCCTCGATGCCGTCCGGCGGGTCCGCGCGCTCACGGACAAGCCGTTCGTCGTGAACCTGTTCGCCGGCGCCTACTTGACCGAGAACGCCGTCGATCCCGCGCCGATGCTGGCGCTCCTCGAAGAGGCGCACGCCGTGTTGGGATTGCTGCCGCCAGTGCTGCCCGTGCTACCGCCCGATCCGTTTCCGGCGCAATTGGCGGCGGTGCTGGAAGCACGGCCGCCCGTCTTCAGCTTCACCTTCGGCATTCCGAGACCCCAGGACATCGCGCGGCTGCGCGCCCGGGACATCGCCATCGTCGGTACAGCCACCACCGTGGAGGAGGCACGCCACTTGGAGGCGGCGGGCGTCGATGGAGTCCTCGCGCAGGGTGCGGAGGCCGGCGCCCATCGCGGCACGTTCTCGGGATCCTTCGAGGCCTCGATGATCTCGACCCTCGATCTCGTGCGGAGCATTTCGGGCGCGGTCAAGCTCCCCGTCACCGCTTCGGGCGGTCTGATGGACGGCGGCGACATTGCGGGTGCACTCAAGGCAGGGGCCGCGGCGGCGGCACTGGGCACGGCGTTCCTCGCGTGTCCGGAATCCGGCGCGTCCGAGGCTCACAAGCGCGCCGTGCTGGGCGCGCGCGCGGACACCACGGTCATCACGCGCGCCTTCTCCGGACGGCCGGCGCGCGGTATCGCCAATGCATTCATTGCGACGCTGCGGACGCGCGAGGCCGCCATCCTTCCGTATCCCTTGCAGAATGCGCTCACCCGCGCGATGCGCGCCGCGGCGGCGCAGCGCGGCGAGAGCGGTTTTCTCTCGCTCTGGGCGGGGACGGGCGTGGCGCGCGCCCGGTCGTTGCCGGCCGGCGAGCTCGTGAGCCGGCTGGCGGCTGAGCTCTCCGCCGCCGGCTGGTGATCAGCTCCTGGAGCCGCCGCCGTCTCCGATGACAGCAAACGGCGCCCAGAAGATCGGGTGGGCGTAGGAGAAGAGGGGCTTGCCGTCCGCGAGGAAGCCCGGCCCGTCGATGAGGGCGAGCTCGGCCTGCCGGAGAGCCTCGGCGCGTGAGAGGCCCGGCTGCTCGGCTTGGCGGCGGAACAGGTCGGTTGTGAGCGTCCGCGCCGAGGTGGTCTCGACGGGCCAGTTCGAGACCAGGAGTGCGCGGGTGCCGGCGTAGAAGAAGGCGCGGCCCAGGCCGGAGACAGCCTCTGCGCCTGCTCCGCTGCCTGCAGCCGTGTTGCAAGCGGAGAGCACGACCCAATCGGCGTCGAGCTTGAGGCCAAGGATCTTGCTCATGGTGAGGAGCCCGTCGCCCTGGATATGGGCCACGTCCGGCGCGGAGAGGGCGAGCGCGGGCTCCTGCAGGCCATCGAGATCGCCGGGAACGAGACCGTGCGTTGCGAACATCACCACGCGGCGATGGGCGAGATCGGCCGTGCGCACGGTCTCCTCGTTGGCCTTGACGCCCAGGAACACGTCGGCAGCGGGATCGGCTTTGAGGGCGATCGCGACGTTACGCACCTCGTCCGCGGTCTCCGGCAGCCTCGGCAGGTTGGCGAGAGTCGCGGTGGCAGAGGTCTCTGTCTTCGGTGCCGAGCGCAACACGATGCGCAAACCCTTGCCCGCAGCGCCGCGGCTGGCGATCACGGTGCCGGAAGCCGTGCCTTGCGCCTGCGCCTCCTTCGCCTCGGCCTCGTTGAACCAGGGATCGCCGAAACCCAGAAAGGGGCGCCGGGTGGAGCTGCCGGCGGGCAGCGTGCGCAAGGTCACCAGCGAAGTCGCCGAGGGCAGCTGTGTCACGGCAACCTGCCGGACGAGCCAGGGCACCTTTTGGTACTCCGTGAAGGGCATTGGGCCGCCTGGCCCGGGCTTTCCAGGAGCGGTCGGCAGAAGGGCGAGGGGCAACTCGCCGAGCGCGCCGTGCGGCACCACCAGCAGCGACTTCGCCGAATGCCAGCCCGCCTCGACGGGCTGCAACAGCGCCGCATAGAGGCGATAGGCGCGCTCGGTATCGAAAGCGGGGATTTCCGCCAGGCTGGTTGCGTTGGGCTCGAGTGCCCGACGCAGCGCGTGCACCTCCTCGGCGATCTTTGCGGCCGAGAGCGGCACCGCGGCAAAGGCTGGTGCGCCCGTGGCCGGCAGCGCCCAGACGAAGCTGCGGCTCTCGCCGAGATAGAAAGTCACCATGGCCTCGTCGGCGCCGAGCACCTTCCGCGCCTGATCGATGCCGACGGGCTTTGGATCGATGAGGTTGGCGTAGTCCGGGAACCGCTTCTCGATCTCCTCTCGGAGCTTGGCGCGGGCGCCGCGGAGCTGGTCGACCTGGGTGCGCAGGGCGGCCGCGGCCTTGTCGTCGCGCTGGTCGGCGGGCGCCGCCTGGATATTGGCGATGAGAGCGAAGAGCGCGTTGATCTGAGACTGTGCATCCTGCTCGCGGCGCACGAGATCCGCGAGCGCGGGGTCGCGCACGCTCACGCGGGCAGCGCTCTGCGCGAGGGCTCGTTGCACCGATTGGCCGCGGATCACGTCCGCGAGCGCGAAGGCTTCGCCCGCGGCGGTGGCGTCTCTGCTCTCGGACAACAGGCCGATATAGGTCTCCAGCACGAAGCGCAGCTGCATCTCGCGCAGGATCGGTGCGCCTTCCCCGTTGTCGCTGACCCGCGAGGCCTGGATAAGCTTCGGTACCGCGGCGCGGAAGGCGGTGAGCGCCTCGGATTTCTGTCCTGCGTAGTACAGCGCCGCAGCTCGCAAGCCTTCCGTCTCGAGGGTGGCCGGATGGCTCGGGCCCAGGTTCTGCTCTCGTGCCGTCGCCACGCGAGAGACCTGCTCAAGCGCCTCGCTTGCCCGACCGGTCTTGAGCATGGCGATGACCCGCGCGAGCGTGCCGTTGAAGAGCGTGCGTGCTGCCTGGTCCTGCGGCCCGATGCCGCGGCCGGCCTCGTCATAGGCCGCCATCGCCGCCCGCCAGTCGCCCTTCACCACCAATGCATTCGCGACCGCAAGGCGAGCGTTGGTCGAGGCACGAGCACCTCGGGATGCGCCGATCTTCTCGAAGATATCGACCGCCGCCTGGGCGAGGCGCAAAGCGTCGTCCGGTCGGCCCTCGTCGAGCACGATGTTCGCGAGAACGCCCACGATCCCCGCGGTCCGCGGCGCGTAACGGCCCTGTTGGTGCAAGGTGTCGAGCAAGACCTGGCGCGAGATCGCCTCGGCTTCGGCCAAGCGGCCTTGGCGCGCCACCACCAACGCCAAGCGTGATTGCATCCCCGTCACGACGGACTGGAACGTCTCCTTCGAGCCCTTGTGCTGATTCATCCAGCCGTCATATCCGTCGAGCACGGTCTGCGCGGCGGCGGCAGCTTGCCGGTACTGGCTCTCGGCGTCGGCAAAGCGGCCCTCCGATTCCGCAACGACGCCACCGGAGTAAATAGCGCTGCGCTGAGCATTGGTGAGGGTGATTGAGTCGACGCGGCGAGCATCTTTGAAGGCCTTAGCCGCGTTGACCGCAGCCTCCGCTTCTGCACGAGCCTCCGGCAAATGGCCGGCGAAAGCATAGTTCCCCGCGAGCTGGCTGTGCGCAGCCGCGAGCTGTCCGATGAAGGTGCCGGCCGTCGCCACGCGCTGCCGCGCGTACTCGATGCCGGCGGCATAATTGCCGACTTGGGATTCCGCCTGCGCCAGCTGATTGCGGGAATCGTCGGAGAGATTGGAGTCGTTGATCTGATCGGCGAACCTCAGGGCCTCCTTGGCGTCGGCGATCCATTGGTCGATGCGGCCGAGTTGGCTCGCCGCCACCGAACGGTCGCGATAGAAGGCCGCGAGGGCGGCAGGGGATGCTCCAGCCGGAACGGCGGCATCTGCTTGCGCGACGTAGCGGGCGAGCTTGGCAGGGTCGGGTTTCTCGCTGTCGAGCACCGCCGTGATGTCGGCGATGCTGCGCGGCGGCGGCACGTAGGTCTGTGCAGCCGAGATGTGCGACCAAACCAGCAGCGCGCCGAAAGCCAGCCCGGCGGATGCGCGCCGGCGCCAATCCAGACCAATCATGAACGATGCCCCATCCCCGCGGCGTTATCCTAGTCCACTCCCAAGCCATTATACCGCCACGGGGCCTCGCGTCGGAAATGGCCGATGTCGCAGCTAGCCGCGGTGCGCCGGGCCGGAAAAAGAAGGCGCCCCCGCCGATCTCTCGGCGGAGGCGCTAGTCCAGGAAGCAACCGGCTGCGGCTTAGACGCTGTAGTACATCTGGAATTCGATCGGGTGCGGCGTGTGTTCGAGGGCGTAGATCTCTTCCCACTTGAGCTCGATGTAGGCCTCGATCTGGTCCTTCGTGAACACGTCGCCCTTGGTGAGGAAGGCGTGGTCGGCCCGTAGGTTCTCCACCGCCTCGCGCAAGCTGCCGCAGACCGTGGGCACGTCCTTCAGCTCCTCCGGCGGCAAGTCGTAGAGGTTCTTGTCCATGGGATCGCCGGGGTGGATCCGGTTCTGGATGCCGTCGAGGCCGGCCATCAGCATCGCGGCGTAGCCGAGATAGGGGTTTGCCGCCGGGTCGGGGAAGCGCACCTCGACGCGCTTGCCCTTGGGGCTCGCGACGTAGGGGATGCGGCAGGAGGCCGAGCGGTTCCTCGAGGAGTAGGCGAGCAGCACCGGCGCCTCGAAGCCGGGGATCAGGCGCTTGTAGCTGTTCGTGGTCGGATTGGTGAAGGCGTTGATCGCCTTCGCGTGCTTGATGATGCCGCCGATGTAGTAGAGCGCGGTGTCGGAGAGGTCCGCATAGCCCGAGCCCGCGAAGAGCGGCTTCTCGCCCTTCCAGATCGACTGATGGACGTGCATGCCGGAGCCGTTGTCGCCCTTGATCGGCTTCGGCATGAAGGTCGCCGTCTTGCCGTACTGGTGCGCCACGTTGTGCACGCAATATTTGTAGATCTGCAGGTTGTCGGCGGTGCGCACCAGTGTCGAGAAAACGAAGCCGAGCTCGTGCTGCGCGGGCGCCACCTCGTGATGGTGCTTCTCGACGTCGAGACCCATCTCGGCCATGGTCGAGAGCATCTCGGCGCGCAGGTCCGAGGCGCCGTCCACCGGCGGCACCGGGAAGTAGCCGCCCTTGATCGGCGGACGGTGACCCGTGTTGCCGTCCGGGAATTTCTTGTCGCTGACCCACGGACCTTCCTCGGAATCGACCTCGTACATGGCGCCGTTCATGCCGGTCTTGTAGCGGACGTCGTCGAACACGAAGAACTCGGCCTCGGGTCCGAAGAACGCCTTGTCGCCGATGCCGGTGGAGGCCAGGTACTTCTCGGCCTTCCTGGCGATCGAGCGGGGATCGCGCGCATAGGGCTGGCCGGTGCCGGGCTCGAAGACGTCGCAGAACAGGATCAGCGAGGTCTGCGCCGCAAAGGGATCGAGTACCGCGGTGGCGCAATCCGGCATAAGCACCATGTCGGACTCGTTGATCGCCTTCCAGCCCGCGATCGACGAGCCATCAAACATCACGCCGTTGGTCAGGAAGTCCTCGGTGATGGTCTTCACGTGATGCGCCAAGTGCTGCCACTTGCCGCGCGGATCGGTGAAGCGGAAGTCGACGTACTTGACGTCGTGCTCCTTGATCATATCCATGACTTTTTTGGTATCGGACATCGCTCGTTTCCCGTTGTTGTGGGTGGCCGTATGAGTGAACCCGGCGGACGAGGAGCGGCCGCCCGACCGCCTCGGCCGCCCCCTGAAATGGCGGCGGCTAGATCGCGTCCGCGCCGCGCTCCCCGGTCCGGATCCGGATCGCCTCGTCGATGGTGGTGACGAAGATCTTGCCGTCGCCGATGCGGCCGGTGTGAGCCGCCTTCTGGATCGCCTCGACCGCGCGGTCGACCATCCCGTCCTCCATCACGACCTCGATCTTCACTTTGGGCAGGAAGTCGACCACGTATTCGGCGCCGCGATAAAGCTCGGTGTGTCCCTTCTGGCGTCCGAAGCCCTTGGCCTCCGTCACCGTGATCCCCTGGATCCCCACCTCGTGCAGGGCTTCCTTCACCTCGTCGAGCTTGAAGGGCTTGATGATGGCTTCGATCTTCTTCATGCCTTCCCCTGCCGCAGAAGTTGACGCACCGGAAGCCCGAGCGCGCAGAAAATCCTTACCCTGGGATTAAGCACAAGCCGTGCCAGAAAACCCGACGCCGAGAGGGCGCGATGCCAAGTCTGGTGACGGCTGTCATCGCCCGCTATTTAGGCAATCAATGATTATAGAATATGCAGAGCGGCAATAGCGGACTTTATAGACTCGAGCCGGTCCGCTCCACTTGGCCCGCGGCAATGGCACACATAGGCAAAGCGGCGCGGGCACACTCAGTAGGCCGTTGCCGAGCGCCCGGGCATCTGGCGCTTGGACAGGCATCCGTGGATCCGCTCGATCGCTTCCTTCAATGCCGGCAGGCTCGCGGCATAGGAGAAGCGCAGATAGCCCTCGCCGAAGCGCCCGAAGCTGGTGCCGGAGAGGGTCGCGACGCCGGCTTCCTCCAGCAGCACGTTCTGCAGCGAGCGCGCGTCGAGGCCCGTGCCGCTCACGTTCGGGAACGCATAGAAAGCGCCGCCGGGATTGACGCAGCGAAAGCCGGGGAGCTCGCCCAGCGCCTTCACGATGTACTGCCGCCGCTCGGCGAAGGCCTTGACCATCTGCCGTGCGGGCTCCTGCGGTCCCGTCAGCGCGGCGATGCCGGCGTATTGCGCCGCCGCGTTGACGCAGGAATGGCAGTTGATGGCGAGCCGCTCGGCATGCGCGAATATTTCCTTCGGCCAGACGCCGAAGCCCATGCGCCAACCCGTCATCGCATAGGTCTTGCTCCAGCCGTCGAGCAGGATCAGGCGGTCGCGGATCTCGGGATACGTGAGGAGGCTCACGTGCTCGCCGCCGTCATAGACCATTTCGCTATAGATCTCGTCGCTCATCACGGCGACCTGCGGATAAGCGGCAAGCCCTTTGACCAGCTTGTCGAACTCGGCGCGCGGTACCACGCCGCCGGTGGGGTTGGCGGGGCTGTTGACGATCAGCAGCCGCGTGCGGGGCGTGAGCTTTGCCAGCACTTCCTCGGCGCTGAAGGAGAAGCCCCTGCTCTCGTGCAGCTCGATCGGTACCGGCGTGGCACCCGAGAAGCGGATCACGCTCTCGTAGATGGGGAAGCCGGGATTGGGATAGAGGATCTCGGCACCGGGCTCGCCGAACATCAGGATCGCGAAGAACATGGTGACCTTGCCGCCGGGCACCACCAGCACCTGCGCCGGCGAGACCTCGACCTTGTAGCGGCGGTGAAGATCGGCCACGACGGCCTCGCGCAGCGGCAGGATGCCGTTCGCCGGCGTATAGCCGTGATGACCGTCGGCCAACGCCTTGCGCCCGGCCTCGACGATGTGCGCAGGCGTGGGAAAATCGGGCTGCCCGATGCCGAGATTGATGATGGAGCGGCCCTCGGCCTCGAGCGCCTTGGCGCGCGCCAGGACCTCGAAGGCTGTCTCGGTGCCGAGGAGCGACATACGGTTTGCAAGAACAAGCATGGACAATCTCAAGCTGAACGGGAGGGCGGAGCCGTTGTTTATGACGGATGCGCGGCGCCGCGCCAAGAACCTTGGTGCCGCGGCGCGGACCGGACGCTCCCCGACGGGCTTCGGGCGGCCTTAGAACACGATCTCGACCCGCCGGTTGCGCGGCTCGCGGGTGCCGTCGGGCGTGGGGACGGCCGGGTTCTCCTTGCCGTGCCAGCTCTGCTGGATGGCGCCGTCCGGCACGCCCAGACGGACCAGATAGGCATGCACCGCATCCGCACGCCGTTTCGAGAGTTTCAGGTTGTAGATCGCGCTCCCCGCGAGATCGGTATAGCCGTCGATGGCGATACGCGCGGAGCCCGTTTGCTTGAAGCTGGCGGCGGCGTCTTCCACGGTTTTTCGCCCGTCCGGTGTCAAGTCGGATCTGTCGAAATTGAAGTAGACGATGAAATTGTGCGAAGGCAGCGCCGGGGGAGCGGGCAGCGAAGCTGGGGCGACGACGGGGATGGCCGGCGGCGCGGCCGCGCGGGGCGGGGGCGGAGAGGGTGCGCCGAAGTGGTAGGCGATCCCCAACATTACATTGTGACTGGCGTAAGGGATTTTGAAACTTGCGCCCGCGCCGTCCCGGAGGCTGACATCCATGGTCGCAAAATAACGGTAGTCGAGCGACAGCGAGATCGCCGGCGAGCCCTGGTACCGGACCCCCGCGATGCCCTGGTAGGCGAGTTGCCAGCTTTTTTGGTCGACGAAGGTGACGCCAAGGGCTTGGTAGTTCTCCAAAGCGATGCGGGCCCCGCCGACGCCGGCGCCCACATAGGGCGTCCACCGGCTGTGCGGCAGCAAATCGACCATCACGTTCGCCATGCCGCCCAGAGCCGCAGCGTCTCCGATGGGAGTCGTTTGCCCCGTCAAAGGCGGGAAACCGCTGCCGCCGGCCGTAATCCGCGTTTGCTGCACGGTGCTGCGGCGATAGACGAGTTCGGCTTCGAGGCGAACGCGGCCAAAGTCGTATCCGAAATCCCCGCCGGCGGCGAAGCCTGGGTTTAGCGCGGTGTGGAACTGCAAGCCGTCGCCGCTGGCGCTGTCGGTGAAGTTCATGACGCGCGACCACGCGCCCTCGACCCCCAGATAGAAGCCCGTTGTTTGGCCTTGCGGCACCCCGTTTTGCGCGCGCGCGGGCGCGGCGATGAGCAGGCACATCGCGAGCCCGGTCAGGAGCAAACCGGCGTGTTTCATCTTCTTGTTTCCCCCAACAATGCGATCCCAGGATTGCAGCCCCGATGGCAGGCGAGACCAGTTAGCCTGACGTATTCGTCAGCCTAGCGCGGCCTGGAGGTACGCGGTCGGTTTTGTAAAAGGGATCGTGCTGCTGGGTGGCGCTGTTTGTGGCGCTGAAGGCGGTCCTGATTGTGTCTCGGTAGGAGGTTGCGGGATGGGC
>DATNIT010000003.1:0-65227 GCA_035604335.1 Allostellaceae bacterium | reverse complement strand
CTGAGGCTCAGAACTGCGGCATGGGCGGTAGCTTGGTTAGCGGGGTGCCGAACCAGCGCTGGTTGATGACGCTCAACTCGCCGTTGCTCTCGACGTCCGCGATGAATTTGTTGGCGTATTCCTGCAGCGCGGTGTCGGCCTTGCGGAAGGCCATGCCGTTCGCCTGCTCGCGCAAGGTGAGCTTGGGCTCGATGTTGAGCTGCGGATAGTCCTTGTTCAGCTGGGCGAGGATGGTGTTGCTCGCGCCGATCGCCTGGACCTGACCAGAAATCAGCGCCTGCAACGCCGTCGCGTCATCGTCAAAGCGCTTCAATTGCGTGCCCTGCGGCGCGATGGCACTGATCGCGGTATCCTGGGTCGACGCGCGGGCCACGCTGATCGAGATCGCCTTCAGATCCTCCGGCGTTTTCACGTTCAAGCTCTTGGGCGCGAGCACATAGATCGTCAGCGCGCTGTAGGGGTTGGAGAACAGAACTTGCTTGGAGCGCTCGGCCGTAATGCCGAAGGTGGCGATCAGAACGTCGATCTTGTTGGTCAGCAGGTAGGGGATGCGGTTTGGGCCGGTCACGGGCACGAGCTCGAGCGTCACGCCGAGCGACTTCGCCAGGAGCTTGGCGACGTCCGCGTCGTAACCGGCCGGCTGCTGCTGCGCGTCGGTGCCGCCGAAGGGCGGATAGTCCGTCAGCACGCCGACCAGCAGTTTGCCGCGCGCTTTGATTTCCTCCGGCGTCGCGGCGTTGGCGGGGACGGTGCCCAGAATTGCCGCGGCGAGGCCGGCGAAAAGCAGCGCGCCGAAGCTACGGCGCAGAATGGGTCTCGAAAAAAACATGAGACGTTCTCCTCTGGGTTTTGGGGGTGGGATTCGCGCTCAATGGCATCGCGATACTCAGCGTGACGCGATGAGGAGCTTGCGCTCCATTCTTTTGCTATAGGCCGACAGCGGCCAGCAGATCAGGAAGTAGACCAGCGCGACGAGCGCGAAGATCTTGAAGGGCTGGAAGGTGGCGTTGTTGATCACCTGCGCGGCGCGGGTGAGTTCGACGAAGCCGATGATCGAGGCTAGGGAGGTGCCCTTGACCAGCTGGACGAGGAACCCGATCGTCGGCGGAATCGCGATCCGCATCGCTTGAGGCGCGATGACCAGTGCCATCTTCGGGCCATACCGCAATCCAAGCGAGGCCGCTGCCTCCCATTGGCCAGGTGGCACGCTCTCGATGGCGCCGCGCCAGATCTCGCCGAGGAAAGCACTGGCATGGAGCGACAAGCCGAGCATCGCCGCCATCCAGGGATCGACCGACCAGCCGAACAGCCCGGGCGCGAAGAAAGCGAGAAAGAGCTGCATCAGCAGAGGCGTGCCCTGAAAGATCTTGATATAGCCAGTTGCGGTGAGCCTCAACCATCTGAACTCGCCAGTCCGGGCCAGAGCGACGAGCACGCCCCCGATGGCGCCGCCCAGAAAGGCGGCGATCGACAGCAGCACTGTCCAGCGCACTGCCGCCAGGATGTAGAGGATCTCGTTTGGTCCCAGTTCGCGCATCGTCTCGACCTACCGGGTTGGCTTGCTCAGGAGGGCGCGCTCAATTGCGGCGAAGGCTGTCCAGAAGAACACAGACATCGCCAAGTACATGCAGGTTACGACGAAATAGACCTCGAAGCTGCGGAAGGTGCGCGATTGGATGTCGCCGGCGACCGCGGTCAGCTCGCTCGCCGCAATCGCGGAGCACACGCTCGAATTCAGCATCAATAGGATGAACTGGCTGGTGAGCGACGGGTAGATCGCCTGAATGGCAGGCTTCAGGACGATGTAGCGGAAGATCTTCAGCGGTCGCATGCCGAGGGATTTGCCGGCTTCTATCTGACCCTTTTGAATGCTCTCGATGCCGGCGCGGACGATCTCGATACCGTAAGCGCCGACATTGACGACGAGCGCCAGGAGTGCGGCCGTATTCGAGGAAAGCCGGATGCCGAGCGCCGGCAGCCCGAAGAAGATCAGGAAGATCTGCACCAGAAACGGCGTGTTGCGGATCAACTCGATGTAGCCGTCGATCGCCAGGCGCAGCGGCTTCGGCCCCGAGGTCTTGCCGAGCGCTCCTCCCACCGCGACGACCATGCCGATCGCCATCGCCAGCGCCGAGAGCACAAGAGAGTTGAGCATACCCTGCAGCAACTCGGGCCAGGCCGCGAAGACGTCGGCGAAGTCGAACTCATAGCTCATGCGGCTCACCCGATCCGTGAGGCGAGCGACTCGATAACCACATCCATTTCCTCCGCTTTCGTCGGCCGGTTTCGCGACCAGCTCTTGTTCTCAAGACGTCGGTCGTCAAAGGCGCGGGATCATAAGCCCACCATCGCAGTTCACGACAGTCCCGTTGCATAATCGAATTGCACGCCGGCGAGACCAACGACGCACTGCGCCACATCCCCGCCTTCTCCCCAACGTCCGGCCGGGATCGGGCCATCGGCGATGCGGGCGTCGTATTTCGCGGCGACTTCTGCCGTCATCTCGGTCCGGATGACGCCGCGCCTGACCTCGAAAACCGGGATGCCCGCGGGAGCCAGCCTCACGGCGAGCGCCTTCGCCCACATGTTTTGGGCGGCAAGCCGACGCAGATTTGTGGCAAGTGCGTGCTGGTCGGCGAACCCATAAACATACCGTGCGGGGTTCGGGGTCTGCTTTTAGAGCAAGAAACGGGCATCGCTCGCACGCTTGTGGCTCGCAGCGGCTAATCGTCCTTCAGCGCCAGGGAGCATGCCCATGGCCAGCTCTGATTTGTCCGGCATCGCGCGGAAGGCGCCCAGCGCGCGTGGCCGAGCAGGGCCTGCGCTCCGATCCGCCCGCTTCCGTCGCCTAGCATTGACCCGGCACCCACGCGTTGTTGTGCGCCCTCATGAATTTGGTCGGCGGCGCGCCCGCCGCGGCGCCGAAGAGGACGGCGGTCACGCTGCCCGTGTTCCCCTTCGCGTCCCAGCCCGCGCCCGCATGCCCCGCGGCGGAGGGACAGGTGGAATTGGGGCCGTTGTTGCCCGCTTGACCCTGCCAAGCCCAATCGACGCGCGCCAGCGGATGGCGCTTGAGCGGATTGATCTTCGAGGGTTGCTTGCTGTCGTCGGTCGTCTCCCAGATTACCCAGGTGCGGAACAGGATGGGCGCCGTGATGGTGCCGACCGGGCCCGCCCAGACCATGTCGTAAGCGGTCATCGCGTCCTCCGTCGCCACGCCCGGACCGTCCGTCATGCTTTTGTGGTTGGGTTTCCTGTGGATCTTGTTGGGTCCCAGGTGGCAGCGGACGAACCTGTTATAGCTCTGGCCCGGCCCGGCGCCGTCGAGTTCCCAAGCGCTGGAGCGCGCGCAGGCATAGCCTCCGCCGGCCATGCCCGGGCCGAGCCCCGACGGCGAGCGCTGATAGGTATATTGCGTGAACTGCACGAAGCCGAATTCTCCGCAGTATGGATTGCTCGCCCCCGGCACGGCGACGAGGGTCATGTCGGCGGCGATGGTGATGCCGGCGACCTCGAGCGTGCAGGCGGTCTTGCCGCTCTTTGTGTGGGCCGCAACGACCACCGACAAACCCGGCAGCGTCGGCTGCCTCTTCTGGCAGGCGGAGAACCTCGTGTTGTTGATGGAGATATCGAGGGCGCCGATCCGGACTTGACCGACGGTCGGGAGCGCCGCGCAGGCTTGCGCCAGAGCGGGACCCGCTCCGAAGGCGCCGAGCACGAACGCGCCGCCCAGTATCCTCGTGACCTCGCGGCGCGACACCAACGCCGATTTCGCGCGATCGGACATGGCTTGCCTCCCCGAAAGGAAGCGCCGAGTCTACGCGAGTCGGACGGGAGGTGCCAGGAAGTCCTGCGACCATGAAGGGTATCGCGGCGGAGGCATCCGCCGACTGCGGTTGGCGACCCAAGCCGGACATTAGCCCAAGCCTTCGGCACCGTGGCACAATCAACGGACGCATCGGGAATGTTGGCCCGGCCCGAGGAGGTTGGGAGCGGCGCCGTCCTCCCGTGGCAGTTTATGAGTTCACGACCGACGGCCTGTCCTCGGGCGGGAGGATTCATGCACGGCGTCTGACACTGCAAATCAACTGGAGGATCCATGGAGATCGGCTTCAACGCGCCAACCGCGGGACCGCTGGCCCAACCCGAGACGCTCACCAAGATTTGCGTCGGGGGCGAGGCGATGGGATTCGACTTCGCTACCTTCAGCGACCACGTCGTGATCCCCACGAGCATCGCCGCGCGCTATCCCTATTCCGAGACCGGCGAATTCCCCAGCGGCTCGGTGGCCGGGCGCCACGAGCAGTTGACCGAGGTCGCCTTCATCGCCGCCAAGACCTCGCGTCTGCGGCTGGTCACCTCCGTGATGGTGGTGCCGCACCGCCCGGCGGTTCTGACCGCCAAGATCCTGTCGACCATCGATGTCCTGTCCGGCGGCCGCCTGACCGTGGGCATCGGCGCCGGCTGGCTCAAGGAGGAGTTCGAGGCGATCGGCGCGCCTCCCTTCGCCGCGCGCGGCGCGGTGACGGACGAATACCTGCAGGCGTTCCGCACACTATGGACCCAGGACGATCCGCGCTTTAAGGGCGAGCACGTTACGTTCGGCGGCATCGCCTTCGCGCCGAAACCGGTGCAGAAGCCCCACCCGCCGATCTGGGTGGGCGGCGAGAGCGGGCCGGCCTTGCGCCGCACCGCGCGGCTCGGCGATGCGTGGTATCCGATCGGCACGAACCCCGCGCATCCGCTCGACAGCCTCCCGCGCTACCGTGCGGGTATCGCCCGGATGCGCAAGGTCGCCGGCGATGCCGGCCGCGATCCCATGAGCGTCGGGCTCGCCTACCGGGTCGCACGGCATGGCGAGGGCGTGCCGGTGAAGGCGAGCGACGGCGAGCGGCGGCTGTTCTCAGGCAGCCCCGCCGAGATCGCCGGCGACCTCCGCGATCTCGGCGATCTCGGCGTCACGCACGCCGATTTCGGGTTCCCCGGCGCCACGGCGGAAGAGATGCTCGATGCGATGCAGCGGTTCCGCGATGACGTCGTCTCGCGCCTATCGGGCGCTGCCTCGGTTTGACGTTTCGTCCTGTGGGCAGGAAAGGATGGGGATCGCTCGCCAGGGCGCGACTCGCGAGTGGCGAAAGTGGTAGAGAGTCGAAGTTCGGTACCCGCGCACGGGCCGCGCGCCTGCGGTGCGCAGCGGGCAGATCGTCCTTCAGCACCAGGGAGCATGCACATGGCCAGCTCTGATTTGTCGGGCGTCGCGCACAAGACGCCGAGCATCGTCCTCACCGATACCCAGGCATCCCTCGATATGGCGCGCTTGCGCGGCTATCGGCTGAGCCGAGTGCGCGAGCAGCTGAAGAGCCGCGATTACGCGGCCTGCCTGCTGGTCGATCCCATCAACATCCGCTACACCACCGGCAGCCGGAACTACTCGCTGTTTCAGTCCCACACGCCGGGTCGCTACCTGTTCGTCGCGGCGGAGGGGCCGGTCGTGCTGTTCGATGCCCCGGCCTGCCACGAGACCGCGCGCGGGCTCGGGACCATCACGGAGCTGCGACCGGCGCTACCCTTCAGCTATTTCTTCAGCGGTCCGCGGTTGGCGGAAAGCATCGGCGATTGGGCGGGGGAGATCGCCCAGCTTTTCCGCGGCGTGGCGGGCGGCAACAAGCGGATGGCCGTCGACCGCTGCGACGTGATGTGCGCCGCCGCGCTCGGCCGCCACGGCATCGAGCTGATGGACGCGCAGGAGCCGCTCGAGCGCGCCCGCTCGATCAAGTCGGCGGAAGAGATTCTCTGCATGAACTACTCACTCTCCGTGGCCGATATCGCGATGGCGCGCATGCGCGAGGCGCTCAAGCCCGGGCTCACGGAGAACGAGCTCTTCGCGATTCTCTCGCACACGAACGTTGCCATGGGCGGAGAATGGATCGATGCGCGGATGCTCACTTCGGGCGACCGCACGAACCCATGGCTGCAGGAGAGCAGCGACCGCCGGATCCGTCCGGGCGAGCTCCTGGCTTTCGATGCCGATATGGTGGGGCCCTTCGGCTATTGCGCCGACGTCTCGCGCACCTTCTTCTGCGGGCCGGGCAAGCCGAGCGATGCCCAGCGCACTCTCTACAAGCTCGCCTACGAGGAGATCCAGCACAACGCGGCGCTGGTCAAACCCGGCGTGAGCTTCAGAGAGCTGGCCGAGAAGGCCTACCGGCAGGCGGATCAATACGTGCCGAACCGCTATATGCTTCTGGCTCACGGCATCGGCCTCTGCGACGAGTATCCCTCGATCTATTATCGCCAGGACGTGGCCAAGTACGGCTTCGACGGCGTGGTCGAGGAGAACATGACGCTCTGCATCGAAAGCTACGTGGGTGCGGTGGGCGGCAAAGAGGGCGTCAAGCTCGAGCATCAAGCCCTCGTGACGGCCAAGGGATGCGAGATACTCTCGAAGTTCCCCTTCGAGGAGGAGCTGCTGCGCTGAGCCGGGAGCATTGTCCGGCGACGCGTGCAGCGGTTTGCCGGCGTGAAAGCGACAAGATATCAAGGGTCTAGAGTGTCGATAGGTAGAAATACCTATCCTGCCGAATTCCTGGGCACGTCAAAACTCCGCTAACCCCTTGGGCGCATTCTGGCAGGCGCGGAAAAGTGCGGGAGCCGATCCGCGGCTCCGCCTTTTCAGCGCATCGGGTGACCGTCGTGTCGGAAACGGTGTCGTGAGCGAGCGCATATCGTGGCTTCGAGGTCTGGCCCCGTGGCCGGCGCTGCGCGCGCACACGCATGTCATGCTCCTGGTGCTGGCCTGCATCGTGCCGATGCTCGGCGTTTCCGCCTTCGCCATCAAGACGCTCGCCGACTCCGGGCGGGAGCAGAACAAGACGCAGACCATGAGCACGGCCCGCGCGCTCTCCGCGGCGGTGGATCTCAAGCTCAAGACCGGCACCGCGGCGCTGGCGACGCTCTCGACATTTCAAGAGCTCCCGGTGGCGGACCTGAAGCCGTTCTATGAGCGGTGCGCGGAAACGGCCCGCCAGAACCACGCCTGGATCATCCTCACGGATACCTCGGGCGAGCCGATCTTCAATACGCGGGCGCCTCTGGGAGCCCCGCTGCCTCACCTGCAGATGATGAACCTGCTGGCAGACGTTGTCCGGTCGCGCGCCGTAAAGGTCTCCGGTATTTTCAAAGGAAGTTTGACCAGCCAGTTTCAGGTCTCGGTTCTCTTCCCTATCGTTCGGCAGGATCAGGTCACGCATGTCCTCGTGATGAGCTTCGCGCCGGATGAGATCGCCCGCGTCCTGGTGGACCAGAACCTGCCGGAAAGCTGGAGAGTGGTCGTCGTCGACCGCGAGCATCGCGTCATCGCCCGCAATCGCGCCCTTCATGAGTTCGACGGAGCGGTCGTGGCTCCTGCGCTGGCGGAGCAACTGACAGGCGCGAGCGAGGCGTCGTTCACCGGCTTGGACCGGCTCGGCAACGACCTCATGAGCACCTTCACGACCTCCGCCTATTCTGGATGGGCGCTGGTGGTAGGGCTCCCGGTCGCGGAGGCGACCGTGCCCCTTTACCGGTCTCTGCTGAGCATGGGACTGGCGGCGGGCGGGATGCTGCTCCTGGGGATCGTGCTGGCAGCCTTCGTCGGCAGTCGGCTGAACCGCTCCATGGGCTGGCTTTCCTCGGCGGCCATGGCTCTGGCACTCGGGGGAGAGACGCCGCTGACGCTTGCCAAGACGAAAGTGGCGGAGATCAACGACGTCATGTCGTCCCTCGGCAGGGCGTCGGAGCAATTGCTCGAGCGGGCGCGGCAGCGCGACCAGGCGGAGGCCGCCCGCCGCGAGCTCGAGCAGCAGTTGCAGCACTCGCAGAAGCTGGAGGCGCTTGGCGTGCTCGCGGGCGGGATCGCCCACGATCTCAACAACACGCTGGTACCGATCTTCGTCACGGTGAAGCTCGGCATCAAGCACGCGGCCGAGGACAGTCGGATGCGCCAGAGATTCGAGCTGATCTACGAGGCCGGCGTGCGCGCTCGGGACCTGATCAAGCGCATCCTCGCCTTCAGCCGCAAGGATGCCGTCGACCGGCAAAACTTCCGGCTCGACCGGATCATATCGGAAGACCTCACGATGCTTCGCGAGAGTATTCCCACGACGATCGCCATCGAGGCCGACATCCGGCCGGTGCCGGAGATTTTCGGCGATCCCGTGCAGGCCCGCCAGGTCGTCGTCAATCTCGTTACTAACGCCGTGCACGCAATCGGCGGCGGCTTGGGTACGGTCGCGGTCTCCTTGAGCGCGGTCGCCGAGGGCACGGCCGGCGAGAAGCCGATCGTTCGCCTGAGGGTCCGCGACAGCGGATGCGGCATGGACGAGGCGACCAAGCGGCGCATCTTCGAGCCGTTCTTCACAACCAAACCCGTCGGCGAAGGCACCGGCCTCTCGATGGTGCACGGCATCGTCACCAGTCTCGGCGGGACGATCCGCGTCGAGAGCGAGCCCGGAAAAGGCACCTGCTTCACCATCGAGCTGCCGCCGACGGCCGCGCCGGGCGAGTGCGCTCTTGCCTGCGAAGAGGTCGCGGCCTAGCAGCGGCCGGAAATGCGCGCGGCGCCGCCGGCGCCCGTAATTGCTCCTCGGATTCGTCATGCGCGGGCGTGTTCAGAACAAGCACGGCCATGACGGCGAGGTAGGGACTCGACGCGGAAGTCCGTGGGACCCTGATTCCCGTGACCTCAATTCCCGCTATTGTCTCCACCGTGTCCTCGATCCTCATGAGCCCAGGAGGATAGCGCCATGTGTCTTCCGAGTTGGTGTGTGCTGGCGGTGCTGGGGAGCATCGGCGCCGTCGCGGCCGCGATCCCGGGGCAAGCCCGCGCGGACGACTTCCAGGTCTCGTTCGCGGCGGGCGGGCGCGACGCGGCGGGCCGCTTCGCGGGCGGCACTGAGATGCGTCTCCTTACTGCGCACGCCGGCAAGCTCTATGCCGGCAACGGCTATTGGGAGGACCGGCCGGGGCCGGAAATCCGGCAAGGCGCGCAGATCCTGGTGCTCGACGGACCTGACAAGGCTTGGCGGGTCGATCACGCCTTCGAGGAGTGGCTGCCCAGGCGGGCGTGGCGCGACCTCGCCGTGGGCGCGCTCGCCGAGGCGACTTTCGCCACCGACGGATCGGGCGCGCCGCTGCCGCAGCCGGTCTCGCTGCTGCTCGCCTCGACCTGGGATCTGACCGGAGCGACGCGCGTCTTCACCCGCGACGACGCCACCGGCGCGTGGTCCGCCGTCACTCTTACTGAGGATCGGCCGGACCCCGATTTCCTGCCGCAGATCCGCAGCTTCGCAACCCACCGCGACCGCTCGACCGGCGTCGATCTGGTGTTCGCCGGCGAGATGCCGCGCGGCATCTTCGCCGGCAGCTACGATCCCGCGGCACCCAACCGGATCCGCTGGCACCCCGCGCCGGAGCTCGCGGCATCGGCGGTCTCGACGGGGTTCTCCGGTCTCGGGGGCCGGCTGCGCGTGAGCAGCTTCGCCGAGGTGAACGGCCGGCTCTATGCGGCGGTCGGCCAGCAGATCTACGAGCGGCTCGACGGGCCCGCGCCGCGCTGGCGCGCCGTCTACACCAATCCGCGGCCCGGCCACTCCGAGACCGGGCTCCGCGGCCTGACGGCGGTCCGCACCGCCGGCGGCACCGAGGCGCTGCTGGCGGCCGTCGAGGGGAACGCGCCGCGCGTCGTGCGCGTCGACCCCAGCGACGGCAGCGAGACGACCGAGCTCGACTTCGACGATTTCCTGGCGCGCGCCTGGGGCATGCGGCCCGGCTATGTGATCGCCGCCTACAACGACATGACGCGCCTGCGCGATCCCGCGTGCGGAGAGGCGCTGCTCATCGGCCTCCAGGCCTTCATTCCCAGGAACGTGGCCATCGCCGCCGGGCACCGCGCGTTCGAAGCCGGCTACGCCCAGGCCGAGAGTGGCGCCTGGTATCTCATGCGCTGGTCCGACGGCCGCTACGACCTGCACCAGGTCACCGGCGCCTTCGCGCAGCCGTTGCTGGCGGTGCGCGCGGCCGCCGCCTCGCCCTTTCCCGGCGACGGCGACGCCGTCTACCTCGCCGGCTACGACGCCATCAAGGCGCCCGCGCACAACACCGCCTGGATCGCCCGTGCGCCCTTGTCCACGGTGCTCGGCGCACCACGCTAATCGGGGAGCAGCATATCAACCGGGTCAGAGTCGACTTAACGGTTTGGCCTTTAGGCTAGGTCCATTAACTCTGATTCCCCCGTCCCTGAAGCAGGGCGGGTCGCTATCATGCAGGGGCATCGCCACAAGCAGGAACGATGATGCTCAAGATCGCGCTTGGTGAAGTCGGAGGCATACTCGGAGTGGTCGGAGCCCTGATCGTGATCTTCGAATCCAGGCTCCCCGTTCGCATCAGGGCGAAACGTCCGGGCATGACGTTTCTTGTTGTCGGCTTCCTTGCGGCCGCGGCGGGGCTTCTGGTTGGTCGGCTTTGAAGACAAGACCGACATGGGCTCACCAGGTCTGCTCAATGTGAAATGGGATCGGAGTTAGTCTGAGCTAGCCCGGGTTCCCCGTGTTGGGCGGCGGGGATCAGCTATTTGGGCTGGTATCCGGTGCGAGGCTTGCCGAAGAGCATTTGCATGGGGTCGCGCTCGAAGTCGTCGACGTAGCGAGCCAGGTGGCTGATCAGTTGGCGCGCCTGCGAAATGGTGCCACGGAGATCTCTCAACGTGTTCTGGGTCAGGTCCACCTGTTCCGGCCGGATTCCCTGCACGAGGTTGTCGAAGTCGCGGGTCCAGACGGTCACTTTCTTGACGATCGGGTCCGCGTCGTCGAGTTGGGTCTCGACCGTAGCGAGGGCGTGCGAGAGGTCGTTGAGTTTGGCCGTCAGCGCGGTGGCTTGCGCGTGGACGTCGCGGACGGTCGCGTCGAAGTCGTCGATCACGCTGCCGAGCCGCTGAGTCGTGCCCACGCCTCGTGCCGTCATCTGCTCGGTGGCCTGCAGTTTCTCGGCAATCGCCTGACGGCCCTTGTCGTCGAGCATGTCGCGGAGCGCGTCCGAGACCTCGATCGTCCGCTGAAGGAGATCCTCCGCCCACGTCGCCGTGAGCTGGGATGCTTGCGAGGCGATGATCGGATAGGCGTGGCCGGGCAAGGCGGCCGCGGGCGGCGCATTCTCGCTGCCTCCGGTAATGCTGATGCTGGCGTCGCCAAAAACCAGGCTGACGTCGAGCGAGGCGATCGAATCCGACCGGATCGCGGCGTCTTTCCGGGTCTCGATGGTGACGTGGACCTGGGCGGGATCGGCGGGATCGATTTCGATCTTGCACACATTGCCGATGGGGATACCGGCAAGAGAGACCGGCGCGTCGACTTTGAGGCCCACCACCGAGCCGCGGAAATAAATGTCGTAGAACGCGCGCGTACTGCCGATCGGATGCAGATTGAGCATCCAGATTGCCGCCACGATCGTGCCGGCCACGATGACGACCATGAAGCTTGCGACCAAGAGATAGTTGGCCCGTGTCTCCATCGGCTCCGGCACCTCCAATGCCGCGCGAACCCTCGACCTCGAGCGGGGTCCAAACCCATGCTCTCACATCTGCGCCGTGGCGGTCCATTGCGCATGATCCGGCGCTGACGCGCCGGCCAACCTCGCGCGCGCCTCCGATCAGAATCGCTCGGTCCACGGCCGGAGCTCGACCTCGAGCGACCAGGCGCTGCGGGGCTGGCGCAGCACGTCGAGATAGGCCTGGGCGATGGCATCGGGATCGAGGGTGCTGTCCGGCTTGTCCGCGGGATCGGGCCGGCGCGCGCTGCGCACGCCGCCGTCGATGACGAAATGCGCGACGTGAATGCCCTTGGGTCCGAGCTCTCGGGCGACGCTCTGCGCCAATCCGCGCAGCGCGAACTTTCCCATGGCGAAGGCGGAGGAGAGTGCGAAGCCCTTGACGCTCGCGGTGGCGCCCGTGAGCAGGATCGCGCCGTGCCCGCGCGGCGACATGCGCTTCGCCGCTTGCTGGGTCACGAGAAAGCCGCCGAAGGCGGTGACGGCGATCGCCGTCTGGACGGCCGCGGGCTCGATCTCGGCGATGGGTCCATGCGCCCGGGCGCTGGCGTTGTAGACGACGATATCGGGCTCGCCGAGTCGGCGGTCGACCTCCTCGAAAAGCGTGGCGACGGCGCTCGCGTCGGAGGCGTCCGCCGCGAAAGTGGCCGCGCGGGTCTCCGCCGCGAGCGCCGCCAGCTTGTCGGTATCGCGCGCGGCGAGGCCGACCCTCACGTCGAGCGCCGCCAGGCGCCGCGCCAGAGACGCGCTGATGCCGGATCCGGCGCCCACGATCAGGGCCGTGCGGTAGGGAAAGTCGGTCATCTCGTCCTCCATCTGGGAATGCTCGGGGAAGTCAGTGCGCGGCGGCGGACGGCCGCGCCGGCGCCGCGATGTTGCGCAGCAGCGGGACCAGCAAGGTGGCGACCACGAAGGCGAGCATGATGGCCCGGAAGGCGTCGGCGAAGGCGAGCGTCGAGGCCTCCCGATAGGCCAGGTGCCAGAGCTGCTCGAGTGCCGCCTGCTGCCCGTCATGAGGGCCGCCGGGGAGCGCGCCGTAGCGCGCGGCGAGGCCCTGCAGCAGCCGTTCCATGGCGCCGTTCGCCGGCGTCAGGTTCGACGCGATGGCGAGGAAGTGGAAATTCGTGCGCTCGTTGAGGATGGCGCCGCTCACGGCGATGCCGACGGCGCCACCGAGGTTGCGCATCATGTTGAAGAGGCCGCTGGCGTATTTGAGGCGGTCCGGCGGCAGGCTGCCGAGCCCGAGGTTGACGCTGGGCGCCACGGCAAAGACCTGGGGAAAGCCGCGGAGCACCTGCGGCAGCAGGAGCTGCGCGCCGCCCCAGTCATGGGTGATGAAGCTGAAGCTCCACATGGCCAAGCCGAAGGACGCCAAGCCGAACATCATGAGCCAGCGCGTGTCGAATTTGCGCGCCAGCACGATGTAGACGGGGACACCGATCAGCGACGCCGCGCCGGTCGAGAAGATCGCGACACCCGTCTGCCAGGCGCTGAACCCGCGCACATAGCCCAGGAACAGCGGCGTCAGGTAGATGGTCGAGAAGATGCCGATCCCCGTGATGAACGAGAGGACGCAGCCGAGCGCGAAGTTCCGGTTGCCGAGCGCGCGGAGATCGACCACGGGGCGCGCGAAGGTGAGGCTGCGGATCACGAAGAGGATGCCGGCGACGCCCGCGATCAGCGCGGCGTTCCGGATGGTCGCGTCGTCGAACCAGTTCCAGCGCGAGCCCTCCTCGAGCACGTACTCGAGGGTCCCGAGCGCGACCGCCATCAGGGCGATGCCGGGATAGT
Organism: Allostellaceae bacterium; assembly: GCA_035604335.1. GTDB lineage: Bacteria > Pseudomonadota > Alphaproteobacteria > ATCC43930 > CGMCC-115725 > DASZHJ01. Next base: position 51,856 of record DATNIT010000003.1, on the reverse strand, counting down.
CCGCTTGCTTGAGCAGCGACAGATCCGGCTCGTCGATCCGCACCAGCACCGGCACCAGGGCGGTGATCGCCAGGCCCGGAACCAGATTGATGTAGAAGAGCCAGTGCCAGTTGAGGGTATCGGTGATCCAGCCGCCAATCACCGGCCCCAGCGTCGGCGCCACCGACGCGATCGTGCCGATGACGGCGGCGGAATAGACCCGGCGCGGTCCCTGGAAATAATGAAAGGACGAGGTGAACACCGTGGGGATCATGGACGCGCCCAGGAGCCCCTGCAGCGCCCGGAACACGATCATGCTCTCGATGTTCCAGGCGAGGCCGCAGAGCATGCTGGCGAGCGTGAAGCCGGCGGCAGAGACGGTGAACAGCCAGCGCGTCGAGAACACCCGCGTGAGCCAGCCCGAGAGCGGGATCATCACGATTTCGGCGATCAGATAGGCGGTCTGCACCCAGCTGATCTGATCCTGCGCCGCGGAGAGGCCGCCGCCGATATCCTGCAGCGAGGAGGCGACGATCTGGATGTCCAGCAGCGCGATGAACATGCCCACGCACATCACCACGAAGGGCAGCAGGCCGCGCACCCAGCTCGGGCCGGCGGGCGCGGTGGTCATGGCGCGCTCCCCGGGGCCGACCGCGTGTCGACGCTCACGGTGGTGGAGAGGCCCGGCCGGAGCGCGTGGAGCAGGGCGTCGCCGGGATCGAGTTCGATGCGCACGGGCACACGTTGCACGATCTTGGTGAAATTACCGGTGGCGTTCTCCGGCGGGATCACGCTGAAGACCGCGCCGGTCCCCGGCGCCACGCTCACGACATGGCCGCGGAAGACATGGCCGGGGAGCAGGTCCGCGACCACGCCGGCGGATTGGCCCGGGACCATGCGCGCGAGCTGGTCCTCCTTGAAATTGGCGTCGACCCAGAGTCCCTCCGCCGGCGTGACCGAGATCAGATAGGTGCCCTTGGTCGCGTAGGCGCCGACCTGGGCCGCGCGGTTGCCGACATAGCCGTCGATCGGCGAGCGGACCTCGGTATAGCCAAGGTTCAGCTGCGCCGTGCGGAGATCGGATTGCGCCTGCGCCACGGCCGCGTCCGCCTCGGCGGTCTCGGCGTCCAGCACCTTCAGCTGCTGGCGCGCGGCCTCGAGTCCGGCCTGGGCGGCAGCGACGGCCGATTGCGCCTCCAGCTCCAACGAAGACGTGCGCTGCTCGTTCTGGCGCGATCCATAGCTGGTCTGCGCGAGGAGATGGTAGCGGCTGGCGTCCTCGCCGGCGAAGGTGGCACGGGCTTTCTTCGCGGCGAGATCGGCTTCCTGCTGCCGGATCGTGGATTGCTGAAGCGAGTGTTGCGCGCGCAGGCTCTCGGCCGCCGCCAGGCGCGCCTGGAGCGCCGCTTGCGCATGGTCGAGGGCGGCGCGGTAATCCCGCTGGTCGAGCTGGATCAACACCTGTCCCGCGCGGACCCGCTCGTTGTCCGCCACCAGGATCCGGTCGATGAAGGCGTCGATATGCGGCGCCAGCGGCGTGACGTTCCCGCCGGCATAGGCGTCGTCGGTGCTCTCGATGAAGCGCCCTGCCTGCCACCAGTCCTCGGCATATCCTGCCGCGCCGACCGCCGGCACCAGCAGCGCCGCCGCGAGCGCCAGCCGTCGGAGCGGCCGCCTGAAATCGCGCCTTGCAGGGATGGAAACCGTCGCACGCTCGAGCACGATGCTGTCCATGACATCACTCCCGGCCTTCCCCATGAGTGCATATGCGCCTATATAGGCGTATATGCGTCCATGTCAATGGCCAAGGCCGACGGGGGGTTTGCTGTCTCGGAGACCTTGCCCCTCGGAATCGTCATAGCTGCCCCGGGACTGTCTGGCCGGGGGTGACGATACTGAGAGACTGTTGGAGGGACAGAACGGAGATGGGGACTCTCCGGCGCCGCGCGGAAACGCGAAACCCCCGGGCGCGGGTCAGACGGCCTGGGAGGCGCCGCCGAGCTCGCTTTCGGCGACCGCCTTCAACAGGGCGCGCAGCTCGACCGTGCGGCGGTTGCCGAACTCGGCCTCGAATTGCGCCTGCGCCCCGGCCCATTTTTTGATGCCGGCCTTGAGCCGGGCGACGCCGGCCTCGGTGAGGTGCAATTCCTTGCTGCGGCGGTCGGCGCGCGCGGGCACGATGTCGATCAGGCCCTCGCGCTCCAGCGGCAGGATGTTCCGGCCCAGCGTCGTGCGGTCCATCACGAGCTCGCGGGCGAGCTCGTTGATCGGAATCGGCCCCAGCCGCTTGAGCTTCGCCAGGATCGAGAATTGGGTGCTGCGCAGCCCGACCGGCGCCAGGTGCTGATCGTAGAACTGGGTCACGTGCCGCGCCGCCTGGCGGATCGCCAGGCAGTTGCACAGTTCCGGCTTCAGCTCGGTCTCCGCCATCGAAACGTCTCCATTCCCCGACAAGGGTGCATATGCGCACGATATAGGCGCATGTGCGCTTATGTCAATGGGCGTCGACGCGACCGCGTACCCAGGCGGCGGCGGCGCTTATGAATCTGACCCAGCGAACGCCCTCGGTAACGTCAGAGCGGCTGACTCAGGGAGCGATTCGCGGCGCGATGGTGCCGGTGTTCACGATGCCGCCGTGGAAGGTGGTAATCGGGGCGATCTGGAGGCCGGCGCCTCCCAGGTTCGAATAGGTGAGCCCGCCTTGATTGTTGGCGCCGAGCACGACGATGCCGCCGTTGCTGATGGTGTTGGTCAGCGCGCTGGCGGTCGCGGTGGCCACGACGCTGGAATGCGAGCTTCCCTGTTGGACGTGACCCGAGTTCCCCGGGCCCGTGTGCCGGTATTCGATCCCGCCGGCGTCGACGTCACGTGGGGGCTGGACTCATGACCCGCCGCCGCCTCCTGCGAGAGGCCGCCCGCGGCGATCACGAGCGACGCCGCGACCGTGCTGATCCTGAGCGCGTCCTTGCGATCCATGATGGTCCCCCCGGAACGAGCGCTCGCCGTGAAGTCGCTCATCGCGTGTGACGCGGCCACAACCCGATAATAGAGTAGAGCGCCGAAATGTTACAATCATATGTATAGTCGGCGAGGCGAGCGGACGGGGTGATGTCGCGGGGAATACCGAGCGATCGATGAGCGGGGACCCATCCGGAGAAAGCGGCGAGAGCGGCGCCGGCCCTGGCGCGCAGGGGCCAAGCGCCCCGCGCCGCCGGCCCCCTCGGCGCCCGCGGAGACCGGCTCGCGTCTTCCGGTCCGGCAAGATCAATTGGCGCGCGCTCACTTGGAAGGACTACGCGGGCTTCCTCCTCGTCGGAGCGATGCTCTGCGTTTGGGCTTACCTTCAGTTCTGGTTCCCGAGAGCAGATTCTCCATCCATGAGCGAGGTCGTCGCGGATGCCTTGTCGTGCATGCGCCCCTTCAAGCCGGAGGAGACGCTCGAGTTCTTGCAGCGCCGGAACATCATCGGGGCGAGGCCTATCACGGCGATCGATGGCGCGCCGGTGTTCGCGGTGCCGAGGCCGCTCGCGGTCTACGGGCTGGTCGTGCGGTACGTCGAGGGCTGGGACCGCGAGGGCAAGCTGTTCAGCCGCGCGCCCGGCACCGCGCCTCCGCGACACCTGACGGTTACCGTCAACGGCGACAAGGACTATGTAGAGCGCGCGATCCGCCAGCGCTTCCCCGCCGTGCCCCAGGACAGCAGCCTCGTGCGCTATCTCGACGACCGCCCCACGGTGGATCCGAACGCCCAGCAGCCGGGCCGCTTGACCGGCATCGTCTGCGTGCTGCCGGAAGAATGATGCGTCCCTCTCGTCCCGCGAGCGACTGGCGGTCCTCCTCGTCAGCTGACGCTCGTCGATTTCACGACGATGTCGCCGTCGAACCCGCCACGAATGAAAGCCGAGATGCAGTCGGAGAACTCGTCCATGAGGGCCAAGCCCTTCGGGTCGTAATCGTTCTCTGCGACCAGCGTGAGCGTACCGTCCGCGAACGAGCATATGACGCTCCGGTGGTGCGGCCGATGCTCCGCGAACTCACGGGTGATATCGAGCGCCGCGCTCTCGCGATTGCGTCAGATGGCAATCCGCAAAGGCCTCGTCCATCGCGTCGTCTCCGCGTCTCGCGGTGAGATGATCAACCGATCAGTTGACTATCAACCGATGGATTGTTGATAGCCAGCCCTAGCTCCTTGGGATCATCCGGATCCCCGCTGCGGCGGATCGACTCATGTTTCCTCATGCTGGCCGATTGACCCGCTCTCGGGCCGCTCCTACCGTCGCGCCATCGCGAGAAACCGGGAGCCTCGTATGCGGCCGAATGCGCAGGTGTTGAATTTCATCGACGGCGAGTATCGGCCGTCCTCCGAGGGCCGCACCTTCGAGAACCGCTCGCCCGTCACCGGCGCGCTCGTGAGCCAGGTGCACGAAGCGAGTGCCGCCGACGTCGATGCCGCCGTCAAGGCGGCGCGTGCCGCGATGAAGGGACCCTGGGGCAAGATGTCGCCCGCCGAGCGCGGCGAGATGCTGCGCGCGGTGGCATCGGGGATCACCGAGCGGTTCGAGGATTTCCTGGAGGCGGAGATCGCCGACACCGGCAAGCCGCGCTCGGTCGCCTCGCATCTCGACATCCCCCGCGGCGCCGCCAATTTCACGGTGTTCGCGGAGATCGCCAAGAACGCCTCCGCGGAATCCTTCACCACGCAATTTCCCGACGGCCGTCAGGCCGTCAACTACGCGCTCCGCGTCCCGCGCGGCGTGGTGGGCGTGGTGTGTCCCTGGAACCTGCCGTTCCTGCTGATGACCTGGAAGGTGGCGCCGGCGCTCGCCTGCGGCAATGCGGTGGTGGTGAAGCCCTCGGAGGAGACGCCGAGCACTGCGAGCTTGCTGGGCGAGGTCATGAACGCCGCGGGCGTGCCCAAGGGCGTCTACAACGTGGTGAACGGCTTCGGCCCCGGCTCCGCCGGCGAGTTCATCATGCGGCATCCCGGCGTCAATGCCATCACCTTCACCGGCGAGACCGCGACCGGCACCGCCATCATGAAGGCCGCCGCCGACGGTATCCGGCCGGTCTCCTTCGAGCTCGGCGGCAAGAACCCCGCGGTGATCTTCGCTGACTGCGACTTCGAGCGCGCGGTCAAGGAGACCGTGCGCTCGGTGTTCGACAACGCCGGCCAGATCTGTCTGCAGACCGAGCGGGTCTACGTGGAGCGACCGATCTTCGACCAGTTCGTGGAGGCATTGAAGGCGAGGGCGGAGGCGCTGAAGCCCGGCGAGCCGCACGACGCCGCGACCACGCTCGGCCCCGTGATCAGCCTGCAGCACCGGGAGAAGATCCTGTCCTTCTACCAGCGCGCCGCTGCCGAGGGCGCGCGCGTCGTCGCGGGCGGCGGCGCCCTCGACATGCCCGGCGAGCTCAAGGGTGGCGCCTGGGTCAAGCCGACGATCTGGACCGGCCTCCCCGAGGACTCCGCCGTCGTGCGCGAGGAGATTTTCGGGCCCTGCTGCCACATTGCGCCCTTCGACCGCGAGGACGAGGCCATCGAGCGCGCCAACGACACGCGCTACGGCCTCTGCGCCACGCTCTTCACCCGCGACATCTCGCGCGCCCAGCGGGTGGCGGCCCGCCTCGAGGTCGGCATGGTCTGGGTCAACAGCTGGTTCCTGCGGGATTTGCGCACCCCCTTCGGGGGCTCCAAACAGTCGGGCATCGGCCGGGAAGGCGGCCTGCATTCGCTCGAGTTCTATTCCGAGCTGCGTAACGTCTGCATTCAGCTTTAGCCGCGGCTTTACGGGCGCGGCGGTTCCCTGGACAATGCTGGGCGAGCGACGCGACGGAGGAGACCATGGCGGGAAAGCTGCTCTTTAGCGTGATCACGCCGCACTCGCCGCGGATGGCGGTTGAGGAGACGGCGCCGCCCTTCCTCAAGGGCGTGATCGAGGGCTCGCATGCGCTCGGCGCCGCCCTGCGCGCCGCCAAGCCCGATCTCCTCATCGTCCACTCGACGCACTGGGTCTGCTCGTTCAATTGGTACGTCACCTGCCACGAGCGGCACCGCGGCCACTGTGTTGCCGACGAGGCACCCGACATGATCCCGGGCCTGCCTTATGACCGGCCCGGCGATCCCGTTTTCGCGGAGGCGTTGGTGACGACGCTCAAGGGCGCCAAGGTGCCGTCCGGCCGGAACGCGAGCCCGTACTATCACTGGGATTACGGCTCCTACGTGCCGCTCCACTACCTCGATCCCGAGGAGACGATCCCAGCGGTATTGGTGAGCACTTGCCTGATGTCGGACCTCGACGAGTGCCTGCGCGTGGGCGGCCTCATTCGGCAGACCGTCGTGGAGACCGGCCGCCGCGCAGTCTTCATCTCCAGCACCGCGCTCGCGCATCGCATCATCCGAGGCCCCGACCAGTGGCCGCCGCCCGAGCACATGGAGAACGACCGCCGTTTCATCGAGATGATCCGCAAGGGCGAGATCAAAGGGGCCAAGCGCTGGCTGCCCGACTACGCCAAGGCCGTGGTGGCGGAGATGGGCGGACGCAACGTCGCGACGATGCTGGGCACCATCGACGACGCGAATCCGCGGCTCGTTGGCGCGAGCTACGGCGCCTACGGGCAATCCTCCGCAAGCGGCAACATCAGCCTATCGGTTCAAGAGGTGGCCTGAGGCGCGCCGGCTACTGCGGCTGCTTGCAGGCGACCCGCGTATAGGCGCCGGTCTCGGGGTTCTCGTAGGCGAGGGAGAAGGCCAGCACCTCGCAGACGCTCCGCGGTGCCTGCGTCGCGACCTTGACCGGCTGGGTCGTCGTTTCGTCGCGGCGGACCGCCTTCATATGCGCCATGCCATCGCCGGGCACGGGGATGAAGGGGAGCGCGAGGCTCGCGACGATCATCGTCGCGAGCAAACGCTCACGCCAGCTCAGGGGCTCTCGGGCAAGACCAGTGTGAATCAGGGGGCCCTCCGCCACCATTGCGGGCGCCAACCGGCTCCCGCGGGGTACTCTCTCTAAGCGTAGATATGACCTAAAAGCGCCGGTGCATCCCCGCTCGGGGTGTCAAGGTTAGGACCGGCGGTGCTCCAGGGAGAGCCGTGGTCGATTATTAAGGGTCTGGAAAACCACGCAGTATCGCTCCGTGAGCTTGAGCAGCGTGGCGAGCTGGTCGGGGCTCGCGTCGGTATCGAGGTCGAATCGGAGGCGGATGGCGAGAAATCCGACGGGCGCATCCTTGGCGACCCCGAGAGTGCCCCTGAAGTCGAGGTCGCCCTCGGCGCTGACGGTGCCTCGCTTGAGCGTGATGTCGAGCGCCGTGGCGACCGCCTTGAGGGTGACGCCGGCGCAGGCAACCAAGGCCTCCAGGAGCATGTCGCCGGAGCATGCGGCGATGCCATCGCCTCCGGTCGCGGGGTGCAGGCCGGCCTCCACCAGGGCGCGGCCGGTCTCGACCTTGCAGGTCAGAGTCTCCTGGCCGATCTCCCCCTTTGCCGTCAAGGTGATCACGGCGGCTTCGGGTGTCTCGCGGTAGCGCTGCTTGAGGGGCGCCTGGAGCGCCCGCAGATCATCGCCTCGCATGGGTGCGTCCTCACGTCTCGCGTTGGGGTTGGCAGCCGGCCTCGAAAGGGGCGCCGATCGGCAACGACCATGAATTAATCATTGGAACGCAGCAAGAGGGCTCGGCCGGCTCGCTCGCCAAGGTGGGGCGCGGGAGCCGCCGACAAGGCTCTGGTAACCCATCTCTGTTCAAGTCTAGGGTGGGGCCTCGTAGCGGTGGGCTGCCTTACGAATCGGAAGCCAAGGGTGCGAGCCGCATCCGGCCCGGAGTATCGAACGTTGGCGGTAGGACACGCGGATGGAAGCCGGACCGCTCCGGCGCGCTTAGCCCTCGTTTCCAAGCTCATGGCTTGGTGGCGACGGGGCAAGCACGAGATTGCTCCCGTCACGGCCGCGCAGCCTCTTCGGAGGTCTGCGCGCGGGGCTCCGGAACCAGAGCCGCCGCTCGATGCCGCCACGCTCGCCCAGTGGCTTTGGGGAGCGGGATTTCACCTCCCCGGCAGCGAGGAGCATATCCTCGAGCTTGTGAAGCCGTTCGCGCTCAATCCGGCCATGAGCATGCTCTACGTCGGCGCCGACCTCGGCGGCGGTGCGCGCGCGATCGCCACCAAGTTCGCGACGTACGTGACCGGGCTCGAGCGCGATGAGGGCCAGGCACGACGCGGCATGGAGATGGCGACGCTGCAGGGTATGCAAAAACGCGCGCCGGTAACCGTCTACGATCCCGACAAACTCGAGCTGCGGCCTCATTCGTTCGATGCCATCCTGGCGCGTCAGACCACCTACACGCTGGCCGACAAAGAGCATTTCCTGGGCGTCCTGACTCAGTCGCTCAAGGCGCGCGGCCACCTGTTGATTACGGACTATGTGCTTGAGCCGAAGGCTCGCACGGGGCCGGCGCTGGATGCTTGGCGCCGCCAGCAGCAACGCCCGGCGCAACTCTGGACCGCCGCGCAGTATTCCGAATGCCTGACCCGGCTTGGCATGGATATCCGGGTCACCGAGGATACGTCGAGCAAGCTTCGGCGTCTGATCCTCGTCGGGTGGGCGCAGATGATCACCACGGTCGATCTGCACGGCTTGCCGAAGCAACACCTGCTGGCGATCGTCGACGAGGCGGAGCGATGGGTGCACACGATCGCCGCCCTCGATGAAGGCGCGCTCAGGATGTATCGGATCTATGCTTTGGCGGGAACCGGAGGGGCGCGCCAATAGTGCCGGCGGGCCCCGATATGTCGATCAATTTCGCATGTGGGGGTTGATTAAAATCTGGCCAAATTGATTTCTAAAAGAACTACGGCCGGCATGCATCTTTACTTTCCGTTCATCTGGCGCGCACCACCATCTCCTGGGGAAGAACCAGGAGATCCGCCATGCTGCGCTTCATCCGAAAAGTGTGGGAAGACCGATCGGGTCCCACGGCGATCGAGTACGGCCTGATTGCCGCACTGATCGCGGTCGTGACCATCGCCGGTCTCACCGCAATCGGCACCACCCTGAACGCCACGGACAACACCATCGCGACGACCGTCGGCTCGTAGTGCCGTGCTCGCCGCACGTTACGCGGGTGCGGGCGATTTCGGAGCATGCGTCGCGTACCAGCGCGCTCTGTAGTCGGCGTCACCGATTGACAGAGTACATGGTCGCGCCTATGGTCCGGCCCTCGCGCGGGCCGGGGGCCCGCGCATCGTCTTCGAGAGCGCGGTACCATGAAGATCGCCAATTCCCTGAAGTCGCTGAAGAAGCGCGACAAGAACTGCCGCATCGTCCGGCGCAAGGGCCGCGTCTACGTCATCAACAAGACGAACCCGCGCTATAAGGCGCGCCAGGGCTGAGCTGTCTCTGCCAGGCGTAGCCTGGAAACCGCGCCCACAAGCGCGGTTTTTTAGTTGGCGCGGCCGGGGCCCAAAGGCCTAGATAGGGCTCCCAAGGAGCCCCGCCATGCGGATGCCCGAACCAGATGCTGGAGTGATCGCGCGCCGGGCCGAGATCGCGGCTGCGCTCCGGGGGATCGTGCCGGGCGAAGGCGTCATCTCGGAAGAGGACGAGCGGCGGCCCTACGAGAGCGACGGCCTCACCGCCTATCGCACCCTGCCGCTTCTGGTCGTCCTGCCCTCCACCACGGAGCAGGTGGCTGGCGTGCTGCGGTTCTGCCGCGATCACAAGATCAAGGTGGTCCCGCGCGGGGCGGGCACCTCGCTCTCCGGCGGCGCGCTGCCGCTCGCCGACGGAATCATCCTCGGCATGGGCAAGTTCAATCGTGTGCTCGATATCGATTTCGCGAACCGCTGCGTGGTGGCGCAGCCCGGCGTCACGAATCTCGGCGTGACCCTCGCGGTCCAGCACGCCGGCTTCTACTATGCGCCCGACCCCTCGAGTCAGATCGCATGCACGATCGGCGGCAACGTCGCCGAGAACTCGGGCGGCGTGCACTGCCTCAAATACGGCCTCACGACCAACAATGTCCTCGGCGTCGAACTCGTCACCATCGACGGCGAGATCGTCCGGCTCGGCGGCAAGCACCTGGATTCCGAGGGCTATGACCTCCTGGGCGTGACCGTGGGCTCAGAGGGCCTGTTGGGCGTGGTGACCGAGGTCACCGTGCGCATCCTGCCCAAGCCCACGACGGCGCGCGCGCTGTTGATCGGCTTTCCCGGCTGCGAGGCGGCCGGAAACTGCGTTGCAGCGATCATCGCCGAGGGCATCATCCCTGCGGGCATGGAGATGATGGACAAGCCCGCGATCCACGCGACGGAGGACTTTGTCCATGTCGGTTATCCGCTCGACGTCGACGCGTTGTTGATCGTTGAGGTCGATGGACCGAAGGCTGAGGTCGACCATCTCGTCCAGCAGGTCGAGGCAATAGCGCGCCAGAACCACGCCGTATCCTGTAAGGTAAGTGAGAGCGAAGAGGAGCGGCTCGCCTTCTGGGCCGGGCGCAAGGCGGCCTTTCCCGCCGTCGGCCGCCTCTCGCCCGACTATTACTGCATGGACGGCACCATCCCAAGAAAGCGGCTCCCCGAGGTGCTGACGCGCATCGCGCGGCTCTCGGAACGACACGGGCTCCGCGTCGCCAACGTGTTCCACGCCGGTGACGGCAATCTGCATCCGCTCATCCTCTACGACGCCAACAAAGAGGGCGAGCTCGAGCGCGCGGAGGCGCTCGGCGCCGACATCCTGCGGCTCTGCGTCGAGGTCGGCGGCGTGCTCACGGGCGAGCACGGCGTCGGCGTCGAGAAGCGCGACCTCATGGATACGATGTTCGACACGGTCGACCTCGATCACCAGATGCGCCTCAAATGCGCCTTCGATCCCGAGGGCCTGCTCAATCCCGGCAAGGTGTTTCCGCAGCTCCATCGCTGCGCCGAGCTCGGCCGCGTGCACGTGCACGGCGGCAAGCTCGCCTTCCCCGATATCCCGCGCTTCTGAGCCCGCAGACGAATGCCGCGCTTTCGCGTCAAGGACGGGCAGGAGCTCGCGAAGCTGATCTCCTGGGCCGCCGGCGAGGGCGAAGCGCTCGAGGTCATCGCCGCCGGCACCAAGCGCGGCCTCGGTCGGCCGGTCGATGCACCCCATCAGCTCGACGTTACGGCGCTCACGGGTATCCAGGCCTACGAGCCGGAAGAGCTCGTGCTGACCGCGAAGCCCGGCACACCGCTCGCGGAGATCGAAGCCATGCTCGAGCGAGCCGACCAGATGCTGGCCTTCGAGCCCGGCGACTGGGGCCCGCTGCTCGGCGGCGCAGCCGGACGGCATACCCTGGGTGGCATGCTCGCCTGCAATCTCGCGGGACCCAGGCGCATCAAGCAGGGCGCCGCGCGCGATCACCTGCTCGGCTTTCACGGCGTGAGCGGCCGCGGCGAGGCCTTCAAGGCGGGCGGCCGGGTGGTGAAGAACGTCACGGGCTACGACCTCTCGAAGCTCATGACGGGCTCCTACGGCACGCTGGCCGTACTGACCGAGGTCACCGTCAAGGTGCTGCCGAGGCCGGAAGCCACGGGAACCCTGGTGCTGTGGGGCCTCGACGACGCGCGCGCGATGGTGGCGATGACCCAGGCGCTCAACAGTCCCCACGAGGTCGGCGGCGCCGCGCATCTACCGAGGGCAAGCGCGGCTGCCGTGTTGCCGGGCGTCAGCCAAGCCGCGACCCTCGTCCGCGTGGAAGGACCCCGGCCCTCGGTCGAGGCGCGCGCGGCGGCTCTCAGGCAGGAGCTTCGGGACTTCGGCGCGGCGGAGCTGCTTCTCGACGGAACCGGCGCCGCACTCTGGCGCGCGCTCGCGAATGTGAGCCCGCTCGCGTCCGGGCAGGATCGGGCGATCTGGCGCATCTCGGTCGCCCCGCAGAGCGGTCCTGGCGCGGCGGCTGCCATCGTGCGAGCCCTCGATGCGCAAGTCTTCTTCGACTGGGGTGGCGGCCTCCTGTGGTGCGCGGTCGCCGGCAGCGCCGTCGAGGGCGGTGCGGAGGTCGTGCGCGCTGCGGCCAGGGCGGCGGGAGGTCATGCAACCTTGGTTCGCGGCAGCCCCGAGCTCCGCGGACGCATCGCCGTCTTCGAGCCGCAGCCGCCGGCGCTCGAGGCGCTGAGCCGCCGGATCAAGGAGAGCTTCGATCCCAAGCGTATCCTCAATCCCGGCCGCATGTATCGCGACCTCTGAACCCGCATGCAGACGCATTTCACCTTGGCCCAGCTCGCCGATCCCGAGATCCGCGACGTCAATGCGATCCTGCGCGCCTGCGTACACTGCGGCTTCTGCACGGCGACCTGTCCGACCTACGTGCTGCTCGGCGACGAACTCGATGGGCCGCGCGGACGCATCTACCTGATCAAGGAGATGCTGGAGCGCGGGCGGCCCGCGACCGAGACCGTGGTGAAGCACATCGATCGCTGCCTCTCTTGTCTCGCGTGCATGACCACCTGTCCGTCCGGCGTCAACTACATGCACCTTGTGGATCATGGTCGACGGCATATCGCGCGCACTTATCGACGGCCGCTGCTCGATCGCTGGACGCGCAAGCTGCTTGGCACGATCTTGCCGCGGCCAAGCTTGTTCCGGCTGGCGCTGACGGCGGCACGGCTGGCGCAGCCCATGCGGACGCTGCTGCCCGCGCGGCTGCAGGCGATGCTGAAGCTGGCACCTCGCTCGGTCGGGAGATCCGAGGTCATCGAACCCGGGGTGCTACCGGCGGAAGGCTTGCGCCGAATGCGAGTCGCGTTGCTGGTGGGCTGCGTGCAGCAAGTCATCGACGCCGCCATCAACCAGGCGACGGTGCGGCTGCTGCGGCGACATGGCGCAGAAGTCGTCGTGGTGTCCGGTGTCGGATGCTGCGGCGCGCTCGAGCATCACCTCGGCCACGATGTGCTCGACCTCCTGCGCGCCAATGTCGATGCCTGGACCGCCGAGCTCGGGCGCGGGCTCGACGCGATCGTCATCAACGCCTCCGGTTGCGGCACCATGGTGAAGGATTACGGCTTCCTCCTGCGCACGGATCCCGCTTATGCCGCGAAAGCTGCCCGTATCTCGGCACTCGCCAAGGATGTCAGCGAAGTCGCGCAGCAGCTCGGATTGAACGGCGCGCTGCCGGGCGCCCTGCGCGTCGCCTACCACTCGGCCTGCTCGCTCCAGCATGGTCAGAAGATCCATGCCGGACCCAAGCAGCTCTTGCAAAAAGCAGGCTTCGATGTGGTCGACGTACCGGAAGGGCATCTCTGCTGCGGCTCCGCCGGCACCTACAACATGCTGCAGCCGGCCCTCGCCGAGGCTCTTAGAGATCGCAAGCTTCGCAACATCGCGAGCGTCAAGCCCGAGGTCGTGGCGGCCGGCAATATTGGATGCATCACGCAGCTCGGAGCCGGTGTTGGCGTGCCCGTCGTGCATACGGTCGAGCTCCTGGACTGGGCAACGGGCGGGCCCAAGCCCGACGCCTTGGGGTGAGCCGAGCAGAAGCGGAAGTCGCGGCACCTCACCCGCGAGAGCTCTGCGCGAGCGTGTTGCCGTATTCGACGCCGAGCGCGGCGGTGACGGCGACGAGCGGCAGGAGAGCCAACGCACCCAGACTTCGCGATGCCAACGCTCCCGCGAGCATCGCTCCCCCAAGATAGATCGAGAATATGCCGATCTGCCGTTTGGTATCGCGCGAGAATGGTGCGTGGCGCGCGATCGCGTCCGTGGCCGCCATGACGATGTTCGTGAGCGTGGTCGTGAATACCACGGTCGGAATGCCCGGCACATTGATCCGGCGCGCCGCAACGGTCTGAATCCCCATGCCCGTGGCCGAGAGTGCGATCAGCAGGTAGATGGCGGTGCTTCCGGCCGGATGGTCAAAGGCGAACCAGATCGCGCAAAAAGTCGCAAGACATACGGACTCGACGATCAGGAGGTTCGCAAGCCCAGCGGGATGACGGGCCATTCCGGACAAGAACGCGCCGAAAGCCACGCCGAAGATAAAGCCCGCGAGGGCCGTTGCCGAGTGAGAGGCGGTGAAGATCTGCCCCTGTCCGACGGCAAGACCGAGCAGTGCCGTGTTGCCGGTCATGCCGGAGGTGAACACGTTGCTGAGAGCGAGGAAACCCAGCACGTCGGTGATGCTGGACGCGAAGGCGAGCAGCGCCAGGATCAGGTCCATTCGGGCGGAGCGATGAGCCGACGAAGTCGCCGCAGCCATGACGCCTCCCTTTCGCATGATTACGGCAAGAGCCGCGCGGGGGCGGCTTGATCTCAGCTCTTGCCGCCCACGAGCCTAGGCAGAGCGAACGAGGCCAGCAGCACCGCAAGACCCAGCAAGCTAGGCAGCAGCCAATTGGCGCTCCCCGACAGAGCCTCGTTACCGGCGGCACCGAATTCGACATAAGCGAGCGTCATCGGGATCTGGCCGATGAGACTTCCCAAGGTGTAGCTCGAGAGCGATAAGCGCGTGAGGCCCAGCGCGTAATTCGTGATCGGATGCGGGATCACCGGAATGAGCCGCATCACCGCGACAGCGCGCCAGCCTCCCGATTCGGCTTTTACCAACAGAGGGCCGAGTTTGGGTAGCTTCTCCGGCTCGATCAGGCCGCTGTTTATATATCGGGCCAACAGGAATCCCGCGACGGCGCCGAGGGTGCTCCCGACGGTCGCCCAGGCGATGCCGCCGATGCTGCCGAAGAGCAGTCCCGCGACCAGTGCCAGAAGGGTTCTCGGCACGAAGAGCAGGCTGGCGGCGATGTGGCCCAGCACGAAGATCGCCGGTGCCAGCGGCGCCGCGCCGATCGTGGATTTGATATCCGCGGGATTGAGGACGCTGCGGTGGGTCAGCACCAGCACCATGCCGACCAGAACGAGCCCTGCGGCGAGGACCCGGCCGGTCAGTCGGAGGGCCGACATAGGCGAGGGGGCGTCGTCGGGTGTCATGAGGCCGGCGGCTCCTCGAGCACGACCGGAGTCTTCGCCCGGCGCATAAGCCACATCACGCCCAGGAGATCCGCGATACCCACCCACAGCCGGTCGAAGACTCCGTAGTTTGATCGGCCGCGCTCGCGCGGACGGTGATTCACCGGCACCGAGACGACCTTGCCGCCCTGGCGCAGGGTCAAGGCCGGCAGGAATCGGTGCATATGATCGAAGCGCGGCAACTCCAGGAAGAAATCGCGCCGGAACAATTTCAGGCCGCATCCGGTATCGGGCGTGCCGTCGCCGAGGAGCGCTCGCCGGATCGCGTTCGCCGCTCGCGAGGCCGCGCGCTTCGACCAGGTGTCACGGCGCTTCTGACGTTGGCCCGCCACCATCAGCGGCGGCGACGCCGGCGCCGCGCGCGCGATATCCCAGAGCCCCGGTATATCCGCGGGATCGTTCTGGCCATCGGCGTCGAGGGTGGCGATCCAGCTCGCCCGGGCCGCCTTGACGCCGGTCAGGATCGCCATGCTCTGCCCGCAACTGGCTCCATGTCGGATCAGGCGGAGCGTCGGGAATTCCTTCGCGAGACGCCGGATCTCGGCGGCGGTTGCGTCGCTGCTGCCGTCATCGACGTAGACGATCTCGTAATCGATCCGGCCGTCGAGCGCGCGCCGGATTTCCGCCACCAGCGGCGCCACGTTGGGCGCCTCGTTGCGCGCCGGTATCACCACCGAAAGGTCCATTCCCGCCGCAGACATGCAAAATAGTCGTCGCGGCGGGGGTTTAACACGTTTCCGCGCGCCGAACCAATTCGGCCCAAGCCCTTTACGGTTGCTCAAGGGGTTGGGTGCATTCTGGCGGGTGCTGCGCTGGCGCTGCCGCGCCGGCTTCATGTGCTGCCCGTTCCGGAGCCGCGTCCACGATGTCGACTGTTTCCATGCTGGACCGGCCACCCTCATCCGAGGTCCCGATCGGGACCGGCGAGCCCATGACCGAGATGGAGCGCCGCCTGCGCGACATGATCGAGGCGGCATCGGACTGGTTCTGGGAGACCGACAGCGAGTTTCGCTTTGTCTATGTGTCGCCTCGGATCGCCGTCATCACGGGCATCGCGCCCGAGGCTCTCAAGGGCAAGCGCTGGGACGAGGTGGCGCCGACCGAGGTCGAGCCCGAGGACATGGAAGCCTTCAACGAGGCCTTTGCTGCTCGGGAGCCGATCCGGAAGCTCGTCTACAAGCAGACCTACGCCAAAGATTATTTTCGGTATCTCCGGATCAGCGGCTGGCCGGTCTTAGGTCCCGGCGGCGAGTTCATGGGCTATCGCGGTGTCGGCGCCGACATCACTGCTGAGAAAGAGGCGGAAGCCCGCGCTTATCGCGCGCAGGAGCGCTTCTATCACGCGATCGATACGGTTGCGCAAGGCATCGCGCTCTTTGACAGCGAGCAACGCCTGAGCGCCTGCAATTCGCGCTATCGCAACCTGCACCGCACTGATGCCGAGCAGCGGACGCCGCGGCCGGGCATGACCTTCGAGGCGATCCTGCGTATGCGGTTCGCCTCGGGCATGTTCAAGCCACCAGAGGGCGATCTCGAAGCCTGCATCAAGGCGCGTGCCGCAGCCCACGCCTCCGGCGAGAGCGACACCATCTACGAGCTCACCGATGGCCGCTGGCTGCAGGAAAGCCTTCGCAAGATGCCCGACGGCGGCAGCGTGTCGCTCTGGACCGACATCACCGAGATCAAGCAAGCAGAGGCGCGCCGGCTCGGACTCGAGGCGCAGCTCTTTCATTCGCAGAAGCTGGAAGCGCTGGGCACCCTCGCTGGCGGCATCGCCCACGACCTCAACAATACGCTGGTGCCGATCCTGGCGCTGACGAAGCTCAGCTTGCGCCGAGCGCCTGAGGGCAGCCCCGAGCGCGGCAACCTCAAGATCGTCTCCCAAGCGGCCGGCCGGGCCCGCGACTTGGTGTCGCAGATCGTGGCTTTCAGCCGCAAGGACCAGAGCAAAAAGGCGCCGATCCAGCTGGATGCCATCGTCGGCGAGGCCCTCAAGATGATGCGCTCGTCGATCCCGCGTAGCATCGACATGCGGTCAGAGCTCGAGCCCGTGCCGGCGATCCACGGCGACGGCAGCCAGCTCCATCAGGTCCTGGTCAATCTGCTCGCCAATGGGAGCCAGGCGATCGGCGCCGCCCCGGGCGTCATCACCGTGTGTCTGCGTCAGGTGGCCGCAGCGGAGGGCGGACGGATTGTCATCTCAGTCGAGGACACGGGCTGCGGCATGCCAAAAGAAGTGCAGCGCCGCATCTTCGAGCCGTTCTTCACGACCCGCGGTGTGGGCGAGGGTACTGGGCTCGGCCTCTCCGTCGTGCACGGCATCGTCACCAGCCACGGCGGCGACATCCAGGTGGTGAGCGAGGTCGGCAAAGGCAGCCGCTTCGATGTGGTGCTGCCGATCGAGGCCGAACCGCTGCTTAGAACGTCTCCACCCACGGCCTGAGCTCCACCTCCCAGGTCCAGGCGCTGCGGTGCTGGCGGTGGATGTGGAGGTAGGTCTCGGCGATCGCGTCGGGCTCGAGTAGACCGTCGGTGCCGCGCTGGTTGCCGCGCGGGTCGTTCTGCTGCCGGATCCCGCCATCGATCACGAAATGGGCGACGTGGATGTTCTTGGGCTGCAGCTCGCGCGCCATGCTCTGCGCGAGGCCGCGCAGGCCGAACTTGCCCATGGCGAACGGCGCCGACTGCGCGTAGCCCTTGACGCTCGCGGACGCGCCCGTGAACAGGATCGAGCCGTGGCCGCGCTCCAGCATCTGCCGCGCCGCGGCCTGCGCCACCAGGAAGCCGCCGTAGCAGGTCACCATCAGCGTTCTCTCGACCTCGACGGGATCGAGCTCGATGAGGGGCCCGCGAGTGCGGTAGCTGGGGTTGTAGACCACCACGTCGGGTGACCCGAGATCGGCCGTTACCGACTTGAAGAGAGCCGGCACGTCCGAGCGGCTGCTGGCATCGCACGCGTAGACGCGAGCGCCGGTGTCGCGGGCGAGCGCCTCGAGCTTCTGGGGATTGCGGGCGGCGAGAACCACGGTCATGCCGTTCTTGGCGAAGAGCCGCGCGAGCGATGCGCTCAGGCCGCTTCCGGTGCCGACGATGAGAGCGATTTCGGTCATGCTGCGCCTCCTTTGGCGTGGTCCAGGCTCATGCCCACAAGCGCGATGTACGCGCCGCCGGCCATCGGATAAGGTCTGGCCTCCAGGGGGAAAACTCCCAAGAGGCCGCGAGCCATACCCGTCCGATGAAGCGCTACTCGATCTTCGCGCTGCTGAGCCATGCTATTTCCGGGCATCAGCGTTGGCCACGGCTTTGGCGCGATCCCGACCCCAAGCCGCGTTACAAGGTCGTGATCGTGGGCGCCGGCGGACACGGCCTCGCCACCGCCTATTACCTGGCAAGGGAGCACGGTATCACCGATGTGGCCGTGCTCGAGAAGGGCTGGCTCGGCGGCGGCAACACCGGGCGCAACACCACCATCATCCGCTCGAACTATCTGACCGATGACAGCGCCGCACTCTACGAGCATTCGCTCAAGCTCTGGGAGGGACTCACCGCCGAGCTCAATTTCAATCTGATGCTGAGCCAGCGCGGCGTGCTCAACCTCGCCCACACCCTGCACGATGTCCGTGAGGGCGTCCGGCGCGTCAACGCGAACCGCCTCAACGGCATCGACGCGGAGTGGCTCGATACGGCGCAGGTGAAGGCGTTCTGTCCGATCCTCAACGTCGATCCCGGCGCGCGCTATCCCGTGCTCGGCGCAACCTTGCAGCGGCGCGGCGGCGTCGCGCGGCATGACGCGGTCGCTTGGGGTTTCGCCCGCGCCGCCGATGCCCGCGGCGTCGACATCATCCAGAATTGCGAGGTGACGGCGATCCGCCGAGAGGGCGGCCGCGTCGTGGGGGTGGATACCACGCGCGGCTTCATCGGCGCCGGCAAGGTGGCGATCGTCGCGGCGGGCCACAATTCCGTGCTCGCGGCGATGGCTGGCGTGCGGCTTCCCATCGAGAGCCATCCGCTGCAGGCGCTGGTCTCCGAGCCCGTGAAGCCGATCCTCGACTGCGTCGTGATGTCGAATACGGTCCACGTCTATGTCAGCCAATCCGACAAGGGCGAGCTGGTGCTGGGCGCCGGCATCGACGGGTTCAACTCCTACGGCCAGCGTGGCTCTTTCCACGTGATCGAGGGACAGATGGCGGCGCTGGTGGAGCTGTTCCCGATCTTCTCGCGCATGCGGATGATGCGAAGCTGGGGCGGCATTGTTGACGTCTGCCCGGACGCCTCGCCGATCATCGGCAAGCTGCCCGTGGAGGGGCTGTACCTCAACGGCGGCTGGGGCACCGGCGGCTTCAAGGCGACGCCGGGCTCCGGCTGGGTCTTCGCCTATACCATCGCGCGCGGCGAGCCGCATCCGCTCAACGCCGCCTTCGGCCTCGAGCGGTTCACCAGCGGCGGGCTCATCGACGAGCACGGCGCGGCCGCCGTGGCGCATTGAGGCCCGCATGCTGCTGATCTCCTGCCCCTGGTGCGGTCCGCGCGACGAGGTCGAGTTCCGCTGCGGCGGCGAGGCACACATCGTCCGGCCCAAGGATCCCGACGCGCTCTTGGATTCCGAGTGGGCCGACTATCTTTTCATGCGTACCAATCCCAAAGGTGTGCACCGCGAGCGCTGGGTGCATGCCCAGGGGTGCCACCGCTGGTTCAACGTGCTGCGCCACACGGTGACGCACCAGATCCTCGCGGTCTATCGCATCGGCGAGGCACCGCCCGAGGTGGAGCATCACCGATGAGCGGGTCGCGATTGCCCTCGGGCGGGCGCATCGACCGAGCGAAGCCGCTGCGCTTCACCTTCGATGGCCGCGGCTATCAGGGATTCGCCGGCGATACGCTGGCCTCAGCGCTGCTCGCCAGCGGCGTCTCTCTGGTCGGGCGCAGCTTCAAGTACCACCGTCCCCGCGGGATCATGGGGCAGGGCGCGGAGGACCCGTCGTCCCTGGTGCAACTGGGGCTTGGCGCCGATACCGAGCCCAATCTGCGTGCGACCCAGATCGAGCTCTACGACGGTCTGGTCGCGAGCAGCGTCAATCGCTGGCCAAGCTTGGGCTTCGATCTCGGCGCAGTGAATGGCCTGCTGGCCCCGATCTTCGTCGCGGGCTTCTACTACAAGACCTTCCTGCGGCCGAAATGGCTTTGGGACCGGGTCCACGAGCCGTTTCTGCGCCGGATGGCCGGACTCGGCCATGCGCCCACCGAGCCCGATCCCGATGCCTATGACCACACCCACGCCCATTGCGACGTGTTGGTGGTGGGCGGCGGAGCTGCGGGTCTCTCGGCCGCGCTCGCCGCCGCCCGGGCCGGTGCGCATGTGATCCTGGCGGATGAGCAGCGCGAGCTCGGCGGGCACCTGCTCGACATGCCGGAGCGGCTGGGTAACCGTCCGGCTGCGGATTGGGTCGCCGAAACGGCGGCGGCATTGGCGGCGTCTCCGGACGTGCAGCTGCTGCCGCGCACGACGGCGCTCGGCTACTACGACCACAATTATCTGGTCCTGTTGGAGCGGCGGCGGGATCATCTTGCGCCCGTCGAGCGGCGCGGCCGTGCGCGCCAGCGGCTTTGGCACGTGCGCGCGCGTCAGGTCGTGCTCGCCACAGGCGCCCATGAGCGGCCGCTGGTCTTCGCCGACAACGACCGGCCCGGCGTGATGCTGGCCGGCGCCGCCGCTGCCTATGCCTGTCGCTACGGCGTGTTGGCGGGGCGCAAGGCCGTGATGTTCACCAACAACGACAGCGCCTATCGCGCCGCACTGACGCTGGCGGACGCGGGCGCCGAGGTGGGCGCGGTGGTCGACCTGCGGCCGGCGAGCAACGGCTTCTGGCCGCGTATGCTTGAGCAGCGGGGCATCCCGGTCCTGCGCAACCGCGCGATCGTTGCGGTGCTGGGACGGACGGTCGAGGCGGTCGAGGTGCGCACCCTCGATGCCGTGGGCGAGCAGCTCTCGGGCGCGCGCCATCGCATCGAGTGCGATCTCCTAGCCATGTCCGGCGGCTTCAATCCCGCCGTGCACCTGTTCTGCCAATCCCAGGGCCGGCTGCGCTTCGACGAGGGGATGGCAGCATTCGTGCCGCATATGTCGGTCCAGCACGAGCGCTCCGTCGGCGCGGCGAATGGCTGCTTCGCGCTGGGTGACGCGATGGCCGAGGGCGCGGTCGCCGGCGCGGCGGCGGCGCAGGCTGCCGGTTTCGGCGACGGACGCGCTCCCGCGCTCCCGGCCGCTGAGACGCGCGAGACGGCGCCGCTAAGATCGCTCTGGCTCGTCCCCGCCGAGCCCGGCGGCAAGCGTTTCGTCGATTTCCAGAACGACGTCACCGCCAACGACATCGCGCTGGCGGCGCGCGAGGGGTTCCGGTCGGTCGAGCACGTCAAACGCTACACCACCACCGGCATGGGCACCGATCAGGGCAAGACCTCGAACGTGAATGCGCTCGCGCTGCTCTCGCGCGCGGTCGGCCGGGCGATCGCGGAGACCGGCACCACCACGTTCCGGCCGCCCTATACCGGCGTTCCCTTCGGCGCGCTCGCGGGCCGCGCGCGCGGCAGCCTGGTCGATCCCGTGCGCGTGACGCCGATGCATCGCTGGCATGTCGCCGCCGGCGCGGTCTTCGAGGACGTCGGGCAATGGAAGCGCGCGCGTCATTATCCCAAAGCCGGCGAGGACATGGAGTGGGCAGTGCGGCGCGAATGCTTGGCGGTGCGCGACGCCGTCGGCATCTTCGATGCATCGACCCTCGGCAAGATAGAGCTCCGCGGCCCCGACGCCGCGGAGCTGCTCGATCGCATCTACACGAACAATTTCAAGAACCTAGCGATCGGCCGCTGCCGGTACGGCTTGATGTGCCGCGAGGACGGCATGGTCTTCGACGACGGCGTCACGACGCGCCTCGGCCCCGACCACTACTATATGACGACAACCACCGGCGGCGCCGCGCGCGTGCTCGACTGGCTCGAGGAATGGCTGCAGACGGAATGGCCGGAGCTCAAGGTGTATTGCACCTCGGTGACCGAGGATTGGGCGACCATCACGCTTTCCGGACCCAAATCGGCCGCGGTGATGGCGGCGCTGGAGCCAAACTTCTCGACCGACCCCGCCGAGTTCCCGTTTATGAGCCTGCGCTCCGGGAAAGTGGCCGGCGTTCCCGCGCGCGTGTTCCGCGTGAGCTATACCGGCGAGCTCTCCTACGAGATCAACGTGCCGGCTCGGCAAGGCCGCGCGCTCTGGGAAGCCGCGGTCGCGGCGGGCGGCGTGCATGGCATCGCGCCCTATGGCACCGAGGCGATGCACGTGCTGCGCGCGGAGATGGGGTTCATCGTGGTGGGCCAGGAGACCGACGGCACCGTCACCCCCGACGACCTCGGCATGAAATCCCTGGTCTCGACCCGCAAGGACTTCATCGGTCGTCGCTCGCTCAAGCGTTCGGCGATGCTCAATCCCGAGCGCAAGCAGCTCGTGGGGCTCCTGCCCAAAAACCCGGAGGAGGTGCTGCCGGAAGGCGCGCAGCTAGTGCGCGAGGTCTTGGTCCGCCCGCCGATGCCGATGCTGGGCTACGTAACCTCGAGCTATTACGGCGCGCGCATCGGCCGCTCCTTCGCGCTCGCGATGGTGAAGGGCGGCCGGGCGCGCATGGGCGAGACCGTGTTCGCGCCGCTGTCCGGCCGCACCATCGAGGCCACGATCGCGCCGACGAGCTTCTATGATCCCGAAGGGAAGCGCCGTCATGGCTGACCCAGCGACGCTCCGCGAGTTGCCTCCGCCGCTCTTGCTCAATCTGCGTGGCGATGCCGGAGCGGAGGCGTTCAGATCGGCGGCATCGGGCGCGCTGGGCGTGGCGCCGCCTGTCGAGCCGAACACTGTGGCGAGCCGTGGCGAGATCAGCGTGCTCTGGCTCGGTCCGGACGAATGGTTGGTGACCGCGCCGTCAGAGTCGGCGGGCGAGCTCACCGAGCGGCTGGGAGCGGCGCTCTCGGACCTGCACCACTCGCTCATCGATGCCTCCGCCGGACGCATCGTTCTCGAACTCGAGGGCGTGGAGGCGCGGGCGGTACTGGCGCAAGGCTTGAGCCTGGACCTGCGTCCGCGCGCCTTCGGCCCGGGCCGATGCGCCCAGACGGGACTTGCGCGGGTGCCCGTCATTCTGCAACAGATCGACGCGACGCCGCGGTTTCGGGTTTTCGTGCGCGCGTCCTTCGCGCCTTACGTCACTGAATGGCTCAAGAGCACGATCGCGGAACTCGCCTAGGTCATCAGCACGGAGAAAGGGTCATGGATCTGAATTTGCGCGGCCGCAAGGCGCTGGTGACGGGAGCATCCAAGGGCATCGGCTACGCAACCGCTCGATGCCTCGCGCAGGAAGGCTGCGATGTCGTGCTGGTGTCCCGCACCGCCGCCGACCTCGAGGCCGCCCGCGATCGGATCCTGAAGGAGTCGAACGTCGCCGTTACCGTCGAGCCGCGCGACATGAGCGACGGCAAGAACGCGCCAGCGTTGGCGCAAAAATATCCCGACCTCGACATCCTCGTGAACAACGCCGGCGCGATTCCCGGCGGCACGGTCGAGGAGATCGACGAGGCGCGCTGGCGCACGGCATGGGACCTCAAGGTCTTCGGCTACATCAACCTGACACGCGAGTATTTTCGCGTGATGAAGGCGCGCGGCAAAGGCGTCATCGTCAACATAATCGGCGCTGCCGGCGAGAAGATGAATTCGAGCTACATCGCGGGGTCCGCAGGGAACGCGTCCTTGATGGCGTTTACCCGCGCGCTGGGCGCGGCGGCGCCGCAGGCGGGCCTGCGCGTCGTCGGCATCAATCCCGGACCGGTCGCGACCGATCGCCATGTCACGCTGATGCGCAAGCAGGCGCAGGACAAGCTCGGTGATCCCGAGCGCTGGCGCGAACTCTCCAAGAACCTGCCTTTCGGTCGTGCGGCGACGCCCGAGGAGATCGCGGCCATGGCTGCCTTCCTCGCCTCCGACCATTCGGCCTATATAACGGGTACCATCGTGACGATCGACGGCGGCCTCGCTCACAAGTGAGGCCGACCGCCGGAACTTGAGTGCGGAGGAAACCATGCCTCACCTCACCGCCGATGACGGCATCCGGCTCTATTACGAGGAAGCGGGCTCCGGCACGCCCGTGGTATTCGTGCACGAGTTCGCGGGCGATCACCGCAGCTGGGAGCTGCAGATGCGGTATTTCAGCCGGAATTACCGCTGTATCGCCTATAACGCCCGCGGCTATCCGCCCTCGGACGTGCCGTCGGACGTCGCTCGCTATTCCCAGGATCGCGCTTGCGACGACATCCGCGCCGTGCTCGACGGGCTCAAGCTCGAGAAGGCCTATGTGGTCGGGCTCTCGATGGGCGGATTTGCCACGCTGCACTTCGGATTGCGCTACTCGGCGCGCGCGCACGCCATCGTGGTCGCGGGATGCGGTTATGGCGCCGAGCCCGGCAAGCGCCAGCAGTTTCAGCAGGAGGCTGAAAAGACCGCGGTCAATCTTCAGGCCAAGGGCATGGCCGAGGTGGCCCAGAGCTACGCTCAAGGACCGACCCGCGTTCAATTTCAGAACAAGGACCCTCGCGGCTTCGCGGAGTGCGTCCGGCACCTGGCGGAGCATTCGACCACGGGGTCTGCGATGACGCTGCTCGGCGTTCAACGCCTCAGGCCCTCGCTCTACGACCTCGCCGACGGGCTCGCCAAGATGACGGTGCCAACCCTCATCATGACGGGCGACGAGGACTGGCCGTGCCTGGAGCCCGACCTGTTCCTGAAGCGCACGATCCCCTCGGCGGGATTGGTCGTGCTACCGAACAGCGGCCATGTGATCAATCTCGAGGAGCCCGCGCTTTTCAACCGGTCCGTCAGCGACTTCTTCCATCAGGTCGGAACTGGGCGCTGGCCGCGGCGCGATCCCCGCGCGACGGCCGGCAGCATACTCGGGCTGCGCTGAACGGAGGCCGCTATGACAGGCCCATCGAACGTCATCGACGACATCGCAACGCTAGAGAAGCTCTACGGCGCTCCCAGCGAGGCTTCGACCGTCAAGGAGGTCGACCACGTCCACCCGATCTATCGAAAGCTGATCCAGGCCGCGCCGTTCGCGGTGCTGGCGACCAGCGGGCCGGGCGGTCTCGACGCGTCGCCGAGGGGCGACGGTCCGGGGTTTGTCACGGTCGAGGACGAGAAGACGCTGCTGTTGCCCGATCGACGCGGCAACAATCGCACGGACAGCCTGCGCAATATCGTCGGGGATCCCCGGGTGGCGCTGGTGTTCCTGATCCCCGGCATTGGCGAGACGCTGCGCGTCAACGGCCGCGCCTCGATCTCCGTCGAGGCCGCGCTTCTTCGGCGCTTCGCGGTCGAGAGCAAGGAGCCGCGCTCGGTCTTGGTAATCGCGGTCGACACCGTTTATTTCCAGTGCTCGCGCGCCGTCGCGCGCGCCGATCTCTGGAATCCCACAAAGCACGCACGCCGGTCGGCGTTGCCATCCACCGGCGCTATCCTGGCCGCGCTCAGCAACGCGAAACTCGGCGGCGAGAGCTACGACCGCGCTCTGCTCGAGCGGGTGAAGGCCACGCTCTACTGAGCTCAGCCGAACTTCGGCTCGGTGGTGACCACGCTGTTGCGCGTCTTCACCAGGTCCCACCACTCGCGGATCTTGCCCCGAGGCTTCAGCAGATCCTGCCCCTCGGGCGTCTGCGCGAGGTAGTGATAGACCGGGATCACGAAGAGATCGGCCAGGGAGAGCTTGTCGCTGGCCAGGTACTTCCCGGTCCCCATCAGGCGCTCGAATTCCTTGAGGCAGAGTTCCGCGCTCGGCAGGGCGTCCTTGATCGTCGCCTCGTCAGGCTGCCCGCCGAGCATCGGCTGGATCAGGCGGTTCATCACGACCTTCGTGATCATGCAGGTGTAGGCGAAGGATTCGACGATGCCGATGATCTGGTTCATCCGCGCCCGCGGCTTCGCCTCGATCGGTTGCAGGTCCTGGCCGGGAATTGCCTGATCGATGTAACGCACGATGGCGTCGGTCTCGTAGAGATCGAACCCGTCGTGGGAAAAGGCCGGTACCTTGCCGAAGGGATTGCGCGCGAGGTGCTCGGGCTGCTTGTGGGCGCCTTTCATCATGGCGACATCCGCGAGCTCGTAGGACGCTGGTTTCTCCTCTAGCGCCAGACGCACGGTGCGGACGTAGGTGCTGAAGGCGGGACCGTAGATAATGGGGGCGGCCATCGGGGTCTCCTTCTCGCGAGTTCTTTGAGGTAAGCCGGCGCGGCGTGAATTCGCTCGCCCGCGCTCGGCTATCAGCATACGCCCGGAGCGCGAGGATTGGCTATCACGGGCCGGTGACTGTTCGGTGACGGCTCAGCGCGGCGGCTTGGGCGTCCCCGCGGTGCCGAGCAAGTGCTCGGCCTCCGTGCGGGCGGCGACGCGCTTCATCGCATCGCGCTTCTTCTCGACGATGACGACGCGGGGCCGCCGCCCACCCATCGCCGCGATGGGGCCGGACGCCGTCGGCGCCGCGCTCGCGCCGCCGGGAACCCTGAGCGCCGTCACGCGGACGCGGCCCTCTCCGCGGTCGAGCTGCGCCTCGATCTCCTGGCCCTTGAAGAGCCGGGTGACGCCGGCCGCGATGAAGACCGCGGGCTCGACGGCGACGTCCTCGGGCACGCCGGTGAGGCGGAGCCCACCGGTCTGCCGCGACGGATCGAACCAACGCACCACGCCCCGCACCATGCTGGCCGGCGGTGGCGCCAGCGCCGATGTCGCCTCCGCCGCGGGCGCGCTCACCACGGCCTCCGCGCGACGAACCAGGCGCGGCGCTGGAGGCGGGATCGGTGCTTCGACCGGGGGAGGGGCCACCACCTTGCGCGGGCGGCCCGGCTTGCGGCCATCCTCGCGGCGATGCCGAGGCTGTCGCGGCCGCTGCCTGCGGACCGGAATCTCTCGGGTAATCTCCGCCGCGGGGAGATCGGCGGCGGGATACAGGATCAGCGCCAACGTGGCACTGACCGTCTCGACCAGCGCGGGAATATCGCTCGCCGCCGTCGTCTGCTGCCCGCCCACGAGCCGCGCCACCATGTGCGCGACCAGGGGCAGCGGCACGCCGGCGCGAGGGCTCGGCGGCATGACAGGAACGTCATTCGATGGAGGGGGCGCGGCCGCGGGCGCAGCAAGGTCGCCCCGCTCGGTCATCGGTTCATCCAAATGTCGACTCACGACCTGCTAGAATACGCAGAAAGATAGTGCGGCATCTTTCCACGAGAAGTTGCGTCGGTTGTTAAGGTATCCGAGGCCGATGGCCTCGCATCGGATCGCGATGCCTCCTCGTATAGCAGATGAGGGACAGCGGCGCGAGAGGAAGTGGGGCGGGTCCCGATCTCGTCACAGACCCCGAGGCCAAGCCAGCCTCGACCGGGATATCGGCTGTATATTAGTATCGTGCGCGAGGAGCGAGCGGTATGAAAGTCTATGAAGGCGGCCGCAGCCTGGACGGCTCGACGGTCACGGTGGACGGCAAGCCCCTGGCGCCGCGGCACGATCTGCTGCGCGTCTCCAAGACCGGCTTCGAGTGGGGGTTCGACGGGTCGGCGCCCGCCCAATTGGCGTTGGCGCTGCTGGCCGATCACCTCGGCGACGGCGAGGAGGCGGTGCGGCTCCATCGGACCTTCATGCGCGATGTGGTGGCGCATCTCGACAATGCCTGGCGTCTCACCGGCGCCGATATCGACGCGGCGCTCGGCCGTGGCTAGATCCGCTCTCGCGAAGCCCCTGCTGCAGCGCGCGCGCCGTCGGACGAGGTCGCGGCCCGCCGCGCAGGGCGTCAGCCTCACCGAGCAGGCCTATCGCGCGCTCGAGGAGCAGATTGTCACGCTCAAGATCCCTCCGGGTACCGTCGTGTCGGAGGGGATCCTGGGCCAGCGCCTCGGTATCGGCCGCACGCCGATCCGCGAAGCGCTGTGGCGGCTTGCGCGCGAGCGTCTCGTTACCATCGTGCCCCATCGCGGCATCATCGTCTCCGAGATCGACATCAAGCTTCAGCTGCGGCTACTCGAGCTCAGGCGCGTGGTGGAGCGGCTGGTGGCAGCTCGCGCGGCGAAGCGCGCGAGCGAGGCCGAGCGCAGGCGCCTCGACGAGATCGCCGATGGCATGGGATCGGCGGCGGCGGATAACGACGACGTCGCCTTCATGCGCCTCGACCGCGAATTCAACGAGCTCACGGTTGCGGCGGCGCGCAACGAGTTCGCGATCAGCGCCATGAGCCTTGTGCAGGGCCTATCTCGGCGGTTCTGGTACCTGCATTACAAGGAGGCCGCGGACATGCCGCTCGCGGCGCGGCTCCATGCGGACGTCGCGCGCGCGATCGCCCGCGGCGATGGCGACGCCGCGGGCCGCGCGTCCGATGCCCTCATGGACTACATCGAGGACTTCGCGCGCGCGACGGTCCGCATCGATTGAGGAGGAGACTGTGGCCATGACAGCACGCTTATCGAAGCGCCAGGCGGCCTTCCGCGAAGACTACCGCCAGCGCATCTTGCCGTGGTACAGCGGCGTCGGCCATGTCGCACTGATCTACGCCATCGGCATCGCAGCGCTCTCGTACTACATCCCCCACATCCATCGGCCGACCGCGCTCGAGTGGCTGATCGTGCTCGCGGCCTTCCTGTTCGCGAATGTCTTCGAGTGGTGGATTCACCGCCGCGTCATGCATCGGCCCATCAAGGGCTTCATGGGCATCTACAAGCGTCACACCCTTGCGCACCACCAGTTCTTCACCGACGCCGAGCCCACCATCGACAGCACGCAGGATTTCCGCATCACCTTCTTCCCGCCCTATGCGTTGGTGGTGTTCATCCTGATGTCCGCCGCCGGCGCCGCGGTGGTGGACTGGGTCTGGTCCCCGAATGCCGCGTGGCTCCTGCTCTGCACCAACACGGGCATGTATCTCAACTACGAGCTCTTCCACTGGGGGTGCCACGTGAAGGACGACCGGATCATCCGGCATATTCCCTTCATGAACACGATCCGCCGCCATCACATCGCGCACCACAACCAGAACATCATGATGGCGCGGAACATGAACCTGACCTATCCGATCGCGGATTGGCTGTTCGGCACCAGCGACCTCGACCGCGGCCTGCTGGGCCACGTCTTTAACGGTTATGACAGCCGCTTCGTGAAGCGCAACCTCGAGCGCGCCCGCGCCGGCGTCGACGATCCGCTCGCCGGCCGCGCGCGGGCCTGAGGCATGGCCATGGCGACCCTCAAGCGTTCCACGGCATCGCTCATCGGCGGTATTGCCGTCGGGATCTTCGTGCTCGCGCTCTGGCTCTTGCTGGCGGGCAACACAGGCCCCGCCGCCGTCGGCTCGGGACTGGTCGCCGCGATCCTGATCGGCGCCTGGGTCCGCCTCGCGGATCTCTAAAGCCCCACGGAAGCGTCCTGCGCGTGCTTGTCACGCGCATCCGCGTGCTCTTCTATAGGCCAGGAAACGCGTGGTCGCAGGTAAGGGGATCGATATGTCGCAAAGCATGGCCGTGACCTGGGGGATTTCCGAGCGCGCCGCCGAGCTCCATCGGTCGGCTCTCGTCTGGGATGATCACGGCGGCTTCGCCTATTCGAAAGCGTCGATCCTGGAGGCCTTGGAGCGCTGGCGCGCCTCGGGCATCGCCTATCTCTCGATCAACGCTGGCTATGACGTGATGCCGTGGACGCTGACGCTCGAAGCTGTCTCCCAGTATCGCCACTGGATCCGCACCCATCCGGGGACGCTGGTGCAGGTCGAGACGGTCGATGACATCCACCGGGCCCGCAGGGACGGCAAGCTCGCCGTCACCTTCGACGTCGAAGGCATGAATGCCCTCAACGGCGACATCGGCATGGTCGACCTCTACTATCGGCTCGGCGTGCGACAGATGCTGTTCGCCTACAATCGCAACAATCTCGCCGGCGGCGGCTGCCACGACGAGAATATCGGCCTCACCGATTTCGGACGCGCAGTCATCCGCGAGATGAACCGCGTCGGCATGGTCGTGGATTGCTCGCACTGCGCGTACAAGACGTCCATGGAGGCGATCGACGCGTCGGTGTCGCCGGTGATCTTCAGTCACGCCAATGCCCGCAAGCTCTGCGACCACGAGCGCAATATCTGGGACGACCAGATCAAGGCCTGCGCCGCGACCGGCGGCGTGATCGGCGTCACCGGCGTCGGCATCTTCCTCGGGCCCAACGGTCCGACGGTCGAGCACTTGGTGGAGCACATCGATCACATGGTCGAGCTCGTCGGTCCCGATCACGTGGGCTTCGGCATGGACAGCGTGCTGCGCGTCCACAAGCCTCACCAGCCCTTCACCCGCAACCGCGAGTATTGGCCGGAGCGGCAATATCCCGACAGCGGAACCGGCTATGTTCCGCCCGAGGAAGCACCTCGGCTCACGCAGGCGCTCCTCGACCGCGGCTACAGCGAGGCCAACATCCGCGCCATCCTCGGCGGGAATTTCTTGCGCGTGGCCGAGACCGTCTGGAAATAGGGGGAACGCGCGATGGCGAGACCCGATATTCGCGAGCGGCTCGCGGCGGGCGCGCCGTTGGTTCTCGATGGCGCGATGGGATCGGAGCTGCAGCGACGCGGCGTCTGGGTCTCCCATGGCGCCACGGCGGACAAGCTCGGCGCCTGGTCGGCCACTGCCATGCGCGACGCGCCTGAGATCGTCCGCGAGGTCCATGAGGATTATTTCAGGGTGGGTGCCGACATCGCCACCACCAACAGCTTCTGGACGAACTCGGTGAAGCTGGGCTTGGTCGGTCTCGGCGACAAGGCCGCGGAGTATACGCGGCGCTCCGGGGAGATCGCCGTCGAGGCACGCGACCGGCTGCGTCCGGGGGCCTATGTCGCCGGCGGTATGGCACCACCCCACGGCGGCCGCGCGCCGGTCGATCCGATCGATCTCCCGCGCGAATTCGCCTTGCAGAGCCATGCCCTCAAGGAGGGCGGCGTCGACCTGCTGCTGGTGGAGTACATCGGGTATATCGCGGATATCGTCGCCGCCCTCGACGCGGTCAAGCCGGCGGGTCTCCCCGTCATGATCGGGATCCGGCACGTCGCCGAGAACGGCGCCATGCAGGCTGGCGAAACCTTCGATCAGCTCGTCGCCGCCCTCGGTCCGCGCGAGGTCGCCGCTATCCTTCTGATGTGCAGCAGCCCGTCCGCCATTTCGGCCGGCCTGCCGAAGCTGCGCAGGGCATTCTCGGGGCCGATCGGCGCCTATCCCAACATCGGCTACCGCCGCGCCGGCAAGCCTCTCGGTCCGGATCAGCAGTGGCATGGTCTCGATACCACGACCTACGCACCCTCGGATCTCGCCGCGGACGGCGCGGTCTGGCTCGACATGGGCGCTCAGATCATCGGCGGATGCTGCGCGACGACGCCGGAGCATATCGCGGCGCTTCGCGCGGTGGTTCCGCAAGGCGGAGCGCCCGCCGGGTAGGGTCGAGGGCTCTTGCTGCGCCGCGGCACTGATACGCTTAAGGCTCGTTCATGCTCCCGGCCGCGCTGGCGAAGAGGCGCTCGTGGGCGGCTCCGAGCGGAAGCCGATGCGCGCGTGGGTGCCGTCGCAAAAGGGCTTGTTTCCCGAGCCCCCGCAGCGGCAGAGGCGCGTGTTCTCCGCGCGGAGAACCGTGCGGCCCGTGCCCGAGCAGATCTCGAGATTACCGACGACCTGCAATGGCCCGTCCGCGAGGGGCGTGATGCGGAGCGTGCCGCCGCGGCTCTCGAGAGGGTCGGACGCAATCGTCGGGGGCTCGCCGGTGGCCGCGAACCCGACCTCCCGGTGCTTGTTGTCGCAGAAGGGCTTGTTGGCGGATTTGCCGCAGCGGCAGAGCGTTGCGCGCAAGAGCCTGCCATGGCCCGCAAGATGGACGTCGGCGTGAATGGCGTAAGCCCCGTTCTCGCGGATGCGCAGCACATTCACCGGAGGGGATGCCTCCTGCGTGCCGCCGTCGTGACGCTCATAGGTGATGGCGCCGGACGGGCAGGCGTGGGCGATCGCGACGCAGCGCTCGACCGGCACCGTCTCGGGATGAAGCCAGGGACCCGCGACGTTCGCGAGGAAGACGCCGGGGGCGCCGAGCACGCAGTGGCGTGAATGAATGCAGCGGCGGGCATCGAACCGGAGCGTGATCTCCTTGGTGCGCGCGACGTTGGGGTCGTCGCCCGTCTCCGGCACCGTCGGTGGCGAAGACGACGGCACGGATTGCGTGGTGCCGACCAGGGCCAGGTTATCGACCGCAACGGTCAGGTGCTCCTCGAACTCGGCGTGGAACTCGGTGAACCGCTCGGCTACCGCGATGAGACGCTTGGTTAGCCCAAGAAGCGGGACGCGTCGCTCGAGCTTCGCCGCGGCGCCCGCCAGCTCACGCACGCGCTCGCTCAGGATCTGCGCGGCGCAGCGCTGCACGAGCTGGCCCGACGAGAGCGAGAGCGCAAAGGTGAGGCCCGCGGTTGCAGTCGGCCGCGCGGGCCCGACCGGCAGCCGCGTCACCGCGTCGCCGACGTGGCTCATGGCGTACATGATCTCGGTCGCCGACGCCGCGAGCCCGACTCGGAGATCGCGCGGCAGGGGTGCCGGCGAAAACACCTGGGCGAAGGTTCGCATCATTAATCCGTAGAGCGCGTTGCCGAGATCGACGAGTTTGGCCGTCAGCGGATCGGCGATAGAGGTCACGTCGTGCCGGCCGCGAGGATTGTCGAGGCAGGGGTTCTCCACCACGGGCCGAGCGGGCTCGAAGCCCGGCCGCGCGCGCTGCAATCGTGCCAGCTCGTCCCTGATGGCGGCGAAACGCTCATAGTGCGAGCCCTCGCGATGCGCCGGCGCGCCCTCGCCCTGCAGCACGATCTCCTCGACCGCGCGCCGAGCGGAGTTGAGATCGGTGACCTTGAAGAGGCCGGGCAGGCCGAACTCCGTGGCGCCCACCTGGGCCTCGCCGTGGCCCACGAAGACGCTCTTTTCGCCGATCTCCTCGACCAGCTTCCCAAGGCCGCGCAGCACGCTGTGATAAAGCTGACCTTGGCTCGCATAGTCCCGCGGCGTCGGAGAGAGCAGTTCGGGTCGCGCCACGCGGGGATGGTGCGCGGGATGATCGAACCCCACGCCGTCGGCCATCTCGATCCCCTCGGGACGCTCGATGTACATGAAGTGGTCGAGGGTCGCCGGGCCAAAGGGCGAGAGGCGCATCACCACGTCCGCCGGAAACCATCCGGGACGCACTGGAAACTCCGGTCGCCACAGATGCGGCGAGGCGCCGGTCGCGGCGAGAATGTTGTTCACCAGCGAGAGATGCAGCATCTCCTCGAGTGCGATCTGGCGCAGCGAGCGACGCCAGCCATCGATTGCCCTCAGCTCATCCGCCGTCACGCCCTCATCGATGTCGCGCTTCAAGCTCCAGAGCGCATAGAGGTACGTGCACATGACGGAATGCTCGAACTCCGCCGCCTCCGAGAGCAGATAGAACAGCTCCTCGCGGTCCTGGATGACGATGTCGTCATGCCTCATCTGGACTTCCCCCTGAACCGCCCGGTCGTCAGGCGGCTGAATGGTAATGGGAGGGAGTCCTTAGGTCATTGGCGATTTGCCCGAAGCTCGCCACGGCGGCGTGCGCCTATGACGCCATGCGCTATGCCACCCGCTCCAGCAGCGCCAGCAACCCCTGCAGGAGCTGAACCGGTGAGGGCGGGCAGCCCTTGACGTGGAGGTCGACGGGAATCACCGCGTCGACGCCGCCGGCGACCGCGTAACTGCCGGCGAAAAGCCCGCCGTTGAAAGCGCAGTCGCCCACCGCCACGACCCATTTGGGATCGGGTGTGGCGGCATAGGTG
The DNA here is from genome assembly GCA_035604335.1 of Allostellaceae bacterium. Taxonomy (GTDB): domain Bacteria; phylum Pseudomonadota; class Alphaproteobacteria; order ATCC43930; family CGMCC-115725; genus DASZHJ01. The sequence goes on along the minus strand of DATNIT010000003.1, from coordinate 17,985 downwards.
CGCTCCAGTGCCTCGCGCATGTTCCGCGTCACCGGCCCGGTCACCATCAGCACGTCGGCATGTCGCGGCGAGGCCACGAACTTGAGGCCGAAGCGCTCGAGATCGTAGAAGGGATTGTTGAGCGCGTGGATCTCCAGCTCGCAGCCGTTGCAGGAGCCGGCGTCGACTTCGCGGATCGAAAGGCTGCGGCCCACGCGCAGGCGCGAGGCACGGTCGAGGCGCTCCGCGAGCTCCGCCAGATGCGCCTCGTCGGGCGCCGGCGCGTCGATCGGCAGGGGTTTCGAGATCAGCGTGCGTCCGAGGGTCTTCCACATGGCGCGCGTCCTAGAGATCGTGGCCCGAGTAGGAGCAGTTGAAGGATTTGTTGCAGAGCGGGAAGTCCGCGACGATGTTGCCCTCGATTGCGGCTTCCAGGAGCGGCCATTGGAACCAGGAGGGATCGCGTGCGTGCGCGCGCGCGATCAGGCCCGCCTCGTCGAGCCGCACCCAGGCGAGCACGTCGCCCCGGAAGCTCTCGACCAGCGCCACGCCTTCGCCGGCTCGCTCGGGGACCGGAACCGCGATCGGGCCCGCGGGCAAGCGCTCGAGAATCTGCGAGATCAGCCCGAGGCTCGCGGTCACCTCGCGGAAGCGGATGAGCACGCGGCTGTGCACGTCCCCGTCAGTCAGGACCGGGACCTCGAAGTCGAGGCCGTCGTAGGGCGGATAGCTCGGCAGGCGCCGCGCGTCGACGCCGCGGCCCGAGGCGCGGCCGACATGGCCGCCGGCGCCGAAGCGGCGTACCAGCTCCGGCCGCACGGTGCCCGTGGTGACGGTGCGGTCGAGCAGCGACGGCCTGTCGTCGTAGATCCGGGCGAGCTCCGGCCAACGCCGCGCGATCTCCGCAACCAGCTCCCGCAGCCGAGCCACGCCGGCCTGGTCGAGGTCGCACGCGACGCCGCCGGGCACCACGCGATCCATCATCAGGCGATGGCCGAAACACTGGGTCGCCGCGCGCAACACCCGTTCGCGCAGCACGGTGCATTGCGCCTGCATCAAAATGAACGAGGCATCGTTGCAGATGGCGCCGACATCGCCGATGTGGTTGGCGATGCGCTCGAGCTCCGCCATCAGGCCGCGCAACCAAACCGCGCGTGGCGGCGGCTCGAGCTCCAGCGCGGCTTCGACGGCGCGCGCGAACGCCAGCGAATGCGCGACGGTGGCATCGCCGGACCGGCGCGCCGCGAGCCGCGCGGCTTCGGCGGGCAGCTTCCCCGCCATCAACGTCTCGGTTCCCTTGTGCACATAGCCGAGCCGCTCCTCGAGCCGCACGACGGTCTCGCCGCTGCAGTGGAAGCGGAAGTGGCCGGGCTCGATGATGCCGGCGTGGACGGGGCCGACGGGGATCTGATGCAGGCTCTCGCCCAGGACCGGCAGGAAGGCATAGGCGCTCGCCGGGCGCGCGACCGCGGCCTCGCCGGAGGGGCCGTGCCGCCACTGGCCGTGGTCGAGCCAGGGCCGCGTATCCGAAAGCCCCTCCGCCGCCAGACCGAAGAGATCCCGCGCCGCGCGCTCCAGCCGCTGGGCGCTCGGCCGCGCGCCGGAGAGCGAGGGGAACCGGCAATCGGAGCAAGCGAGAGACGCGACGGCAATCTCCCGCGCGCCCTCGTCCATCAAGGCCACGTGCACCTCAGCGGTTTCCGCCCAAAGTCCCAGCAGCGTCCAGTCGGTGCCCGCGAGCCGGTCGGCCAAGGCCTGCCAATGCGTGAGGTCGAGCCGATAGCGCGGCCACGGCCGCTGTGCCATGCGCTCGGCCGTCGCGAAGAAGGAGAGGAGGGTGTCGGTCATCGTCCGCTTATCCCAGGAGCCGCGCCACGGTCTGGAACCACGCCACCAGCGGGGCCGGCAGGTAGATCCCGGCTACCAGCACGATCGCGAGATGGACGAACAGCGGCAACAGCGCCACGGTGCTCGCCTTCTCGCCGCCTTCGCTGGGTCCGAAGGCGAGCGCCTGCAGCCGCAGGATGAGCGCGCCAAATCCGATCAGCAGGCCGCCGAGCACCAGCACCGCCAGCAGAGGCTGCCGGCCGAAGGTGTTGGTGAGCACCAGAAACTCGCTCAGGAACACGCCGAAGGGCGGCAGCCCCGCGATCGCCACCACGCCGATCACCAGAGCCCATCCGAGCATAGGTTGGCTCGAGGTGAGGCCGCGGATGTCGGCGATCTTTTGCGTGCCCTTGACCTGCGAGATGTGGCCGACCGCGAAGAAGATCGCGGACTTCGTCAGGCTGTGCATGGTCATGTGCAGGAGGCCCGCGAAATTGGCGAGCGGGCCGCCCATGCCGAACGCAAACGTGATGATCCCCATGTGCTCGATGGAGGAATAGGCGAAGAGCCGCTTGATGTCGCGCCGGCGGTAAAGCATGAAGCTCGCGAGCAAGATCGAGCTCAGCCCCATCGTGATCATGAGGGGGCCCGGCGCCACGGCAAGCGGGTTGCCCGCGAGCAGCATCTTGAAGCGCAGCACGCAATAGAGCGCTACGTTGAGGAGCAGGCCGGAGAGCACGGCCGAGATCGGCGTTGGGCCCTCGGCGTGAGCGTCGGGAAGCCAGGCGTGGAGCGGTGCCAGCCCGACCTTGGTGCCGTAGCCCACCAGCAGGAACACGAAGGCGAGGTTGAGGATCGCCGGGCTGAATTCGGCCACTCTGGGCATCAGCTCGGACCAGGTCATGGCCGAGAGGCCGGCGCCCATCACGGGTTGCGCCGCCAGGTACATGAGCGTGGTGCCGAAGAGCGCGAGCGCGATGCCGACGCCGCACAGGATGAAATACTTCCAGGCCGCTTCCAGCGCCTCGTGCGTGCGGTAGAGCCCGACCATCAGCACCGTCGTGAGCGTGGCGCCCTCGAGCGAGACCCAGAGCACGCCCAGATTGTTCGAGGTGAGCGCCAGGAGCATGGTGAAAAGAAAGCCCTGGTACATCGCGTGATAGAAGCGGAGATAGCGCGGGACCAGACGCCCGATCTCCACCTCATGGATGACATAGCGGGCGCTGAACAGGCTCGTCGTGAAGCCCACGAAGGCCGTGAGCGCCACGAGATAGATGTTGAAGTCGTCGATCAGCAGAAGCGGCGTGGTCTCCGGCCGATGCGCGAACGGTACCAGGCTCGCGATGAGCGTGAGGAGGGTCGCGCCGACATTAACCTTCGCCGCCACCTTGTAGCTCGGCACGATCGCCAGAAGAATTGCCGAGGCCGCGGGGATGCCCAAGATGAAATAGACGGGGTTCACTGCCGCTCCCCCCGGAACCGTTCCATGTCGTGGACGTCGAGCGTGTCGAACCGCTCGCGAATGTGGAAAAAGAAAATCCCGAAGATGATGAATGCCACCATCACCGAGAAGGCGATGCTGAGCTCCACTACCAGCGGCATGCCCTTGACGCCGACCGCGGCGAGGATGAGGCCGTTCTCCAAGGACATGAATCCCACCACCTGGCTCACGGCGTTGCGCCGCGTGATCATCATGAGAAGGCCGAGCAGCACGGTCGAGAGCGCGGCGGCGAGGCTCTCGCGGGTCAGCGCACCCGAGGCCGCGGTTACCGGCAGAACCAGCAGGATCGAGAGCGCCACCAGCGCCACGCCCACCACCATGGTTGGGCCGACGCCGAGCGCCGTCTCGAGAGTGCGGTGGATCTTGAGATAGACGATGATCCGATGCAGCGCGAACGGGATCACCATCGCCTTGAAGACGAGGGCGATGCCCGCGGTGATGTAGAGGTGCGGCGCGTCCTGAGCGTAGGCTTGCCAGGCGGCCGCGGCGGCCAGGAGCAGGGCCTGGAACGCATAGATCTTGATCACGCCGAACAGGCGTCTCTGGTAGAGGAGGGCGAAGCTCAGCACGAGCACGCCGGTATCGAGGACGTGGGCGGTGTCGTAGGACAGGTTCGCGAATGCCGGCATCACAGGACCTGCGACACGTAGAGAAAGATCGCCGCGAGAATGCCGAGCAAGAACGCGCCACCCAGAAACTCTGCCAGCCGGAACACGCGCATCTTGGCGATGCTGGTCTCGAAGACTCCGAGCAGCACGGCGCCGGCACCGAGCTTCGCCGCATAGGTCGCGAGCCCGGTTGCTATGGCGAGCGCGCTGAACTCGCCGAGATCCATCCCCCACGGCAGGAACACCGCGGCGATCAGCGAGAGGTAGAGCAGCAGCTTCACCATGGAGGCCGCCTCGACCAGCGCCAAGTGACGGCCGGAGTACTCGAGAATCATCGCTTCGTGCACCATCGTGAGCTCGAGATGGGTCGCGGGATTGTCGACGGGAATGCGCGCGTTCTCGGCGATCGCCACGATGACCAGCGAGACAAGGCCGAGGAAGAGCGAGACCCGGATCCCGACGGCCTGCGTCACCATGAACTCCGCGATGTGCGGCAGCGAGGTCGAGCGCACGAGCAGCGCCACTGTAAAAGTCACCATCAGCATCGCGGGCTCGGCGAGCGAGGCGATCATCATCTCGCGGCTCGAGCCGATGCCGCCGAAGCTGGTGCCGACGTCCATGCCGGCCAGCGCCAAGGCAAAGCGCGCGGTGCCGAGCAGCGCCACCAGCGCGATCAGGTCCGCCGCCCGGCTCACCATCAGCCCCGTGGTGAAGGTCGGCACGATGGCGGCGGCGAGCCAGACCGCCGTGAAGATCAGGTAGGGGCTCACTCGGAAAAGCCACGAGGCGTTCGGCGCCAGCACGACCTCTTTGCGCAGAAGCCGCAGCAGGTCGCGATAGGGCTGGGTGAGGGCGGGTCCGCGCTTGGCGGTGAGGCGCGCCTTCACCTTGCGCACGATGCCCGTGAGCAGCGGCGCCAGCGCGAGCACCAGCAGGAGCTGCAATGCCTCGAGCGCCACCCCGGTCATTGGCTCACCGCCACGATCAGGAGGAGCAGCACCAGCGCCGCGAACATCAGCGACAGATACCGCCGGATGGTCTGAAACTGCAGGACGTTGAGCCGATCGGCGAGCCACGTGACCAGGCTGGAGATCGGGCCATAGATGCTCTCCCAGGCGGGGTCGCGCAGCGTCACTTCGAATTCGGCCGCGCGGCCGTCACCGGGCTCGGGCATGTCGACCCGCTCGCGGGCGGCGAAGGCGGTGCTGCCGAAGATCCGGCGGATCGGCTGCGCGAAGCTGCCGGCGGTGTATTGCGTCTCGGTGCGGGGATCGGGGAAGCCGCAATCCCAAGGAGCCGATCGGCGCGCGCGGTCGGAGGCGAAGCGGTGGATCACCACCACCAGCACGCCCGCGAGCAGCGTGATCGCCAACAGGATGGTGAGGCCGCTATAGGTGCTACGCTCGGCGCCCAGCGGCACCAGCCAGAGCAGGCTCGACTCCGGGAGCGCGCTGCCGCTGCCGGGCACGAGCATGGCCGTCACCGGCCGCAGGAGCTCGACCAGAGCGATCGGCACGATGCCCACCAGCGTGCAGATCGCGGCGAATCCCGCCATCGGCGCCACCATGAGCATGCCCACCTCGCGCGCCTCGGCGGCGGCAGGCGTGCGCGGCCGCCCAAGGAACACCACGCCGAAGGCTTTGACGAAGCAGACCGCGGCGAGTGCCGCGGCGAGGGCCAGCATGGCGCCCACCACGGGCACCGCGAATTTCAGCAGCCATTGCGGCAGCAGCGATCCGCCGAGGATCGCCTGGAAGGTCAGCCACTCCGAGACGAAGCCGTTGAAGGGCGGCAGCGCCGAGATCGCGACGGATCCGATCAGGAACGCGAAAGCGGTGCGCGGCATCCTGTGGATGAGCCCGCCCAGATGCTCCATGTCGCGCTCGCCGGTCGCCACCAGCACCGCGCCCGAGCCCAGGAACAGCAGGCTCTTGAACATCGCGTGGTTGAACACATGAAGCAGCGCCGCCACCAGCGCCAGGCCGGCCAAGGCGTCCAGGTGGTTCGCGCGGAAGGCCAAGGCCAGGCCCAGCCCGATCACGATGATGCCGATGTTCTCCACGGTGTGATAGGCGAGCAGCCGCTTCAAGTCGTGCTGCATCACCGCGTAGAGCACGCCCATCAGGGCCGTGATGCCGCCGATGATCAGCACCACCACACCCCACCACCACGGCGGGGTTCCCATCAGGTCGAACAGGATGCGCACCAGTCCGTAAAGCGCAACCTTGGTCATGATCCCGCTCATCAGCGCGGAGACATGGCTTGGCGCCGCCGAATGCGCGGGCGGCAGCCAGACGTGGAGCGGCACCAGCCCCGCCTTCGACCCCGCCCCCACCACCGCGAGGCCGAACAGGATCGCCGCCCGGGTGGGGTCGAGCGCGGCGCCTCGAAGCGCCTCGAAGGCATAGGAGCCGGCCCCGCCCGAAAGCAGGCCGAAGCCGAGCAGCAATGCGCCCGTCCCGAAGCTCGCCATCACGAGATAGAGGAACGCCGCGGGCCTGGTCTCGGGCTGGCGGTGGGTCGACAGCACCAGGAGCCAGGAGGCCAGCGACATCACCTCCCAGCTAACCAGGAAGACAAAGGCGTCGTCGGCCACCAGCACCAGGTTCATGGCGGCAAGGAAAATCGGATAGAAGGGCAGAACGCGGCCGGGCTCGTCGTCATGCGCGCCGTACTCGACGGCATAGATGCTGATCAGCACCGCCGCGCCGTTGACGACCAGCAGAAAGAAAGCGGAGAGCGCGTCGACCCGGAAATGTGCGCCGAGCCAGGGCAGGCCGAGGGGCAGGACAGCCCCGACGGGTGCTGTCGCCTCGATCAGCGTCCAAAGCGCCGCGACCGCAATCACGCCGGCAGCCACCGCGGCCGTGAGATAGACCGCGACAAGCATCCGCCGTCCGGCGAGGCCCGCCAGGGCCGCCGCGGCGTAAAGGCCGAGTCCGACGCCCAGCGTGCTCAGCACGCGAGCGCTCTTGCAGCTCTGCTCGAACGGGAAAAGGCCACGGAAGGCACGTCCTCGATCGCTCGACTGGATCGTCGCCGCCTTGCCGCCCTCCCTCACGAGCGGCGGACGACGACGGGCGATCTAGGCAATTAACACTATAAGAACGTGGATTCTAGCAGCAGGTTCGCGGGCCGCAAGCGCCTCCGTCGCGGCCGAAGGGCGCAGCGCCACAGTCGCCGCCGGTCAATCCAAGGATTTGCTTCGCTCAGTGCTCCGTCGCCAGAGCGCGGGCGAGCTGGCTGAGGGCCTCCTGGTAGCGCTCGTTCGGGATCTGCGAGAAGTTCTTCGCGAGCTCGAGGCACATGCGCTCGCGGGCGCTCTGAACCTTGCTCTGCGGCCCCTCGATCCCCTCGAAGAACGTGCCGACGGGGACACCCAGCGCGCGCGCGATCTGGAACAAGCGCCCCGCCGAGACTCGATTGATGCCGCGCTCGTACTTATGGGCTTGCTGATAGGTCACGCCGATAAGATCGGCGAGTTGCTGCTGAGTAAGCCCAAGCATGATCCGCGACTCGCGGATGCGGGCGCCGACGTGGCGGTCGATGTCTTGGACACGAGTGGTCATTTGAGTCATGGCCGAATCACTGGCTCCTTACGAGAGGAGGACAACAGCACCAGCGCGGGGGCGGAGATCTGTCCGAAAAGCCCCACGGCAGCCAGTGCCAGCTTGAACGCGTGCACCTCCACAGAGGTGCATAGCCCGGCGCCCGACCTGCCGGTCTCTTCGCCGGGTACGTCCGGCTCAAGGGAGATTTAGGCCGGTAGGGAGGATTTTCAACCGTCGTGGTCTCAATGCCGCAGAGGCATGGCTGGGGCGCCGATGCGGGGTTTGACAGGTCGCGCGGCCGGGTGATAACGACCCACGGTCGCAAAGCTTGGGATCCAAGTCGTGCGAACCCGTCGATAGGAGACCGCCCAAGCCCATGCCGCGCATTTCGATCGGCGATTGCGATCTCTACTACGAACGGCATGGCGGCGGATTTCCGGTTGTCTTCGTCAGCGGCTTGAGCGGCCAGGCGGCGTTCTGGCGCGAGCAGCTGCCCGCTTTCTCCCGCGAATTCGAGGCCGTGGTCTTTGACCACCGGGGCGTCGGCCAGAGCGACCACAGCCGGATCTCCTATACGGTCGAGCGGCTGGCGGCCGACGTAATCGCCCTCATGGACGCCCTTGGCATCGAGAAGGCGCACGTGGTGGGCCACTCGACGGGCGGCGCGATCGCTCAAATTCTCGCGATCGAGCATGCCCGGCGGCTTGCGAGCGTGGTGATCTCGGCGAGTTGGACCAAAGCCGACGCGTATTTCCGCCGGCTCTTCACCTTGCGCAAGGAACTGCTCACCCGGCTCGGTCCGGCGGCCTATCTGCAGGCCGCCACGCTCTTCCTCTACGCGCCCTACTGGATCGCCCAGAACAACGAGAAGCTCCGCCAGCTGGAGGCGCAGAATCTTTCGACCTTTTCCCCTCCGGAGATCGTCATCAGCCGGATCGACGCGATCCTGGCTTTCGATCGCACCGCCGAGCTCTCGCGCATCACCACGCCCGCCCTCATCGTCGGCGCTCAGGACGATGTCATCACGCCGCATTATTTCGCCGAGGAGCTGGCGCGCCTCATCCCCGGCGCCGAGGTCAAAATCTTTCCCCAGGGCGGCCACTGCTTCACCCAAGTGATGCCGCGCGACTTCAATCAGGCGGTTCTGCGGTTCCTCAAGGCCCACACGCCCGCCTGAGCGGGGCCAAGGTCAACAGATGGTAAACTCTGGGCGATTCTGGCCATGGTCAGCGTGCCTTGCGCGAATTCGCTGATAACGCGGTGGCGCCCGCAGAGGATTGAAATGGCGCGGTTTTTTGCCGCGCCTTAAGCCTTCCTAAAGCTGTAACCGGCTAGGTTGCCCGCGCGGCAGCTGGTTTCATGCGCGCTACCACCCTTGCTCCCAATGGATACAGCGGATTTCATCACCTCGAACGGCCAATCGACGCTGAGGCGGCTGCACTCCGCTTTGGAGGCGGCGGGCGACCTCGCCTACGTCTGGGACTTCGCAAGCGATGCACTGGAATGGCACGGCGCCATCATGGCGCGGCTCGGCGAATCCCATGCCGCCTCGCTCGCTACCGGCAGGAGCTTCGCCGACCGGATCCATCCGGAGGATCGCTCGGTGAGGGAGAGCCGCCTCGAGGCGGCCGCGTCGCGGGGCGATTTCTTCGAGTGCGAGTATCGCCTACGAGACGACACCGGCGCCATCATCTGGGTCCAGGACCGCGGACGAGCCGAACTCGACTCCGACGGCGCGCCGCAACGCCTGATGGGCGTTCTCCGCCTCGTCACCGACCGCAAGGTGGAGGAGCAGCGGCTCGAGCGGCTCGCCAACTATGACGAGCTCACCGGACACTTCAACCGCACGCGCTTGCGGGAGGCGCTGACCCAGGCCGTGGCCTCCAGCCTCCGCTCGGAGGTGCCGGGAGCCTATCTCGCCATCGGCATCGACAAGCTCGGGACCATCAACGACGCCTTCGGCTACGAGACCGCGGATCAGGTGATCATCGAGATCGGTCAGCGTCTCGACCGGCAGTTCCGCGAGAGCGACGTCATCGGGCGCGTCGGCGGCGACCGCTTCGGCGTCGTGCTGACCAACTGCCCGGCGGAGAATGTGGCGACGGTCGCGGAAAAGATCTTGGCTCTGGTCGGCCAGGCCGAGATCACGACGTCCGTGGGCCCGATCTACGCGACGGTCTCGATCGGCAGCGTGAGCTTTCCCGAGCAAGGAAAGACTAGCTTCGACGTCATGACGCGCGCGGAAACCGCGCTCGCCGAGGCCAAGCGCGCGGGCCGCGACTGCTTCGTACCCTATCGCGTCGCCGAGGCGCAGCAGCGCCAACAGCGCACCGATATCGCGTTGGGCGAGCGCGTTCAGCGCGCGCTCAAAGAGGACCGGCTGGTTTTCGCCTATCAGCCGGTGGTCAACAGCGAGTCCGGGTCCATCGCCTACTACGAGTGCCTGCTGCGCATGATCGCGGAGGACGGCAGCATCGTTCCCGCGGCCGCGTTCGTCCCGGTGATCGAGCAGCTGGGCTTCATCCGCCTCATCGACCGGTTCGTGCTGGAGCGCGCCGTCAAGGAGGCGAGCGAACACCCGGAGTGCTCGCTCGCTTTCAACATCTCGGGTCTGACCGCGACGGATCATGCCTGGCTTCGGCTCCTGGTCTCGCTCTTGCGCGACCGGCCGGAGGTCGCCCGCCGGCTCATCGTCGAGATCACGGAGACGGCCGCGCTCCACGACATTCAGGAATCCGCGCGCTTTGTCGGAACGCTGCGGGAGCTCGGCTGCCGCGTGGCGCTCGACGATTTCGGCGCGGGCTTTACGTCGTTCCGCTATATGCAGGCGCTCGACGTCGACATCGTCAAGATCGATGGCTCGTTCGTGCGCAATCTCGCGGAGAGCTACGACAATCAGATATTCTTGCGCCACCTGGTCGGCCTCGCCGATGCCTTCGGCCTGATCACGGTGGCCGAGTGCGTGGAGTCCGCGCGCGACGCCGCGATCTTGCGTCAAGAGGGGGTGCGCTTCCTGCAGGGTTACTATTTCGGCCGCCCCGCGGTCGAGCAGCCCTGGCACGCCATGCAGAGAGCCATGGAGGAGCCGGCGCCGGCACCGCTCCTGCGCAGCGTCGCGGCGTCCTGAATCGTCGCGCTCTCGAAAGGCAGCCCCGGCAACCGGCCGGTCGCGCTACTCCTTGCGGTTCTTGGTGAGCTCCTCGACCTGCTTCTGCAAGGTGTTGATGCGGTCGTTGAGCTCCTTGATGTCGCCCTCGGCCTCCGGCTTCTCGCCGGGTTTGGCGGGCGCCACGCCCGGCGCCGTGAAGGGCGAGAACATCTTCATGGTCTGCTCGAAGAGCGCCAGATTCTGCTTGCCCATTTCCTCGAGCTTGCCGAACGGGAAGATGCCGCCGAAAGTCTGCTGCAGGCTCTTGCGCATCTGCTCTTGATTGAGCGCGAAGGCCGCCATCGCCTGCTCGAGGTAGCGCGGCACCATCCACTGCATGCTGTCGCCGTAGAGGCTGATCAGCTGACGCAAGAAGCCGATCGGCAGCAGATTCTGCCCCTTCTGCTCCTCTTCGACGATGATCTGCGTGAGGACGGCACGAGTGATTTCGTCGCCGCTCTTGGCGTCGAATACCACGAAATCCTGGCCTCCCTTCACCATCCGGCTCAAATCGTCGAGCGTGACGTAGCTGCTGGTCGATGTGTTGTAGAGCCGTCGGTTCGCGTATTTCTTGATGACGACCGGCGCAGGCTTCGCCGCCGCGCCCTCCGCGCCGGCTCCGGCTCCGCTGTGCTCGTCTGACATGAGGTGATTTCCGCTGTGCACGAATATGGAGCATCATATCAGCATTTGGGCACTCGTCCGCAAGTGATGGGGAAAACCTTTGGCCCGGCGCCTAGAAACAGTCATTAACGGCCGATATACTCCGCGATTATGGCGGACCCGCCGGATCTCTCCGCCCTGGCCAAGCGCTATGTGGACCTGTGGCAGGATCAGCTGATCGCGCTCGCTGCGCACCCCGAGCTGGCCGAGGGCTTGGCACGGGTGCTGGCGGCGTTTCCGTTTCCGTCGGTAACCTGGCCCGCCGCCGGCACCGCTCCGCCGCATAATGGACACGCCGCAACCGCCGCGCCTGGGACCGCGCCCTCTGCCGCTCCACCTGGCGGCGGCGATCACCAGCTTCGCCAGCTCGCACGCCGCCTTGCCGCTCTTGAAGAGCGGCTTTCTCGCCTGGAGACCGGAGCTCCGCTCGGCGGGAAGCGATCTCGAAAAAAGCCTCGCCGCCGTCGGCGTTGAGGCTCTGGCGGAAGCGGTCGAGCGCGAGCTCCGGACCCGCGCCGATCTGTTCCTACGAGGTATCGAGCGCTATCGCGACTACCCCTATCGCCGCTCGCTCGTCCATCCCCTGGTCCTCTGGCAGGACGGGTCGACGCGGCTTCTCGATTATGGCGGAGCGGGCGCGCCGCTGCTCGTCGTGCCCTCGCTCGTCAACCGCGCCTACATTCTCGACCTCATGGCGGAGAAGAGTCTGCTGCGATGGCTCGCCGCCAACGGCGTTCGGCCGCTGCTGGTCGATTGGGGCGCGCCGGGGGATCTCGAGCGGCGCTTCACGCTCACGGACTACATCGCCGGCCGTCTCGAAGCCGCGCTCGACGCCGCGGCCGCCGCGGCCGGGGAGCCCATGGCGGTCATGGGCTATTGCATGGGCGGCAATCTCGCACTGGCGTTGGCCGAGCGCCAGCCGAAACGCGTGAGCGCGCTGGCGTTGCTCGCGACACCCTGGGACTTTCACGCCGAGCGCGCGGAGCAGGCGCATCTCCTGGGCGCGCTCATGCCCTCGCTCAGGGCGGCCTTCAGCGTCCTGGGCGAATTCCCCGTCGACGCTCTGCAGATGCTCTTCGCCGCGCTCGACCCGCTGCTGGCGCTGCGCAAGTTCACGCGCTTCGCGGAGTTCGGCGAAAGCGACGCTCGCGCGCGCGAGTTCGTGGCGCTCGAGGATTGGCTCAACGATGGCGTGCCGCTCGCCTTGCCGGTGGCTGAGGCCGTACTCACGGAATGGTACGGCGAGAATGCGACCGCCCGTGGCCTCTGGCGCGTTGCCGGCCGGATCGTCGATCCCGCGCGCTGCGCCATGCGGTCGCTGGTCGTGGTGCCCGCTCAGGACCGCATCGTGCCGCCGGGGTCGGCGCGCGCGCTCGCGGTGGCGCTGCCCTCCGCCGAGACCTGGACACCCACGCTCGGGCACATTGGCATGGTGGTCTCGCGCGAGGCACCGCGCGCGGTCTGGCAACCGCTGCAGGATTGGCTGCTACGGCAGGCGCCTACGGGAGTACCTAGGCGCCCGCGCACGCGGCGCGCGCGAAGGTGAGTTGATTGCCGTGAAGGCCGTGCTCCAGAACGACGCCAAGAGCCTGGGCATCGAGGTGACCGATTTCCAGCTCACGAACCTGCAATACGACGAGGGCTTCCGGAACGCGGTCAAGAACGCCGCGGTGCAGAAGGCCAACATCGAGGCGGTCGAGTACCAGCGCCAGCAGGCGGAGAAATCCGCGGAAACCGCGCGCATCCAGGCGATCGGACAGGCGAACGCCGCCCGCGAGACGGCGGCCGGCGCCGCCGACGCCCGCGTGCTGCAGGCGACCGCCGAGGCCAAGGCCATCCAGTTGCAGGGCGAGGCGCAGGCGGCGGCGATCCGAGCCCAGGCGGATGCCCTCAAGGCCAATCCCGACCTGGTCAACCTCCGGCGCGCCGAGCGCTGGGACGGGAAGCTGCCGAGCGCCATCTACGGCTCGGCGCCCATTCCGTTCCTGCAGACGCAGTGACCCGCACCATAAACTGATTGCGACTCAGCGACTTATGCGTCAGTGGGCGGGATTGCGAGTGTGGCATACGAATACACGGTTTATTTATTGCGCTGCGGTATTATCTAAGTTGAGGGAACCAGCGCCTTTGCCCGAAACCAATCCGAGGAGTATTCGATGACCGACGTCGTGATCGCCAGCGCCGCGCGCACACCCATTGGCGCCTTTAGCGGCGGGCTGAGCAGCGTGCCCGCGCACTACCTTGGGCAGACCGTCATTGTCGAGGCGCTGCGGCGGGCCAAGGTCGAGGCCAAGGACGTCTCGGAGGTGATCCTCGGCCAGATCCTCGCGGCCGGCGAGGGGCAGAATCCCGCGCGTCAGGCCGCCGTCGGCGCCGGCATCCCCTTTGAGGTGACCGCCTACGGCGTGAACCAGCTCTGCGGCTCTGGGTTGCGCACGGTGGCGCTGGGCTATCAGGCGATCCGCACCGGCGAGAGCGAGATCGTGGTCGCCGGTGGCCAGGAGAGCATGAGCCAGGCGCCGCACTGCATCCACCTGCGCAACGGCACCAAGATGGGCGATGCGCACATGGTGGACACCATGATCCGCGACGGCCTCTGGGACGCCTTCAACGGCTACCACATGGGCAACACCGCGGAGAACGTGGCGCAACGCTGGCAGATCACGCGCCAGCAGCAAGACGAGCTGGCGTTCCGCTCGCAAACGCGCGCGGAAGCCGCGCAGAAGGCCGGCCGCTTCAAGGATGAGATCGTCCCCGTGAAAATCTCCACCCGCAAAGGCGACGTGATGGTGGAGAGCGACGAATATCCGCGCCACGGCACCACGATGGAGGCACTGCAGAAGCTGCGCCCCGCGTTCGACAAGAACGGTACCGTGACCGCCGGTAACGCCTCGGGGATCAACGACGGCGCCGCCGCCGTGGTCCTGATGACCGCCAAGGAGGCGGAGAAGCGCGGCCTCCAGCCGCTGGCGCGCATCGTTTCCTGGGCGACCGCCGGAGTCGATCCCGCCATCATGGGGACGGGGCCGATCCCGGCGAGCCGGTTCGCGCTCAAGCGCGCGGGCTGGAAGGCCGACGATCTCGACCTCATCGAGGCGAACGAGGCCTTCGCGGCCCAGGCTTGCGCCGTCAACAAGGACCTCGGGTTCAATCCCGACAAGGTTAACGTGAACGGCGGCGCGATCGCTCTGGGTCATCCGATCGGTGCGTCCGGCGCCCGCGTGCTGGTGACGCTCCTGCACGAGATGGGCAAGCGCAATGCCAAGAAGGGCCTCGCCACCCTCTGCATCGGCGGCGGCATGGGCATCGCCATGTGCGTCCAGCGCGGCTAAATACCGCGCACGTCGCGACCAAAGGACAGGCCGCCCGGTTTCTCCGGGCGGCCTGTCGCATTTCTGGTTCTGCGCTAAGATAGCTTCCGGTGACGCAACGACAGGCGCGTGAAGCGCCTGCTTTTCCGGGAGGCGCGCATGGCACGGGTAGCAGTGGTGACGGGTGGAACGCGTGGCATCGGCGGCGCGATCTCGGTGGCGCTCAAGAAGGCGGGCCACAAGGTCGCCGCCAATTACGCGGGCAACGACGAGGCGGCGGCGGCCTTCACCAAGGAAACCGGCATCTCCGCCTACAAGTTCGACGTCTCCGACTACAAGGCCTGCGAGGCCGGATTGAAGCGCATCGTAAGCGAGCTCGGGCCGGTCGAGGTGCTCGTCAACAATGCCGGCATAACCCGCGACGCCGTGCTGCACCGCATGACGCCCGAGCAGTGGAACGCCGTCATCCAGACCAACCTCACGTCATGCTTCAACATGTGCCGATTGGTGATCGACAGCATGCGGGAGCGCGGCTTCGGCCGCATCGTCAACATCGGCTCGATCAACGGCCAGGCCGGGCAATACGGCCAAGTGAATTATGCCGCCGCCAAATCGGGCATCCACGGTTTCACCAAGGCGCTGGCCCAGGAGGGCGCGCCCAAGGGCATCACCGTGAACGCGATCGCGCCCGGCTACATCGACACCGACATGGTGCGCGCGGTGCCGCCCAACGTGCTCGAGAAGATCGTGGCGCGCATCCCCGTGGGCCGGCTCGGCCACGCCGAGGAGATCGCCCGGGGCGTGCTGTTCCTGGTCTCCGACGAGGGCGCCTTCATCACGGGCTCGACCATGTCGATCAACGGCGGCCAGCACATGTACTGAGCCGCCGACGTCCCGCGATCACCTCGACGGCAAGACGAGAAGTTCGGCGATGGTGACGTGCGGTGGCTGGCCGAGCGCGAACGCGACGCAGTTGGCGACATCCTCGGAGCGAAGACATTCCGCGTAACTGGCATAGAAGGCCGCCGCCTTCTCCTTGTCGCCCGCGTTTCGCACCTCGGCGAACTCCGTGCGCACGAGGCCCGGGAGAATCTGCGTGACGCGGATCCGGCCGAGGTAATCGAGACGAAGCGCCTTGCTGAAGCCGCTGACGGCAAATTTGCTCGCCACATAGGCGGTACCCCCCGCGTAAGCGCCGGTGCTGGCGTTCGAGCCGATGTTGACGACGTGGCCGTCCCGCCGCTCGAGCATGATGGGAATGACCGCGTGGGTTACGCGAATCATTCCCGCCACATTGGTTTCGATCGTCGACAGCCAGTCCTCGACCGGACGGCTGTCAAACGTGTTTCGTCCACCGATATCGTGGCCGGCGTTATTGATCAGAGCGCCGATTGCCCGCCAGTCCTCCGGCAGGCGATCGATCAGCGTCGAGACCGAGTTCGGATCCGTGACGTCGAGCTCGATCGGGTAACACCTGGGACCCAGTTGCGTGCCGAGCGCGGTCAATCTCTCGGTCCGTCGCGCCGCCACCACCACCTTCCATCCGTCCGTAACCAGCTTTTCGGCGATTGCAGCGCCGATGCCGCTGCTGGCACCCGTGACCAGGCAGACACCGCGCACGGTATTTTTGAGCGAGGCCATCGCGCCCTGTCCTTCCTGAGACTCCCGGCGAGCATCTTCGGGGATTGCCGAGTGCCCTGATCCGAGTCTCGAGCGTCCCGCTTTCAATACAGCATGGGGCTCGATACTGGCCACCGGTTCGAGGTGGCGCGATCGCTGAACAAAGACATCGACGACGCGCCCTGGTTGGCCGACTATACGAGGTCGCGGGCCCTGCACCGAAGGAGGGTGGAACTTGAGCTACGCGTCTGCGACGCTGATCGATGCCGACCGCATTCCGGTTATCGACATGGCGCCGCTCAGTGGCAGCGATCGTGCGGCGATTGCTGCAGTCGGCCAGGCGCTGCTCGATGCCGCCCGGCGCGTCGGCTTTTTCTACGTGCGCAATCACGCGGTGCCCCAACCGCTTATCGAACGCGTCTATTCGCTCTCACGCCGCTTCTTCGCGCTGCCGGCCGAGGTAAAGCAAAGCGTCCGGATCAACGGGCGGCATCGCGGATTCTTGGCGATCGGCGCAGCGCGCATGTACGACAAGGCGCGCATCGACCTCAAGGAGAGCTTCATCTGGGGTCCCGAGCTGGGTCTTGATGATCCCGACGTCGCCGCCGGAAAGCCGCTCATGGGGCCGAACCAGTGGCCGGCCGCCATGCCCGAGCTGGCTCCGACGCTTACGGACTATTCTCTGGCGGTCATGGATTGCGGGCGCAGCCTGCTGCGCGGCTTCGCGGTGAGCCTGGGCCTCGATCCCGATTTCTTCCGCGAGCGCTTTGCCAAGCCCTTGGCTCGCTGCTCGCTGATCTACTATCCGCCGCAGCCGCCGGAGAGCGGAAGCGACCAGTTCGGCGTAGCGCCTCATACCGACTACGGCGGCCTGACCTTGCTCAATCAGGACGACACCGGCGGATTGCAGGTGCGCACGCGCTCGGGCGAATGGGTGACGGCGCTGCCGATCCCCGGCACTTTTGTCGTCAACATCGGAGATCTCATGGCGCGCTGGACGAACGATCGCTTCGTCTCGACGCCGCATCGGGTGGTGAATTCCTCGGGCAGGGCGCGTTACTCCATGGGGGTGTTTTTCGATCCGGCTTTTGACACCGTGATCGATCCCCGCGAGCTTCGACCGGACGGTCCGGCACTTTATCCGCCCGTGACCTGCGGCGAATACATCGTCTCCCGCCTCAACAAGGCGTTCACCTATCGCCGATCGGAGTGAGCCGGCGCTCGAGACGGGTGAAGATGAGCGAGCACGGATAGCAGATCGCGAGATACATCCCGGCGGCGATCAGCCAGACCTCGAACACTCCGCCCGTGGTCACGGCGACCTCGCCGGCCGAGAACGTAAGCTCCTGAATCGAGATCAGCGACACGATCGATGAGGTCTTGATCAAGCTGATGAATTGACCGGCGAGCGGCGGCAGGATGCGCCGGAACGCCTGCGGCATAACGACGAGGCGCAGAAGCTGGACGTGCGACAAGCCGAGGCTCCGCCCGGCTTCCCACTGTCCCTTCTCGATCGACGCGATGCCGGCGCGGACGATCTCCGTGACGTAGGCACCCTCGAACAGCGCGAGGCAGATCAAACCCGTGATGAAATTGACGAAGAGCTTAGGATCGCCGCAGAGCGCGTTGATGAGCATGGATAGGGCGGGAGATGCGTTCGCGACAAAATCGTCGAGCCGGAGCAGCACCACGATCGGGCCGCTGACGAAAAAATAAAAAATGAAGATGAAGACGAGGGGCGGCGTGTTGCGCACCAAGGCGACATAGACGAGCGCCG
>DATNIT010000002.1:0-16153 GCA_035604335.1 Allostellaceae bacterium | reverse complement strand
TCGACGGCTTCCTCGGCATTTTCGCGGCCAAGGAATCGGTGCGCGTCGACGCCATCCGCGCGGATCGCGCGGCGATGGAATTCCGGGGCTTGCCGCCTTCGTCGTTTGATCAGCTCAAGAAGGAGCTCGGCGACAAGATCTCCGTGCAGACCAGCGACTGGAACTGCGGCAACCTGGTGACGCCCAACCATAAGAAGAAGCCGTTCGACGACGCACGCGTGCGCCGCGCGCTCGCGCTTGCCATCGACTCCTGGCACGACGCGCCGTCTCTCTCCAAGATCGCCACCGTCCACACCGTCGGCGGCATCGTGTTTCCGGGCTCGCCGCTCGCCGCGACCAAGCCCGAACTCGAGAAGATCGCGGGGTTCTGGCCTGACATCAACAAATCACGCGACGAGGCCAAGCGCTTGCTCAAGGAAGCCGGAGCCGAGGGTCTCTCCTTCACGCTCCTCAATCGCAACGTCGACCAGCCGTATAAATACGTGGCGATCTGGCTGATCGACGAGTGGAGAAACGTCGGGCTCAAGGTCACGCAGAGAGTACTGCCGACCGGCCCGTTCTTCGAGGCGCTGCGCAACAACGATTTCGACGTGACGCTCGACTTCAATTGCCAGGGCGTCGTCAATCCCCTGCTGGACGTCGGCAAGTTCCTGCCGCACACGGTCTACACCGAGAACTACGGGAACTACGAGGACCAGAAAGAGATCGACATGTATCAGGCGATGCTGCACGAGACGGACGCCGACAAGGTCCGGACCGAGATGCGCGCCTTCGAGACCTACGTGCTCGACACCGAGACGCATCTGATCATGACGCCGTGGTGGTATCGGGTCGTGCCCTACCGGTCCTACGTGAAAGGCTGGAAGATCAGCCCCAGCCACTACATCAACCAGGATCTTGCGAACGTATGGCTGGCTAAGTAGTGCCTGGCTGCATGGTAACGCGAGTGACGTCGACGGCCCTCGTCTCCCCCTCGCCCCTTGAGGGGGAGGGGGATTTCCACCGGATCGCACTGTGTACCGATACATAGTGCACCGGCTGCTGCTGGCGATCCCGACGCTCGCGGGGGCGGCGGCGCTGGTCTTCGTGCTGATGCGCCTCATTCCCGGCGACATCTGCGTGGTGCGCCTTGCCTCCGGCGGCGGCACTTTCGATCCGCACTCCGTCGACGTCTGTCATGCCGAGCTTGGGCTCGACCGACCGATGATCCTGCAGTTCCTGGATTTCATGCTGGGCTTCTTCCGGCTGGATTTCGGCATCTCCATGTGGACCGGCAAACCCGTCGCCTACGAGATCGCGGCACGGCTGCCGATCTCGATCGAGGTCGCGTTGCTCGCGACCGTGGTCGCGATCGCCTTCGCCATTCCCCTCGGTACCATTTCCGCGCTGAAGCAGAACAGCTGGATCGACGTGGTCGTGCGCACGGTGGCGATTGCGGGCATCGCAACACCGTCCTTCTGGCTCGGCATCGTCGTGCTGCTGATCATTCTCGACGTCACGAACTACGTCACGGGCGCGCCGTGGATGCCGCCGATCGACTATGTTCCGCTCTGGAAAGATCCAATCCGCAACCTCTCGATGGTATTCTGGCCGGCGGTGACGGTCGGCTACCGCTATTCCGCCGTCACCATGCGTATGACGCGCTCGGCGATGCTGGAGGTTCTGCGCGAAGATTATATCCGCACGGCCCGCGCCAAGGGCCTCCTCGATCGGATCGTCATCAACCGGCATGCGCTCAAGAATGCGCTGCTGCCGGTGGTCACGCTGATCGGCATCGAGTTCGCGTTCCTGATCGGCGGCCTCGTGGTGACCGAGCAGGTCTTCAACCTCAACGGCATCGGCCGCCTCTTTGTGCTCTCGGTGCAGAACCAGGATTACACGCTGACCCAGGCGCTGGTGATGCTGGTGGTGACGGTGTTCGTGATGACCAATCTGCTGGTCGACGTTCTCTATGGGTGGCTCGACCCGCGCATTCGCTTCGGGTGATCGGATGTCGAGCGTCACGCCCATAGAGACCGGATCTGCCGCCGCCGCCGACGAGCTCGAGCTCAAGCGCTCGCCGCTGCGGATCGTGATCTCGTTCTGCCTGCACGAGCCGCTCGGCGCCTTCGGCATGCTCCTGGTGTTGCTGATGGCTCTCGCCGCGGTTTCTGCGGACTGGCTCGCTCCCTTCGACCCCACCGCGAACGATTTCGGCGCCATGACGGAGGCGCCGAGCTGGACGCATCTCCTCGGCACCGACCAGTTCGGCCGCGACGTGCTCTCGCGCATCCTGTTCGGTGCGCAGACCGCGATGGTCGTGGGTTTCACCTGCGCCTTCGTCGGCGGCGCGCTCGGCCTGGTGATCGGCGTGGGCAGCGCCTATTTCGGCGGCCGGATCGATCTCGTCCTGCAGCGCTTCCTCGACGTGCTGATGGCGTTCCCGTTGATCATCCTCGCGCTCGCGGTCGTGTCGATCTTCGGCACCGGCGTGCACAACGTGATCGTCGCGATCACCGTCCCGCTGGTGCCGCGTTGCGCGCGCGTCGTGCGCTCGAGCGCGCTCGCGATTCGCGAGGTGCCCTATATCGACGCCGCGCGCGCCTGCGGCTTCGGCCACTCGCGGATCATCCTGCGGCACATGATCCCCAACGTCATGGCGCCGTTCCTGATCGTGATCACCGCCTTCGTGGGCCAGGCGATCCTGGCGGAGGCGTCGCTCTCCTACCTCGGTCTCGGCGTGCAGGAGCCGACGCCGGCGTGGGGGCTGATGCTCCAAGGCGGCGCCGAGGAATACGCTCTGTCGGCGCCGTGGATCGCGATCTTCCCGGGCCTCGCCATTGCGCTCACGGTGTTCGGCATCAGTCTCTTCGGCGACGCGCTCCGCGACGCGCTCGATCCGAAGCTGCGCGGTCGCTGAGAGTATCGAGGGGCCCGAGCCGGCTCATCCGCAGGTATCTCGGGCTCCCGGCCTACGTGTTTCTAGGTATTTAATCAGTTAATGAGCAGGTAACTGGCCGAGCCCTAAGATGACGTGCTAACAGCGCCGGAGGGCCTGCGCGGCGAGGGTAAAGCTGTTGTCTCGAGGAGAGATGAGCACATCGAGGATCGATCTATCCGACGTGGTCGTGGCGAGGGCGCCGGCACTCGACGTGGCCGTGTCAGTGGACGCACCCGCATCGCGGGCGCTGCGGTTGATGCAGTCCGCGGGGCCGCTGTCGCAAACCGGCGGCGACCGCGGGCGAAATCACGGCCCTCGTGCATCCGGACGATCGAAGCTACTTCGAGCACACGCTGACTTGGGTACACGGGAGCGCGGGTCGATCGGCGAGGATTTCGGTTCGGATGGCGCGCGGAAACGGCGACTGGGTCGCCGTTCACGCCACGGTCGGCGTGGAACGTACCGAACGCCTTGCGCTGAAAATTGAGCTCGATGACGCCGCCGCCGCCCGCCGAGCCGAGGCGCAGATCCGGCAGATCATCGAAGGCGCGCAACAGGCTGCCGTAGTTCATGTCGGCGGCAAAGTCGTTTTCTCGAACGCGTCGTTGGCGAAGCTCATGGGCTACGCGTCGCTTGAGGAAATGCGAATCAGGGGCGCCAACACCGATCACACCCATCCCGACGACCGCGTCATGGTGTACAGCCGGATGAAGGCGAGGATTTCCGGCGACGGCTCTCCGGAGAATTACGAATTTCGAGCGTTGCGCACCGATGGTTCCATGGTCTGGCTGGAGTGCTTTGCCTCCCGCGTCACGTGGAACGGGCAGCCGGCATCGCTGGCATGGCTGATCGACATCACCGATCGCAAACGAACCGAGGAGGCGCTGCGCCGCTCAGAGAAGCTGTTCGCGGCCGTATTTCAGGCGACGCCTGCGATGTTGGCGTTAAGCCGCCTCGATGATGGCCGCTTCATCGACGTGAACGCCGGTTTCCTGCGAGCCCTGGGCTATGAGCGCGCCGCGATCGTCGGCCGCACGAGGTCTGAGATCGGCCTATACGTCGATCCCGACCTTCCGCGCCGACTCCTCGATAGCCTGGGTGCGGCTTGTCCCCAGCAAGACATTGTCGCCGCGGTCCGCACCCGAACCGGCGAGGTCAGGGAGATTTTGATCTCGGCGGAGGTCGTTCGGTTCGCTGACCGGGAGATGCTCTTGACCGTCGGTCAAGACATCACCGATCGGCGGCGCGAAGTGGAGGAACTGCGACAGAGCAAGACATCGGCGGAGTTCGCCAATCGCGCGAAGACCGAGTTCCTCGCCAATATGAGCCATGAGATCCGGACGCCGCTCAATGCCATTCTCGGCTTCTCGGAAGTGATCATGGACGAGGTGTTCGGTCCGGTCGGGACCCCACGATACCGCGAATACGCGACGGACATTCGGAACAGCGGCGTGCACCTGCTGCAAATCATCAATGATCTGCTCGATCTCTCCAAGTTGGATGCCGGGAAGCTGGAGCTGCACGAGACCGAGGTCTCGTTGCCGCAGCTGGTCGAGGGAAGTGTTCGGCTGGTGCGCGAGCGCGCGGGCTCCGCCGGCGTTGCCATCGATGTCGAGCTGTCGGCGGATCTGCCGCGGGTGCGCGCGGACGAACGCATCCTGAAGCAGATTCTGATCAACCTGCTGACCAACTCGATCAAGTTCACGATTCGTGGCGGCCGGGTGTCCATCGGCGGGCACCGTACCCAATCCAGCGCGGTCGAGCTCGTCGTCGCAGACACGGGAATCGGCATGAGCGCCGACGAGATCGAGATCGCATTGACGCCATTCGGCCAGGTCGAGAATGCGCTGACGCGCGAGCAACAGGGGACGGGCCTCGGCTTGCCGCTCGCGCGCTCGCTGGCCGAGCTGCATGGCGGCCGCCTCGACGTGCGCAGCACGCGCGGGGTCGGGACAACGGTCACCGTGGCACTCCCGCCGGAGCGGGTACTCGCCGCCCATTGCGTTGGCGAACTCGGCCCCGTTTAGAGTTGCCGCGCCGCAGGGACCTACGCTAGGACGCGAACTGCTTCAGCGCTTGCACGGCCATTTCGCTGGCGATGTGGTGCTCGCCCATCACCACGAGGCCCACGCCATGGCGCCGGAGCCAATTGGCCTCTTCGGTGCTGTGGGTGCGCACGACCAGCTCGATCTCCGGATTGACCCGGCGCGCCTCCGCGAGGATGCGGCGGACCGCGGCCTTCTCCGGCACCGCGATCACCAGGAGCCGCGCCTTGGCGGGCCGCGCGGCGTCCAGCACCTCGGGCCATGCGGCGTCGCCATAGACGACGGGAATGTGGTCGCGGCGCAGCCGCTCGGCGAACCGGAGGTTCTGCTCGATCACCACGTATGGAATACCCTGGCGCTGCAGCGAGGCTGCGATGACGCTGCCGACCCGGCCGTGTCCGACGATGATCGCGTGGCCGTCGAAGCTCGCCGCCTTCTGCGCCGTTGCCGCGCCTCGGCTCGCGTGCCAGGCGCGCAGGAATCCGAGGCGCTCGAGGGGCGCACCGAGGGCGGCGGCGGCCCGGAGCACGGCCGGCTGCAGAACGATCGAGATCATCGCCGCCGCCAGTACGAGGTCGCGGCCCTCCTCGGGCAATAGGCCGCGAGCAACAGCGGTGCCGCTCAGGATAAAGGAGAACTCGCCGATCTGGGCGAGCGCCGCGCCGACCTCGGTGGCGCTCCGCGGCGCCGCCCGCAACGCCAGCAGCACAAGCACGGTGACGAGAGCGTTGCCCACCACCACGGCCAGTGCCACGGCGGCGATGTGGAGAGGCACCCGCACGAAGGCCGCGGGATTGAACAGCATACCGACCGAGACGAAGAACAGTACGGTGAAGACCTGTTGCACCGGCACCGACTCGCCGGCGGCCTGGTGGCTCACATCGGAATCGGCGATCACCACGCCCGCGAAGAAGGCGCCGAGCGCCAGCGAGACGCCGGTGAGCACCGAGGAGAGATAGGCGATGCCGAGCGCCGCCACGATCACCGAGAGACGGAAGAGCTCGCGCGAGCCCTCGCGGGCGGTGCGCTCCAGCAGCCACGGGATGATGCGGCGGCCGAGCAGCAGCATGCCGGCAGCGAAACCCGCGACCTTGACCAGCTTGAGAACGAGGCTCGCCGCCGCGCCATAGCGCGCCGCCACGTCATCGGCGCCGCCGGGCAGCAGCACCAGCAGGACTACGACGATCAGGTCCTGCATGACGAGCCAGCCCAGCGCCACGCGGCCTGGGTTGGTGCGCAGCTGGCCGCGCTCGCGCAGGCCGCGCGTCGCCACGACGGTGCTGGCGACCGCGAGGCAGGCGGCCAGCACCGCCGATGCCTGGATGTCGAATCCGATCAGCCGGCCGACGCCGAAGCCGAGCGCTGCCGAGAGCGCCACTTGCAGCAGCGCCCCGGGCACCGCGATGCGCCACACCGCCACGAGATCGCCGATCGAGAAGTGCAAACCGACGCCGAACAGCAGCAGCGCCACGCCGATCTCGGCGAGCTGCTCGACGGTCGCCTGATCGGCCACCAGGCCGGGCGTGAAGGGCCCGACCGCGATGCCCGCCAGCAGATAGCCCACCAACGGCGGCAGCCGGACTAGGCGCGCGAGCATCCCGCCCACATAGGCGGCGGCGAGGCTCATCGCGACGGTGGCGATCAGCGAGGGCGCAGCGGTCATGCCTCTACCATGCCGGTCGGCAGAGGGTCTTGGCCAGCCCCGGCCGTGAGACGAGCGGGGCCCAGGCAGAGATTCCGGCGATCTCCAGAGAGCTGATTAAAACGCCGCACGGTCTGGCTCTTTTGGGCAGGATGCGCGCGGTTCGATCGAGCGGCCTTGACCTAAATCAAGGCCATCACGACCCCGACCGGCAATACTAAAACCTCAGCGGCGGCAGCAATATCAGGGTCATCGCTACCAATCTCTACTGGAGGCGCTATGCAGCACGAGCTATCGCGCCGCTCGTTCCTTCAAAGGTCCGCTCTGACAACCGCGGGGGCGAGCATGATCGAGGTCGCGTCGGCGCTCATCGGGCAAGCGGCGGCGGAAACCGTCGACCTGCCGGTCGCCGGGCCAGACCCGGTTCCCATCGCGCTCATGGTCAATGGCGAGAGCCGCGCGCTTGCCGTCGAGCCCCGAATGACGCTCGCCGAGGCACTGCGCGGCCCGCTTGGCCTGACCGGCACCAAGATCGCCTGTGATCGCGGCGCCTGCTCGGCCTGCACCGTGTGGCTGGACGGCGTGCCTGTCGCCTCATGCATGACATTGGCCATCGATGTCGGTGCGGGCGCCGTGACCACCGTCGAGGGGCTCGCGAGGAACGGTGAGCTGCACCCCGTGCAAGCCGCGTTCATCGAGCACGATGCCCTGCAATGCGGCTTCTGCACCCCGGGAATGGTGATGAGTTGCGCGGCGCTCGTGGAGCGGACGCCTCATCCGACCGCCGAGGACGTCGAGGCGGCCATCAGCGGCCATCTCTGCCGCTGCGGCACCTACCCGCACGTCGTCGCCGCGACGTTGGCGGCCGCCAAGGTGGAAAAGGCCTGACAATGGCAGCCGAAGGGATGACGCGCGCCGAGAAATTCCCGCGGGGCATCGCGAGCGTGGAGCTTGGCGAGGTCGAGCGCCAGGTGCCGCTGGACGAGCCGCCGGCGCTTCCGCCCAACGCCGCGCTCTCGTCGATCGGCAAGCCCACCCCGCGGCAGAACGGGCGGGCCAAGGTCACCGGCGCGACCCGCTACACGGTCGACGTCACGCTGCCGGGTATGCTGCACGGCCGGATCCTGCGGTCGCCCCTACCTAACGCGGAGGTTCGCGCTATCGACGTCTCCGCGGCCCAGCGGTACCCCGGCGTCCGCTCGGTCCTGGTCATCGCGGGGCCGGAGCATCAGGGTGCCGTGACCGTGCGCTATGTCGGCGCGCCCGTGGCCGCGGTCGCCGCCGTCTCAATGGCGGCCGCCGAGGAGGCATTGCGCCTCATTCGGGTCGACTACAAGCCGCTGCCCTTCGTCGTGGACATGGAGAAAGCGCGCGATCCTGCCGCGCCGCCGGTCTTCGACAAGGCTTCGGCGCCCCAGGGCCACCCTTCTGGATTTCCGGCGGCGCCCGGTCTGCCGCTGAACGGCAATGTGCGCGGACCCGCGAGGGACAGCCGCGGCGACCCGGCTCGAGGCTTCGCCGAGGCGGATGTCATCGTCGAAGGCGACTATCGCACGCAGGTGCAGACCCATTGCTGCCTGGAGCCGCATGCCATCGTCGCGGATTGGCGGACGGACGGGCTGACCGTGCATATGTCGACACAGTTCACGGCCGGCGTGCGGCATGAGCTGGCGGAGGCCTTCGGTCTGCCGCTCAATCGCGTGCGCGTGATCGTCGACGGGATGGGCGGCGGCTTCGGGTCCAAGTCTGCGCTCGGCAACTACGGTCGCATCGCGGTCAACCTGTCGCGCCAGGCTCAGGCGCCCGTGCGCCTGGTCCTCGACCGGCAAGAAGAGCAGATGGACTCGGGCAACCGCCCGGGGACCTGGCAACACTTGCGCATCGGCGCGCGGCGCGACGGGTCGCTGACCGCGATTTCCCTGACGAGCTACGGAACCGCCGGCGTGGCCGTCGGAGCCGGGATGGGCAACATGGCCCAGGCGCTCTACACCTGCCCTGATTTCGAATCGGCGCAGCACGACGTATTCACCAATGCGGGTCCGGGTTGCGCGATGCGCGGGCCCGGCAACACGCCGGGCGCGTGGGGGCTCGAGCAGGCGATCGACGAGCTGGCCGAGCGGCTTTCCATGGACCCGCTCACGCTGCGCGACCGGATCGATCCGAGCCCGGTGCGGCGCGAGGAGCGGCGGATCGGGGCCGAGCGGATCGGCTGGCAGCGGCGACACGCACCGGGCGCCGATTCGGGATCGCTCAAGCGCGGTCTCGGCGTGGCGCAGTCCCTCTGGGGCGCGAATATCCAGATCAACTCGGCCTGCGAGGTGCGCGTGATGCGCGACGGCTCCGTCGAGGTGCTGTCGAGCGTGCAGGATATCGGCACCGGCATCGGCACGGTGCTGGCGCAAGTCGTCGCCGAAGTCCTCGGGCTCCAGCCCGCCGATATCACCGTGCGCATCGGCGATACCGAGTTTCCGGCCGGCCCGCCTTCCTACGGCAGCCGGACGACCGCATCGGTCACGCCGCCAGCCCGCACCGCGGCTTGGCGCGTGCTGCAATCGCTCTTGCGCGAGGCTGCTCTCGCTCTGAATGCCGCCCCGGAGGATTTGGCGGCGCGCGGCGGGCGCATTTTGGTTCGGGCCGAACCGAGCCGCAGCATGAGCTTCGGCGAGGCTACCGCCCTCCTGCGCACGGATCGCTTGGCCGAAATCGCGTCCCGAAGCGACGATTACGGTGGCTTCCGCCGTCGGATGGGAGACGCTGCGCTCGCGCAGCAGGACCTGGGTGGGGTGCAGTTCGCCGAGGTGGCGGTCGATACCGAGACCGGCATCGTCAGGGTGGAGCGCGTGGTCGCGGTTCAGGATTGCGGCCGGCCGATGAATCCGCTTCTGATCGAGAGCCAGGTGCAGGGCGGCGTGTTGATGGGGCTGTCTTATGCTCTGTTCGAGGATCGCATCCTCGATCAGCACACCGGCCGAATGGTCAATCCGAACCTCGAGCAGTACAAGCTCGCGGGTCCGCGCGAGACGCCGACTATCGATGTCGTGGTGTTGGAGAACTATCAGGCACAGAGCGCGACCGATGCCTATGGCATCGCCGAGCCCGCCAATATCGCCACCGCTCCGGCGATCGCGAATGCCGTCTACAACGCGATCGGCGTTCGTCTGCGCTCGCTTCCGATGACGCCGGCCGCGATTCTCGCGGCGCTCGGCAAGGTACCCGCGGGGAGCTGATGGGCATGAATCGCTTTGCTTGGGCGAGCGCGAGAACGGTTTCGGAGGCCGCGGCGGCAGCCACGACGGTCGCCGATGCGATGACCGCGTTGCCCGATGCCGCGCGGGCCGGTGCAACCTCCGTCGTCGTGGCGGGCGGCATGGAGCTTCTCGACCTCCTCAAGGAGAACTTGCTGACGCCGACGATGCTGGTGAGCCTGAGGCATACCCCGGGCCTCGATGCCGTCGTCGAGGAGAACGGCGGGTTGCGCGTGGGAGCGATGGTCACCTTGGCGACGCTCGCCGACCACCCGGTTCTGCGGCAGCGCTATTCCGCTCTCGCCGATGCGGTGCGCGGCTCGGCGAGCCCGCAAATCCGCAACGTCGCGACCCTCGGGGGCAATCTCTTGCAGCGGCCGCGCTGCTGGTATTTCCGGGCGGCGGAGTACCGCTGCCTCCGCAAGGGCGGAGGCCACTGTTTCGCGATCACGGGCGAGAACCAGTACCACGCCATCTTCGACAATCGCCCTTGTGCGATCGTGCATCCCTCGACAGCCGCCACATCGCTGGTGGCGCTGGGCGCGTCCGTCGAGCTCGCGAATGCCGAAGGCGTAGTGCGCCGGGTCTTGCTGGAGGATTTCTTCGTGTCCACCGACACGGATATCCAGCGGGAAAACGATCTGAACCCCCACGAGATCCTGACGGCGATCCTGCTTCCGGCGCCGCCGGCGGGTCTGCGCATGGCTCACTTGAGACTGGGTCAGAAAGACTCCTTCGACTGGCCGCTCGCCGACGTCGCTGTCGCCTTGGAGCTCGATGCGGACGGCCGTTGCCAGCGCGCCGCGATCGTGCTCGGCGCCGCCGCTCCCGTGCCTTATCGCGCGAAGGCGGCGGAGCGCCTGCTCAAGGGCGCGCGCATCGACGAGACCTCGGCGAAGGAAGCCGGGCATGCCGCCCTCTCCAGCGCCACGCCTTTGGCCAAGAACGGTTACAAGCTTCCGCTGTTCGAGGCGCTTGTTAGGCGTGCAATTCTAGCGGCCGCAGAGTCTCAGTGATCCCGGCAGAGCGACTCTGCCCAGAGCGAAGGAGCGACGATGATGACGCGACGCACAGCCAGTGCCGGAATTCTCGCGAGCGCGGCGGTTGCCGCTGCGCCGGCGATTGCGCTCACCCAAGAGCTCGAGCCCCTCGCTCTTCCGGCGCCCCGAAGGGAGGGCGGCCTGCCGCTGATCGCCGCGCTCAATCTCCGCCACTCGACGCGCGAGTACTCGGATCGCCCTCTGCCGGTGCAGATCTTGTCCGATCTGCTCTGGGCGGCCTTCGGCATCAATCGTCCCAGCGGCGATCGAACGGCGCCCTACTGGCGGCACGTCATGGTGATCGATGTCTACGCCGCGATGGCCGACGGCGTCTGGGTCTATGATCCCAAGGCCCATTCGCTGCTGCCCTATCTGAAGGACGATCTCCGGGCGCAGACGGGGATGCAGGATTTCGTGGCGGTCGCGCCGCTCAACCTCGTCTATGTCGCGCATGGCGAGCGCATGACGGATATCTCTCCCGAAGACCGCCGGCTCTATGCCTCGGTCGATGCCGGCTTCATCGGGCAGAACGTCTATCTATTCTGCGCCTCGGAAGGGCTCGCCACCGTGTTTCGCGGCGCCGTCGACTATCCGAAGCTGGCCCGGGCCCTGAAATTGCCGGACCAGCAATTCGTGACCTTCGCCCAGACGGTAGGGTACCCGCGCGCCTGATCCCGACAACGGTTCCAGCGAACCGATTGGGCCAGCCCGCCTTCCCTCTTGAAGCCGCCGCCGCAACGTGGAGACTGGTCCGCGGGAGGCGCGATGCAGCTCGAGGGTAAAGTCGCGATCGTTACGGGCGGGGCGATGGGGATCGGCTATGCGATCGCCGAGGCGCTCGCAGAGCGTGGAGCCGCGCTCGTCATCGCCGACATCGCGAAGGCTGTCGACGCGGCCGCGCGGCTGAGCGCGCGCGGCGCCCGCGCGATCGGCGTCTCCGTCGACGTGGCCTCGGAGAGCGACACCGCGGCCATGGCCCAGGCGGCGATCTCGGCGTTCGGCGGCATCGACATTCTCGTCAACAACGCCGGGATCTATGCGAGCCTGAAGCCCAAGCCTTTCGAGGAGATCGATGCCGCGGAGTGGCGCCGGGTCATGGAGGTGAACGCGTTCGGGATTTTTCTCTGCGCCCGCGCCGTGCTGCCCGCGATGAAGGCGCGCGGCGGCGGCCGCATCATCAACATCTCCTCGGGCGTCGCCTTCAAGGGCAATCCCTATATGGCGCATTACGTGGCGAGCAAGGGCGCCGTCGTCTCGCTGACGCGCGCGCTCGCGACGGAGCTCGGTCCCCACCAGGTGCTGGTCAACAGCGTGGCGCCCGGATTCACGCTCAGCGACGGCGTGCTCGCGAATCCCGAGCTGGTCGCCGGCGTCAAGGAGCGCTCGGTGCACGGGCGCGCTCTCGCGCGCGCCATGACCCCGGCGGACCTGGTCGGCGCCGTCGCGTTCTTCGCCGGGCCCGACGCCGCCTTCATCACGGGACAGACGCTCGTCGTCGACGGCGGCGCTTATTACCACTGAGGAGCCCAATTTCCGTGCCGCAGAGCATTCCCGTCATCGATCTCTCCGACGCTCTCGAGGGCAACGACACCGCGCGGCGCCGGCTTGCCGCCCACCTGGACCGGATCTGCCGTGAGATCGGTTTCTTCACGATCGTCGGGCACGGCGCGCCTACGGAGGTGCTCGACGCGCTCCGCGACAAGGCGAACGCCTTCTTCGCTCTGCCGCTCGAGGAAAAGCGCCGCGCCATCCATCCGGTCGCGGCCACGCCGCGCGGCTATCGCGCGCTCGGCATCGAGGCGCTCTCCTACGGCAACGACCGGCAAACGCCGCCGGACCTCAAGGAGTACTACCACTTCGGGCGCGAGACCTGGCCGGACGAGCCGTACTTCACCAGCTCCGAAGGCCGGCGCTATTTCATTCCGAACCTGTGGCCCGCGCGGCCGCTCGGCTTCAAGGAGGCCGCGCAGCGCTATTACGCCGAGATGGAGCGGATCGAGCTGATGTTGATGCGGCTGGCGGCGCTCGGGCTCGGGGTCGACGAGCATTTCTTCGACGACAAGATCGACCGGCACATCACGGCCATGCGGATCAATTTCTATCCGGCGCAGACCGTGGCGCCGTTACCGGGACAGCTGCGCGCCGGCGAGCACACGGACTACGGCAATTTCACGATCCTGAACGGCGAGAACGTCCCGGGCGGCCTTCAGGTGCTGACGCGCGCCGGCGACTGGCTGGATGTGGAGACCGAGCCCTCGAGTTTCGTGGTGAATATCGGCGATCTCCTGATGCGCTGGACCAACGACCGGTGGGTCTCCAATACGCACCGCGTGGTCAATCCGCCGGATTCGGTTGCGGCACGGGCCCAGCGCCTCTCGATCGCCTTCTTCCACCATCCGAATTACGACGCCTCGATCGAGTGCATCGCGCCGCCGGGCGAGGCGAAGTATCCGCCGGTCCGCTCCGGCGATTACCGCGATCTCAAGTACCGGCAGACGCGGCCCGCCTAAGCGTCGCCCGCTGTCGGGTGACATAACTTGCTTTCGAGCCCATTGCCGAGAGCGTGGTGCTAAAGTCTGGGTTTCACGCTCAGCCGCGAGGCAGGCATGTCAGGATCATCCGATACCGGCACGCGCATCGATGAAATCGCTGACGGGATCTACCGTATCGCGACATCCGTGCCGCCAAGCGCGGCTCCCGGCGGCTTCAGCTTCAACCAATACCTGATCGTCGACGACGAGCCGCTGCTGTTCCACACGGGGCTCCGGCGGATCTTCCCGGAGGTGCGCGACGCGATCGCGCGGGTGATGCCGGTCGAGCGGCTGCGCTGGCTCTCGTTCTCACATTTCGAGGCGGACGAGTGCGGCGCGCTCAATGAATTCCTAGCCGTGGCGCCCAAGGCCGAGCCGCTCTGCGGCAAGATCGCCGCCATGGTCTCCGTGAACGACTTCGCGGACCGCCGTCCGCGCGCGATGGCGGATGGCGAGCTGGTCTCGCTCGGCCGCCACACCGTGCGCTGGCTCGACGCTCCGCACCTGCCGCACGCGTGGGAGTGCGGGTTCCTGATGGAGCGCACCACGCGCACGCTGTTCTGCGGCGATCTCTTCACCGAGGGCGGCGTCGACCACCCACCGCTGGGCAGCGGCGACATTCTGGAGCCCAGCGAGCAGTTCCGCGGGGCGCTCGACTACTATTCCCACACCAAGGGGGCGCGGAAGATGCTGGCGCGGCTTGCCATGGAGGGCCCCACCACGCTCGCTCGCATGCACGGCAGCGCGTGGCAAGGCGAGGGTGCCAAGCTGCTGATGGCGCTGGCGGACCGGCTGGAGGCGTGACCATGCAAGAGATCGCGGGCGGCGCGGGGCGCGCGGTGGCGCTTCGGAAGGGCGAGGCGGTGCGCCTCGTCAACAGCTTCGGCTCGCAGGTGGTCGACACCTGGGCGCTCGCCGCGGGCGATCTCGGCGAATACCTCTCGGTCGAGCACACGCGCCGCATGCTGTTCAACCTGTTTCCGAGGCAAGGCGACACGCTCTACTCGAACCGGCGGCAGCCGATGCTGCTCCTGGAAGAGGACACCTCGCCCGGCAAGCACGACATGCTGTTCGCCTGCTGCGACAAGTGGCTCTACAAGCACTACGGCAGCCCGCCAGGGCACCGGAACTGCCGCGACAATTTCATCGAAGCCATGTTCGAGCTCGGCCACGACGCGCTCATCGTGCCGAACCCGCTCAATCTCTGGATGAACATCCCCGTGACCGACAGCGAAAAGATCGGCATGGAGCCGCCGCTGAGCCGTCCCGGCGACCACGTCCTGCTGCGCGCGCTCATGGACGCGATCGTGGTGTTCTCGGCCTGCCCGATGGACGTGACGCCGATCAACGGCCCCGACCGCACGCCGAAGGCGGTGCATTTCGAGGTTGTGGGCGCGAGGAGTCTCTGAAGTAGGTGCGTCCTTCGACTCGCGCCCTTCAGGCGCGGCTCAGGATGAAGGGCGTGGGTGAGGGGTGGAAAGAAAATCCTTCATCCTGAGCCGCGCACGATAGTGCGCGAGTCGAAGGACGCACTATGTCCATGCAAGCAGGGGCCAACTTCAGCGGTCTCATCCGCTGAGCGCGATCCTCCGATAGCTCAGCGCCTCCGCCACATGGATGCGGCGCACGGCTGGCGCTCCGTCGAGGTCGGCGAGGGTGCGGGCGACGCGCATGACGCGGTGGTAGCCGCGGGCGGAGAGGCGCAGCCGGTCGGCGGCATCGAGCAGGAGCTTTTTGCCCTCGGCGTCGGGGGTGGCGATCTCGTCGAGGAGCGTGCCGTCGGCCTCGGCGTTGGTGCGGATGCGCCGATCCTCGGGCAGCACCGCGTAGCGCTTCGCCTGCACCATGCGCGCTGCCGCGATGCGTGCCGCGACCTCGGCGCTCCCTTCAGCGGGCGGCGGCAGCGAGAGGTCGGCGGGTTTGACGGCGGGCACGTCGATGTGGAGATCGATCCGGTCGAACAGCGGTCCGGATATCTTCGATTGATATTCCTGCGCGCATTTGGGCGCGCGCCCGCAGCCGAGCGCGGGATCGCCGAGATAGCCGCATTTGCAGGGGTTCATCGCCGCGACCAGCTGCACCCGCGCGGGATAGGTCACGTGCGCATTGACGCGTGCCACGGTGGCGCGGCCCGTCTCGAGCGGTTGCCGCAGCGCTTCCAAGGTCGCGCGCTGGAACTCCGGCAGCTCGTCGAGGAACAGCACGCCGAGGTGCGCCAACGAGATCTCGCCGGGCCGGCCGCGTAGCCCGCCGCCTACCAGCGCCGGCAGCGAGGCGGAGTGGTGGGGATCGCGGAACGGCCGCTGGCGCAGGAGCTTGCCTTCGCGCAATAGCCCCGCCACCGAATGGATCATCGAGACCTCGAGCGCCTCGGCGGGGTCGAGCGGCGGCAAGAGCCCGCCAAGCCGCGCCGCCAGCATCGACTTGCCGGCGCCGGGCGGCCCGATCATCAAAAGATTGTGCCCGCCGGCGGCCGCGACCTCGAGCACGCGCTTGGCGCTCTCCTGGCCCTTGACATCGCCCAGGTCGGGGAGCGCGGCGGCGTCGCGGTCGACGGTGGGCTTGGGCCGCGCCAGAATCTGCAGGCCCTTGAAGTGATTGACGAGCGAGAGCAGATGCGGCGCCGCCAGGATGTCGACGTCCTCGCCGGCCCAGGCGGCCTCCGCGCCGCTGGCGGCCGGGCAGATGAGCCCCGTTGCCCATGGCGTTGGCGCCGATGGCGGCGGGGAG
>DATNIT010000001.1:0-23054 GCA_035604335.1 Allostellaceae bacterium | reverse complement strand
CGCTCCGCGGATTCCATCAAGGCCAGCGGCCATGGCGCCGCGTCAACACAGGCCGGACACATGACCGCAAGCGACCACGTCCTTGCCATCACGCTCCGAAAGTCCTTGCATGCCGGGGGCCATCCACACATGAGACAGTGCACGGCGTTGGCGGTGGTTGCCGCCGGCATCGCGCGCGCCGACGATTCGCTCAAGATCGGCTTCGTCGCGAGCCTTTCGTCGCCGACCTCGACCGCCGGCACCGACATGCTCGACGGCTTCAGGCTTGGCCTCGGCGAGATGGGCGGAAAGCCGGGCGGCAGGCCGGTCGACTTGGTGGTCGGCGATGACGAACTGAAGCCCGATGTCGGCGTCCCGAAGCTGCGCAAGATGCTGGACGAGGACAAGGTCCCGCTCATCACCGGCATGGTGCTGTCCAACATCGCGGTCGCCGCCTCCTATCAGGCGGACACCAGCGCGGACGGCATGTCGATCTACCTGCAGCGCAATGGCGTGAAGAGCGTCTCGATCATCGCGCCCAATTACGCCGCGGGGCGCGACGTGCTGAACGGCTTCAAGCGGTATTTCACGAACGCCATCGCGACCGAGACCTATACGCCGCTCGGCAAGTTCGATTTCGCCGCCGAGGTCGAGCGCGACGCCTCGGGCGCGCTCGTCAATTCCTATCGCGAGCGGATCGACGAGGATCACGCCGGCGCCTATGTCGGCCAATGCAAGATGCCGTGACGTCCCCTCCCCGGCCTACGACTTGCCCTCGAGCGCCGCCTTGACGCGGGCAGGCGACATCGGCACCTCGCGCAGCCGCGCGCCGGTGAGCGTGAAAAAAGCGTTGCCGACCGAAGCCGCAGTCAAGGGCACGCCATCCTCGCCCGCGCCCGTCGGCGGATTGTCGGTCGATATCACCTCGACCTTCACGTTCGGTGCGTCCTCCATGCGCATGACCTGGTAGTCGGTGAAGTTCGACTGCAGAACGCGGCCATCCTTGATGGTGATTTCCTCGCGCAGCACGTGACCCAGGCCATAGATGATGCCGCCCTCGATCTGCGCCGCGACGTGTTGCGGCTGGACCGCGACGCCGCAATCGATCGTGGCCCAGAAATTCACCACCTTGATCTTGCCGCTCGTGCGGTCGAGGGCGATCTCGGCGATGCCGGCGACGAGCGTCTCGTCCTTCTCCTCCACCGCGAGGCCGAGCGCCGTGCCGTTGCGCTTGCGGCCCCAGTCCGCCATCTCCGCCACCCGTTCGAGCAAACGGGTGGCGCGCGCGCTTGCCTTGCGCGTCATGGCGAGGCGGAACGCGAGCGGATCCTTGCCCTGGGCGTGCGCGATCTCGTCGATCATGCCCTCGATGGCGAGGAGGTTGTGGCCGACGCCGACGCCGCGCCAGGGCGACAGGCGCGTGCCGCGGATCTGCCGCACAAATTCGGCCCGCCGGTTGGGGATGCCGTAATGATCGAGCACCGAGCCTTTCATCAGGATATGGTCCTTGCCGCCGATCCGCTCGAGCGCGGCCGCGCCTCCCATATAGGCCACGACCGACTCGCCGATCACGCGGTGATGCCAGGCGACGATCGATCCGGATTCGTCCAATCCCGCCTCGATGTGATGCGCCGTCATCGGCCGGAACTTGCCGGCCTTCATGTCGTCCTCGCGGCTCCATATGACTTTCACCGGCTTGCCGGCCGCTTGCGCGAGCCGCACGGCGTCAAGCCCCACGTCGGGGTCCCCGCGGCGGCCATAGGCGCCGCCCAGCCAGTGCTGGTGAAGGGTTACGCGGTCCTCCGTGGTGCCGAGGAGCCGAGCCACCGCGCTCATGACTCCGGAGGGACTTTGCGTACCGATCCAGACCTCGGCTGATTTGCCGTCGGGCGCGACCGATGCGGTCGCGGTCAGCGGCTCCATCTGCGCGTGATAGACATAGCGCGTACGGTACTCGGAGCGCATGGTGGCGTGAGCCCCTTTCAACGCGGCATCGACATCGCCGGCGTTGAAGTAATCGGCGCCGCGCTGGCTCTTGTCGCGGGCGACGGCGCCGAACTCGCCGAGGCCGCGCTCGCTGTCGAAGGTGGCGCCCGGCGCGTCGGTCCAGGTCACCGCGAGCAGGTTCTTGGCCGCTTGCGTCGCTTCAACGCTCGTCCCGAGAACGCCGACCCCGGCGGGCAGCTTCACCACGTCGCTGACGCCCGGCACGGCTCGCGCCGTGGCGTCGTCGATGGCGGCTGGCGCACCGCCTTCGTAAGGCGACTGCAAGACCGCGGCGTAGAGCATCCCGGGAACCCGCACATCCATCGCATAGATCGCCGCACCCGTCACCTTGAGCGGCACCTCGACCCGCGGCAGCGCCGCGCCGATGAGACGGAAGCTCTTCATCGGCTTCAGCTCGTCGTCCTTGATCTCTGGCAGGGTCGCCGGCGGCTTGGCGAAGGAAGCGATTTCGCCATAGGTCATGCGCCGGCCGGTCGACTTGTGCACGACCACGCTCGGCTCGGTCTCGAGCGCCGAGGCAGGGACGGCCCACTTCTCGGCCGCGGCCTGAAGCAGCACGCGCCGCGCCTGGGCGCCGACGATGCGCAGCGGCTTGTAATATCCGCGAACCGTCGCGCTCGAACTGTAGGCGAGCGCGCCGTGGTAATAGGGATTGCCGAACTTCTTCGCATCCATCGGAGACTGCACGATCTTGACGCGCGACCAGTCGGCGTCGAGTTCCTCGGCGACGATGACCGGCAGCGCCGTGAAGCTGCCGTTTCCCATCTCGGCCGCCGGCGACATGATGGTGATGGTGTTGTCCGCGGCAATCGAGATCCAGGCATCGGGCGTGAAGCCGGCGGTTTGCGCTTCCGCCTCCGAGACGAGCCGCGGGATCGGCGCGAGCACGAAGGCCAGGCTCAAGCCCGCGGTTCCGGCGAGGAAGCGGCGGCGCGACACGGTCTTTGACATCGGGGCGACGATCGTCATGGCTCAGCCCTCCCGCGCCGCGCGGTCGATCGCGGCAACGATCTTGAGGTAGGTGCCGCAACGGCAGATGTTGCCGTTCATGTGCTCGACGATCTCGGCGCGCGACGGCTTCTTGTTCTCCGCGAGCAGCGCCGAGGCCATCATGATCTGGCCGGACTGGCAATAGCCGCATTGCGGCACCTGCTCGGCGACCCACGCTTTCTGCAAGGGATGGCTGCCATCGGGCGACAGTCCCTCGATGGTCGTGACCGCGTGGCCCTCGACCAGCGCCGCGGGCGTCGCGCAGGCACGCACCGGCTGGCCATCGAGATGCACGGTGCAGGCGCCGCACGCGGCGATGCCGCAGCCGAATTTCGTGCCGGTGAGACCGAGATGCTCGCGCAGGATCCACAGGAGCGGCGTATCGGGGCCGACCTCGACTTGCTTGCGCTCGCCATTGACCGTGAATGTGACCATCGCGATTTCCCCCAGTCCGGGCGCAGGATGCTCTGGCGCTGGGAAAGTCTACGCTTGGGTTTCGCCCGCGACCATCCCCTTGTGCGGAAAGCGCAACGGCCGCGCTCAGCTCGGCGGTCCGGCTCCACGCGCCACGTTCAGGATGGTTTCGCAGTCGGCGGGCGGCTCGTCTCCGCGCCATGCGACGTGGCCATCGGGACGAACCAGCACCAGCTTTTTGTTGTAGAGCGCCAGAAGATGCTCATGACTCGGAGAGTGCATCCGCAGCGGCATCGCAAGGCGCGCCGCCGCCGTCTCGAAGCGTTCGGAACTCGGCGGTGCGCTCCCCAGGCGCAGGAGAACGAAGCCGTGGCCGAACAGATCGAGCACCGACCTGTTCTGGTCGAGCCAAAAATGCGGCGCACGCGACCCCGGCCGCGCGATCGCAAGATAATTCCGCGCGTCGTCCAGAGGCGGCGGCGTACCGTCGGGCACGATCACCGGCGAGCCTTCATAGAAATAGCCGAGTTGAAGGCCGGCATCCTCGTACCGTGCCCCATAGTCATAGCCGCAATTGGAGCGCTCGAGCATCGCCGCGATTCGACCGCGCACGGTGCCGCGCACGGAATCTCCCTCGGGACCGTCATCGAGAATCGCCGGTCCCGGCACCAGGTCGTGATACAGCGTCCGGAACAGGCTGGTTGCGGTCATGGCGGTTCGCTTTCCGACCGGCCGGCGCTCGATGTCGTAGCTTCCGAGCAGATCGCGTCCGCCCCACCCCTGAAGGTCGGCCGCGAGCTTCCAGCTCAGGTTGGTCGCGTCGCCGATCCCGGTGTTAAGCCCGAAGCCGCCGGACGGCGATAGCTGATGCGCTGCGTCGCCCAGGAAGAAGACGCGCCCGACCTGGTAGCGATCGGCGACCAGCTCGCGCCGCTGCCACGTGAGTGCGGACAGAATTTCATAATCGAAATCGCGGCCCACGAACCGTCGAATGGCCGCGTCGCCATCGGTCTGTTCGAGGCTGTGGACTCGCCACGTGCATTTGCCGTCCAGCGACAGCATCGATGCCCAGCGGCCTTCGGGTCCGAAAGCCGTATAAAAACCGGGCCCCTTGTCGTGGATCTTGAGCAGTTCGTCCGAGCGAAAGGTGACATTCGTGGAGTTGGACAGGGTACCCGAACCTTCAAACCGGACACCGAGCTCTTCTCGCAGCGAGGACGCGGCACCTTGGCAGCACGCAAGATAGGGCGAACGGATTGGCTCTTCCCGCCCCGTCTCCACGTCGGTAACGAGCGCGGTCACGCCGCTCGCGTCCTGGGTCACACTTTCGCAACGTGTTCGATAGCGCAGCGTCACGCCGGGGAGGGATCGCGCCACCCGCCGCAAGATGGGATCGAAGATCGTCTGCGGACAGCGCGCGATCCGCTCCGCCGCGGTCGGGGGGGTACGAAGATCGGCAAAGGAAGGCAGGCGCAAGCGGCCCAGGAGATGCCCGGTGAGGCTCGTGACGTAGATCAGGTCCTGCGGGTAGTTCTTGTCGAAGCCTTTTTCCCTGACCTCGTCCGCGATGCCCCAGCGGCGGCAGAACTCCATCGTTCGCATGTTGATGTCGACGAACTTGGCATTCGTCACCGACCCATCGGACTGCTCGATGAGGACGCATTCGATCCCGTGCCATCCGAGCTCGATAGCCAGCGAAAGGCCGACCGGCCCGCCGCCGACGATCAGCACCGGCGTGTCGTAAGCGCTTACTTTCGCATCCACTGACTGCCAGCTCATCGACCGTTGCCGATCTCATTTTCGGCTCGCTCGATTAGAATGGGTTTTCTTGAAAAGGCAAGAGGACGACCGGCGGACTTCGCTCGGCACCGGCCTTGTTGGCGAAATCGGAAAAGCGCAAAATGCCGCTCGAGAGGCCGCGCCCCGCCGGCAGGAGGAGGTCGTGACCAACAGCATCGGCAAGGACACCGCGGCGAACGCGGTCGGCATGATGTTCCCCGCGCGGAGACCTCCGTCCCCGAGGACCCGTTTGTGTCGTTCGGCGGAATCGAAGACCGCCTCGGGCGAATAGGCTCTGGGCATCCATGCTGGCTTCCATCCACAGCCAGCATCCTGAATCAGAAATCCCACCGATTCGGGAAGCCCAAATCGATTCGAGACGATAAAATCATGCTCTAAGGCGACATCAACGCTCGCGGAGAGCTCCGCGCGGCAAGCCCACGAACGCCGCCGATTTTTGCAACACGATCTGCCAAATGCGGACTCGCCTTCTTCGGCGCGTCAGCCTGAAATGGGCTTCCCGATCAGCACCCAACGCTTGCCGTCATACTGCTTCAACTGGACCGAGTGCATCGGGAAGTAATTATCGGACGACGTGTTGAGCATGACGCCCGGCAGCAGAAGCGGCAAGGTCATGTCGTGAAGGCTCGTCGCCACCTTCATCACGTTGTCACGAGTTAAGACGTCGCCGCAGCGCTTCAGCACCTCAACGAGAGCCTCGGCCGGGACATACCCGCCCGGGTTCGACGAATCAGATTCCTGGTCCTGCGCCGGCACGTATTTCTTCACCCAGGCGAGATAGTCGCGGACCCCGGGATCGTTGGCCCAGGCCGGATCGGTCGGGTCCATCTCGCTATCAGTCGCGATCACGCCTTTGAGGTTGTCGTCGCCGGCAGGTCCGATAATGCTTTTGGCCGTCGCGACGAAGGGAACGAAGATGAGAGCGTCCCGTCCCCCCTGCTGGCGCGCCGTGGTCACGGCTTGCGGCGCGGCCCGGCCTTGGGTGATGAGGTAGAGGGTGTCGGCCCCGGCACTCTCCAAGCTGATGATCTGTGAGGTGAGAGTCGGGTCGGTGACCGCATAGCTCGCCTTCGCCACGATCATCGAGGACGCCTTCGGACCCAGCGCGGCAATGAACGGATCGAGATGGTCGCCGCCGAAATCATCGTCCTGGTAGAGGATGCCGATCTTGGCATTGGGACGCTCGGCCAGGATGTATTTGGCAAAGACGATGCTCTCGAGCGCGTAGCTGGCCTGGAGCCCCATCGTCCAAGGGTAGCGCTTGGGGTCGATGAGGCTGTTCGATCCGGTGGTGACGAAGAGCTGCGGCACCTTTCGGCCGTTGAGATAGGTGCGCACCGCCATGTTCGTGGGCGTCCCCAGCTGGCCGAACATCAGCAGGACGCGGTCCTCCTCGACCAAGCGGCGGGTGTCCTCGACGGTCTTGGGTGGACTGTAGCCGTCATCGAGACTGTCAAACACGATCTTCCGCCCGTTGACGCCGCCCATGTCGTTGACGCTTTTGAAATATCCCGCCATCTCGCGCGCGATCGTGCTGTTGCCGGACGCGGGACCGGAATAGGACCAAGTATTGCCGATCTTGATTTCGCTGTCGCTTGCGCCCGGGTCATAGGCGCCGGCAGCCGAAGCGA
Organism: Allostellaceae bacterium; assembly: GCA_035604335.1. Taxonomy (GTDB): domain Bacteria; phylum Pseudomonadota; class Alphaproteobacteria; order ATCC43930; family CGMCC-115725; genus DASZHJ01. Next base: position 16,233 of record DATNIT010000001.1, on the reverse strand, counting down.
GCCCCGGCGCGACCACGAGCCACGACACGGCAATTGCGGCGACGGTGAAGAAAAGGGGTTTCATGGCAATACCTCCCCGCTGATACGTTTCATTATCTTGCTGGTATGCAGGCGCCTCGTTGGTGGGATGGGAGCCGCTCGGCCGGCTGCCACGAAGACGATCCTGCTCCTCTCCGCACCACGTTCAAGGTCCGACACCGGGATAGTACAAACGTTTGCCGAGATAAACCTAGATTTCGGGTCAACCTCGTCGTTGCACGCGCGCAATGATCGCCTTTGCTTCAGCGGCTAGACAATGTCGGAGCTCGGAGCGGCTCTGAACGCCGCGAGCGGCTACCGCCGACCGAGCCTGCGCATCTCCATAGTGAATCCTCTCGCGCAAAGGAGCCTCTCACTTGATGCCGACGATGTACGTTTTCCAGTTGGCCTCCGCGACCGTCAAATCAATGCCATATGCGGCTTTGAATGGTGCGCCGTCATACCATTTCTCGAACGAGGCGAGGGGGCCTGTTTCGATGAGGCATTCGACGAGCGAGGCGGCTTCGAGCCAGCCCAGTTGCCGCGCGCGCGTCAGGCGGCGGTCATTGAGCTCGCGCACCGCATCGTCGAGCGAAAGGAACCCAATCTGCGCAGCGAGTTTTGCCGTTGCCGGATGGATGTCCTCGCCCATGTTGGGATAGACATCGGCGGGCCACGGTGTCGGCGCCTTGCCGCCAAACTTCCATTGCAGGTAGACGCCGAGCCCATCCGTCAGAAACCGGGCCCTCTCTTCAGGCCGTTGCCCGCTCGGAGCGACGACTTGCGCGACCGCAGCCCAAAAGGTGACGCCGCGCCCGCGAATTTGCTCCTGCCCCACCTGCGCGCCTGCCGGCATCAGCCGGTTCGCGGGAATTCGACTCGTTGCATCCTTCGCGGAGGAGACCGGTTGGGCATATTGGTCGCTGATCTCGATGCGGATTTTTCGGGAAAAGCGTTTTCCGAGGAAACCGGTCACTTCCTCGAAGGCCCGGTCCGCGTCCCTGACGACGAAGGGCACGACATAATCGGGGATGCCTTCATACTCTATGACGAAATGTGCGGTTTCGATGCGCTTCGGCTCGGCACGTGCGAAACCGTGCGAGACGATGGCTGCGATCAGGATGGCGAGCACCGAGCCGACGATACGGCGAAGGTCCATGGGGTCGAACATAATTACGGTTGCGTCATTTTGATGTGACGCGAACAACGGCGCAAGCCGGACGCGAGGATATTGCCTCCTTCAACGAATTGGGATTTATTATCGGGCAGCTGCTCGCGGAGGGGGACATGCAGAGCGCCTACTGCCATTCCGGGACCCGGCGATGAGCGGCTTTTGGCCCAAAGCGTCGCCCGCACCCGACGCGAACACGATCATCAGGACGTGCGGCAACCGGCTCGTTTCGTTCAATTTCTATGGGCTGGTCGACGGCGTTCCTTATGAGAGCTCGGTTGCGCCTGCGACGCGGCAGCAGTTCATGACGCTGTTCGATAGCGAGCTCGTAAAGATCGAGAAATGGTTCTTCGCGAACCGCTGGCTCACGAGCAAGATCGGGGCGCGCCCGGCGCTCGGCACCTACGCACCGCAGCAGGTCTTCGAGTTGGATGACGTGGATATCGAGGTCGCGGTGTCGCCCGACTTCGCCATCGAGCGCTCGCTCGTTCCGGCATCGGTCGGACGGCGCGGCGCGATGGAATTTCCCAACTCGCGCGTCGCCGCTAATCAAGCAGCCATCACCCACGAGCTATCGCATGTCTATTTTCCCAACGGCAACCGGCTGCTGGCCGAGGGTTTCGGTGTCTATATCCAGAATAAGATCGGGGCTAACGGCGCCTTCCCCGATTTCGGGACGGAATTGCACGATTGCGCGCGCGAATTCGCGTGCCAGCTCGATCCGAACCAAAATAATCCCAACCCCAATGTCGGACTCGCCAAGATCAGCATTGCCGCGCTCGACAAGGTTCAGACGCCGGCGCCGCTCGAGCTTTTGGCGGACCCTAACCAAGACATGGACCCGGCCGAGGCGGCATACAGGGTCGCTGGCTCGTTCGTGAAGTTCCTCATCGAGCGCGGGAAGAATGCGCCGGCGTGTTTTCAAGCGCTTTTTTTTGCCACGCCATTGAAGCCGCTACGTCGCGACGCCGGCCTGATGGCGCGCTGGAAGCCGCTTTATGGCGAGTCATTGGCCAATCTTGAGAAGGAATGGAAAGCGCTTATTGCGGCGCTTGGCGGCACGGCTTCGAAGAAGCCGGTTGCAAAGCGGAAGAAACTGCCGCGCTGAACATTGGAGGAGGATGAGAATGCCGAAAATTGGTCCGACACGCACCGCGGACGAACTGAGGGAAAGCGCGGTCGCAACCTACGAAGGCAAAGGCCATCCCGGGCTCCCGGGCGTGGATACGGATGCCTGGTCGGAGAGTCCCAACGGAGCTTTTGTCACCAACGGCGAACTCGCCGAAGCATTCAAGGCAATCACCTCGCTGGCAAAGGGAAGCCGCGGGGGCAAGCCGCTGTTCGTGATCGGATGGCGTATGTATCCGAATAAAGAATGTCCGTACTGGTCTAAACTTGACTCGCATGCATGCAGCTGTGGCTGCGCGTGTAGCACGCACAAACGCAAACGCGGCAAGGCGCCGCCACCGCCGGGTAGGCGTGGTGCCAGACCGAAACGAAAGAAGTAGCCCTGTCCGACTGCAACCGCGACGGGGACCGATCTGCGCCAGCAGTGGGCATTGCCTATCGCCGGGCGCTCCATGACTGGATCGAAGCGCGACTTGCACGCTTCGATGTGCTGGAGATCACGGTCGACCATTGTCTTTCCGGCGGCCACGCCGCGCGCAGGGCGATCTTCGATCTCGCCGGCCGTATCCCCATGACTGCGCATGGTGTCGGCCTCTCGATCGGCACCGACGCGCCGGTCGATCTCGCCTACCTCGACCGTGTCGGCACGGTGCTCGAACGGCTCGGGGCGCCCGCGTATAGCGAGCACCTCGCCTTTACCCGCGTGCCCGGTCGCGAACTGGGCAATCTTCTGCCGTTGCCGCGAACCGAGGCGGTGGCGGAGATGGTCATCGACCACGTCCGGACGATCCAGTCGCGACTCTCGGTTCCGTTTCTGCTCGAGAACATCGCTTCAGTCTTCGGCTGGCCCGATTCCGAGCTTTCGGATGCGGCGTTTATGACCTTGATCCATCGTGAAACGGGCGCGGGCATTCTGCTCGACGTCGAAAACCTTCACCTCAACGCCCGAAATCACGGGCTCGACGCTTACGGCTTTCTCGACGCCCTGCCCATAGGCATCGTGAAGGAGGTCCATGTCGCGGGTGGCGTCAGTCTCGGCTACAAACCGGGGAAGCGGCGGTTCTATGCCGATTCACATTCCCATCCGGCGCCGGCGGCTTCCCTCGACCTCCTGGAATATTCGCTCGAGCGCCAAGCTCCGAGGACGATCGTGCTCGAGCGCGACTACCGCCTGGCGGCAGTCGAGGAAATCCTGGAGGATGTGCTACGCATCCGGTCGCGGATCGAACGCAAACGGAAGGCCCATGCCGAACCGGCTCCTCGATCGGCAGATTAGGCTCATCGCGCACCTGACCTCGCCGCCGGCGATTTTCGGCGAGTCCGCGACTGCGCCCGAAGGGATCGACGCGGGCCTCCTTCATATCGAGGCCCGCATGTCGCACGAGAAGCGCATCGGCAAGATCGCGACGGTCCTGCCGCGGACCTTCGCGCGCCTCGGGAAGCGCAGGCGCGCCGTCCTTCGCGACTTCGCCGCCGCCTGTCCTCCAGCCTCCATCGGCCGGATCTCGAATGCTCGGCAATTCCAGGAATTTCTCGCGGGGCGCCTGGGGCTCGAGCCGGCATGGCTGACCGAGCTCGCGCGCGCGGAACTCGCATTCGCCGAGCTGCGCGAGGCGGCCCCCCATGAGAATGCCGACCGGGCAGCCACAATGGTTCGCATGGTCCGGCGCAGTCCGGGCATCGTGCTTGTCCGCTGCGCTTTCGACATATGGCCAATCCTTGCCGGCCGCTCCGTCACGCCGGTGCGGCGCGATACTCCGCTCGTGATCGCGCGCGACCACCATTCCAACGATCCGATGGCGGCCGAAGTGCCGCTGCAGCTCTTCGAGTTTCTGGCCGCGCTTTCCGACTGGACGGCGCTCGACGAATTTGCGCCGAGCGGCGACGCAAATGCGTTGGTTCGCGATTTGGTTGCAAGCGGGCTCATCGAGGTTCGGGCGTGAGGATCGCCATCATCGGCAAGTTCCCGCCGATCCAGGGCGGCGTAAGCATGCGGACCTACTGGACGGCCCACCGGCTTGCCGCGCGCGGCCACGACGTGCACGTCATTACCAATGCCAAGGAAGCAGAAAAACCGTACCGCATGTGCATGCGGCCCGAAGACTGGGACCTCTGCGAGGCGCGTTACGGCAGCGGTGGCGGCGTCAGCGTGCATTGGACAGATCCGGCCGATTGGTCGCAGCACTACACACCGATGGCGAGCCCGTTCGTCTCGAAGCTTGCCGCAACAGGCGCGCGGCTGCACGCGGACCATCCTTTCGACGTGATCCATTCCCATTACCTTGAGCCCTACGGCGTTGCGGCACACCTCTTGGCCGGAATAACGGGGGCTCCGCATGTCGCTCGTATGGCCGGGAGCGATGCGGGCCGGCTTTGGCATCATCCCCAGTTCGAGACGCTCTACGACCACATCCTGCGCGCCGCCTATTACGTCGTTGCGACGGGGACCGTCGCCGAACGCGCGTTGGCGCGCGGCGTCGCGCCCGACCACATTGTGTCGGGCGGGGGGTTTGCGCTTCCCGAAGAGCTTTTTTCGCGAAGCGGTCCGCCGTTCGACCCATTATCTGTGCGGGACGAGATCGGGGCCGATTTGCGTTCGCTCATTTGGGGCGAGTTTTCAGGCACGCGGCCATATTTCGGGGTCTACGGCAAGCTCGGCGAGAGCAAGGGTTCATTTGCGCTGCTTGCTGCACTGGAGAGGCTCAAGCGGCTGGGCCTCGACGTCGGCCTCGTGGCGCTGGCCCATGGGCACCGCGACGTCGAGCGGCGCTTCCGCAGCGAAGCGCGAAGGCGCGGGCTTAGCGACCGCGTGCTTCAGCTTCCGTTCATGCCGCACTGGCGAATGCCGGATTTCCTGCGCGGATGTGTCGCAGTTTTATGCCTCGAGCAGGATTTCCCGATCGCGTTTCATCAGCCGATCGTCGCGCGCGAGGTGCTGCTGGCAGGCGCCTGTCTCGTCGCTTCGGTCGAGCTCGTTTGCAAGCTGCCGGCCTATGGGCGCCTGCCGCACGGCCACGGCTGCATCGCCATCAGGGACGTGAACAATATCGACGAGTTGAGTTCCCGACTGGCGATGATTGCGCGACGTCCGGGGCTGGCGAGTCTGGTGGGCGCGCGGGGACGCGCGTTCGCGCTCGAACTTCAGCGTGACGCCGCCTTTCCGGAGACCATCGAGCGCGTGCTCCTCGCGGCGGCCCGGCACGAGCGCCCGGTTCCCTCCCTCAGCGCGGCGGCAGTGGCGGCACCGCCGGAGCCCTTCGCCCTCTCGCAAATCGCCGCGGACGCGATCGCGATGGACGAAACGGTGGGGTCGGCGGATGCCGCGCGCGCGACCCTGGTGGCGGTCGAGCGAAGGATCGCCGAGGGCGACTCGCGCCTCGAACGGCTTGTTCCCGCGATGGAGATCGAGATTTCCCTCGCCGCCGCCGAAAGCGCGGCGGACGCCCAGGCGTCCAATGCCATCGACCCGATCTTCCGCTTGCGCCCCCGCGGCTGGGCGATGAGCGCGGGCGAGCTCGGCCGCCTCCGTCCGGTCCGAGACCCCGCGATGCGGCTCGTTGAGTTCGATCACGACGTCCGGCCATACCTTGCGGCGCGCACCATGGCCAACCTGCCGCCGGTCCGGAAAGGCGGGCGGAGCCATGTCGTTGTGTTCGGGGCGACCGCCTGCGACCGCCGACCGCCGCTCCTGGTCGATCCGATGACCGCGCGCCTGCTCGAGCTGAGCGACGGGACGCGGACGGCCGCGGAGATCATTGCCGAGCTTTGGCCACGGGACTTCGCCGCCGACAAGCTCGCCTGGCTCGAGACCCTGTTCCTCCACGGCATGATCGGCCTCGTGCGCGGCGCTCACTCTGCCGGCGTCAGCACGCAGTTCGCTCCCTTGATGGGCGGGGTAGGATCGGGGCCGGCGGGGACTCCGGCAAGACGCAAGCCCTCGCGCAGGCGGAAGAGATCGCAGTCCTTGTCGTAGAACTGCGACTTCGAGGCCACGAACAGCGTGTAGGGCTCGATCCCCGCCTTCGCACGCAGCTCGTTCATCGTTCCGAGCCAGCCGCGGGCACGGTCGGTCCGGCCGATCAGCGCATAGGCGGCAATCAGATGGTCGAGATAGGTCGCATTTTCGGAATTGCTGGCGTACGCGGCTTCGATGAGGCGGGCGCTCTCGTTGAAATGATTGCGCGCGAACTCGGCGACCCCAAGAAGCGCCTCGTCCGCTGGCTGGTTTGGATCGAGCGACCAGGCAGTGCGGAAATCAAGGATGGCGGCCTCCGGTTGGCCGATCTTCACATGGAGCGTGCCGAGCTGAGCGAAAATCTCCGGATCGTTCGGCTCTCGCGCCTGGGCCTCGGCGAGGTCTTTGAACGCCTTGTCATAAAGGCCTTCACGATAGCTTAAGGCGGCCCGCACGGTGAATGCCAGCGCGGACGGATCGCGCATCGCTAGATCAGCCTCTTTGATCGCGAGTGCTTCCGTGTCGAACTCCGACCGGAACCCTAAGGCCTTGTACCAAAGGGAACGCGTGGCCAGGAGGTAAGTGGCGGCGAGTGCCGCGTGCGCACGGCTGAAATCCGCATCCAAGGCGATTGCCGTCTTGAACAGCCGGACCGCCTGGGCCGTGTGTTCCGGCGTCAATTTGTGGAGATATGAGAACCCCTTGAGATAGGCGTCGTAGGCTCCGACGTCCGTCGTCCGTTGCCGGTGTTCCGCGACGAGATCAATCGCAAGTTTCTGGGCGAGCGCAGAAACGATGCGGCCTGACATATCGTCTTGGATATCGAAGATTCGGTTAAGCTCGCGGTCGTAACGCTCGGCCCAAAGTTGTTCGCCGGTCGCTGAATCCACAAGCTGGCAATCCACGCGAACGCGGTCGCCATCCCGGCGGACGCTCCCCACCAGCACATACTTGACGCCAAGTTCGTGTCCGATCTGGTTGGGCGGCTTCGCTATCACCTTGTAGGCGTAGCTCGAGCTGCGGGCGATGACGAATAATTGCGACAGCTGCGACAGATCCGTGATGATGTCCTCGGAAATGCCGTCGGCAAAATAGTCCTGATCACGGTCGCCGCCGATGTTGCTGAAGGGAAGGACAACGATCGAAGGTTTATCGGCCGGCGGCAGGATCGATCGTGGCGCGGCTTCCGTTGTGACCGGCGTGAATTGCAGCCGGTGACCAGGGATTACCGTGAGCACCACTGAGACGGCGAGAACCCCGACCAATACGAGGCGCCGCGGCCGCGTGCCGAAGGTGGCGTTGAGCATGCGTCGCCGGAAATAGTGCGCTCTCTTAATCGGGCTCGCGCGCTCGCTCTCCCCGTTGCGATCGGGAAGCAGGGCATAGACATGAATCGGATGCGGGACATTCCTTGCCATCCGGCGGCCAAGATCGGCAAACCGCAGCGGCAATCTGTTCCTTGTCACGTCGTAGACGGCGCGAGAGACGCAGATTCCGCCCGGCTCCGCAAAGGCTTGCAGCCGCGCCGCCAGATTTACGTGCTCGCCGAAGATATCGTAATCCTCGACGATCACCTCGCCGACATTGATGCCGATCCGGAACTTTAGGCGCTGCTGGAGGGGCACGCTCTTATTGCTGGCGCCGATCTCGCGCTGGATGGATTCCGCGCAGACGACAGCGCCAAGAACAGTCGGGAATCGGGCGAGAAAGCCGTCCCCGGTGCTCTTTACGATATGGCCTTCATGTCGCGAGACGGCAGGTTCGATGATGTTCGCCATGTAGGATTTGAACGTGGCGTGGGTCGACGCCTCGTCCTTCGCCATGAGGCGCGTGTATCCGACCGCGTCCGCACATAGGATCGCTGCAAGAGTTCGCGGGGACGTGTTCGACGTTATATCGGCCAATTTTCGAGGCCGCCTGCCCGTGTATCGCTGGATGATACTGGTAGGCATTGATCCCGCGCAATGCCGCTCGTCTCGTGAATGGCCGGTAAACGATGGTCCGCATGCGCGCTAAGCCTTTAATTCGCGCGGCCCGCCCGATGCTGGTATCCGATAATGGGATGGTTCGGCCGTGCCGCTGCCGCGCTAGCGACCAAGCTGGCCAGGGGCGCCAAAGACAAGGAGCACGCCATGGCTGAGACATTGAACACCGCGATCGCGGCGCACGCCGCTCCTCATGGCAATTCTGCCCGACTCGCGTCGCGCATGGCAGCGCGAGCTTGTCATGTCACGATCGGCAGCTCGATCGTCGGGATCGTCGGCTCCTTGTCCCAATCGCTGACCGGATCGAAGCCCAACACCCACTCATTGTTGCCCTGAACGCTCCCTTTTCCGGAGGCGATCAGGGCCTTTTGCGCCGCGGCGTCGCGCATGTGCTTGAAGCGGGCATTGGCGATGGAAAGGCGCTGGACCGCGTGCACCCGCGGTATGCGAATGCGGCGGAAGTTGCGGAAGGCCTCGACCGCATCGCGCTCGGCCTCGAGCCAGCGCGCGAGGATATAGGCGTCTTCGAATGCCTGGCAGGCGCCCTGCCCGGCGTTCGGCAGCATCGCATGCGCGGCGTCGCCGATGAGCTGTATCCGCCCGCGGCCCCAGTTCTCAGTGAGCGGCCGCGTGAAGAGGCCCCACTTCGAGCATTGCGCGACTATGCTCAACAATTTCTCGAGCCGCGGCTCGGGATTGGGAAAGCTCAACCGCATCTCGTCGGGATCGCCAGCGGTGGACCAGCCTTCCGCAACCCATTTATCGGTGTCCTCTTGGGTGACGATGTTCACGAGCTCGGTGCCGCGAATGTAATACGCAATGAAATGGCAGCCGGGCCCGACCCATTGGACATGCCCGTTGGGCTCCAGCACCTCGCGCGGCACGTCGCTGCCTTTGAGCAAGGCGCGCCAGACCATCTGGCCGGTATAGGTGGGATTGTCGTCGCCGTAGAGCGCGTGGCGGATCACCGACCGGACGCCGTCCGCGCCGATGACCATTTCCGCCTCGAATGTGGTGCCATTGGCGAACGCGAGCGTGACGGAAGCGCCGCGCTCCTCGATGGCAGCGAGGCGGTGGCCGAGATGGGTCGACTCTGGATCGAGGCTGCTTGCCAGCGCGTCCAGGAGATCGGCCCGGTGGAAAGTATAGTGGGGCGCGCCATGGCGGAGCGGCAGTTTCCGCCGGTCGTTGAATTCGAGCGCTTCCCCGGTCTGCATGTTGCGGGTGAAAATGCCGGGCGACAGATTGGCGACGGCGGCGATCTTCTCGCCGAGGCCGATCGCCTGGAGAGCCTTCGTGGCGTTCGGGCTGGTATTGACGGCGGCACCGATCTCGCCCAGCGCCGGTGCCGCCTCGAACACATCCGCATGAAAGCCAAAGGCCTTGAGCGCATGCGCCACGCCCAGGCCCGCCAGCCCGCCGCCGACGATCGCGATAGAGCAGTTTCGTTCCATTCAACGCCTCCTAATCGAGCGGATACATGTCGTTCGGCAACGGCGGTAATCCCAGCGCATCCCGCCCGGCAATCTGTACCGCGGGGGCTGCCCATTGGGCATGGTGGCCGATCGCATGGAGATCGCGCCAGTGCCGCTGGATCGCGTGATCGCCAAGGAGGCCGTGTGCCCCGCTCAGATCGAATACGCGGTCGACGGCGCTCTGAAGCAGCTTCAGCACCATCATCATGTCGCGCCGCTGGCGCACGGCGTCGACGCGGGTGATCTTGCCGCCGTTGAAGATCGTGGCCGTCAATTTTTCGGTGATGAGATAGGCGAGGTCGATCTCCATCTTCGATTCGCCGATCGCCGTTTGCACGTCGGCCCGCTCGCTCGGCTTCGCTCCGAGCGGGCGGGCGCCGCGTCCTGCGGTGAGGTCGACGAAGGATTCGTAGGCGCCGCGCGCGATACCGTGCAGTGGTGTCATGACCGCGAAGCCAGAGTTGAGCACCAGCGGCGAGCGGTAGAGCACTCCCTCGTGGACCGTATGCCCGGGTGCGCGACCGATCAGCGCCAGGTCATGGTCGTAGACGAAGGAGGATGGAACATAGGTCGGCTCGACAACGACGTCGTTACTGCCCGATCCCCTGAGGCCCATGCCGTTCCACACGCGATCGATGCGGAACTGATCGGGCCGCAGCAGGAAGTTAAGTCTCTTCTTGACCTTGCCGTCTTCCGATCGCGTCACGCCGCCGACGATCGCCCATTGGCAATAATCGCCGGCGGAAGCGAAATGCCAGCGGCCGCCGATCTCGAAACCGCCGCGAACTTCCATGACTTGCCCGGTCTGGTTGAACGAGGTCAAGATAGTGGGGTCGGGCTGCCGCTCGTAAACGAAGCGCTGCGCTTCCTCGGGGAAAAGGCTCAAGAAGTATTGGTGCTGGATGAGAAATGTCATGCACCAGCCGGTCGAGCCGCAGAAGCGGGCGACCTCGCTGACACAGTCGATCTGCGTCATCCAGTCGCCTTCGTACCCGCCGAACATCTTGGGGCGCATCAGCGGCATGAGGCCGGAATCGACGATTGCACGGATGTTTTCCTCGGGCATCCGGCGCAACTCTTCCGCGGCGGCGGCATTGCGCTTGGCGACGGGCACGATCGTCAGCGCACGCTCGATCGCTTCCTCATACGGAATTGTCATGCCATTATAGTTCGAGAAGAATCTAGGGCCGGTCACAAACATGGGGGGCCTCTTTGATTGTCCGTCAACATGCGAGAGCGGGGACCTATAGAGCGATACATCCGGCGCGACTTCGCCGCAAGGTCGAGGGCTGGCGGCCGCCCGTCACCGCGCCCCGCCCCGCTCCCGTCGATCGCGTCCGCATCGAGCGGCGGAGGATGCCTTGAGCATGCACATATCGGGCGGCATGGTTCGAGCCGCACTCGCAATCGCGCTCGGATCGGCGATCATGTCGCTTCCGGCATCGGCCGACACCACGCTCATCGTCGGCAAGGCGGCCGCGACGGCCGACCCGATCATTGCGGTCAATGTCGGCGACCAGCTCGGCTTCTTCAAAAAGCACGGGATCGACCTCAAGATCGTCGACTTCACCGGCGGCAGCAAGATGACCCAGGCCATGGTGGCCGGCAGCATCGATATCGCCGACGGCGCGGGAATCGAGATGGCGTTCATCGCCAAGGGCGTGCCCATGCTGGCCGTGTGCGAGAACACCACGACCCTTCCGTTCCTCAGCATCGGCGTGCCGTGGGATTCGCCAATCACGTCGAAGGAGGAGCTGAAGGGCACGAAAATCGGCGTCTCGAGCGCGGGCTCGCTCACCGATTGGCTGGCGCAGGAGCTGGAGCGCAAGGAGGGCTGGGCGCCCGATGCGATCATGCGGGTGGCGATCGGCAACGGCACCTCCTCCTCCACCGCGGCGTTCCGCGACCATCTGGTCGATGCCTATATCGGCGGCACGTCGACGTTCCTGGCCATGGCGGAACGGAAGGTCGGGCGCGTGCTCGTCCCGGTTTCCGACTATGAGGGCAGTGTCGCGTCGGGCACGCTCTTTGCGTCGAACCACCTGATCGAGACCGACCCCGACGCGATCCGCGCATTCCTTGCCGCCTGGCTCGAGACCACCGCCTTCATCCGCACGCACAAGGCAGAGACCGTGAAGATCGAGAGCGGCATCACCGGCTTTTCGGAAAGCGTAATGTCGAAAACATACGACATCGTGATCAGCATGTTCACCAAGGACTGCAAATTCGATGCGGAATCGCTCGCCACGCTTAAGCGGTCGTTCGTCGAGCTGAACCTCCTCGGCGCATCACCCGACATGTCGAAGCTTTACACCGAGGCGTACCTGCCCAAGGCGTCTGGCGCCGCCGAGGCGGCGCATTAGGTTGGATTGCCCCAATTCACTTCGAAAGGACCGTCCGTCATGCTGACCATTCAAAACCCGATCCGCACGCCCGTCATCATGCGCTCGCGGCTCATGCTCGAGACTGTCTCTGAGCTGGTCGCCGCGAACGAGTGGCGCGACAAGCAAGTGATGATCCTGATGCGGCCGCAGGGCGACAGCAAATGGCGGACGCGCTTCTTCGCGAGCGACGCCCCGGGCTCGGTGGACGCGGTGGCGAGCGGCGAGGCGGATATCGCGATCTGCAATCCGGGCGGTGTCCTCGGCATGGCATTGCGCGGGCGCGGACCCTACAAGAAGCCCATTCCGCTGCGCTCGATCATGGTAATCCCGCAATTCGACCAATTGGGATTCGCAGTGACCGGATCGACCGGGCTCAAGACCTTGGGCGATCTCAAGCGGACGCGCTATCCGCTCAAGATCTCGCTGCGCGGACAGCCGGACCACTCGGTCCACATGATTTGCAATCACGTGCTTAGCGCCTACGGCATGTCGTTCGACGAGATCGTGAGCTGGGGCGGCAAGGTCGTCTATACCGAGGGGATGCCCTATGGCCCCGACCGGCTCGGCGCCGTCAAGCGAGGCGAAATGGACGCGGTCTGGGACGAGGCGCTCCCGCTCTTCGCGCCGCAATCCATCGAGATGGGCATGCGGTTCCTCGCAATCGACGAACCGCAACTCAAGGCGCTCGAGGCGGATGGGCTGATGCGCGCAGCGATCACCGCCGAGGAGTATCCAGGGTTGGGCGAGACGGTATGGACGGTGGATTTCAGCGGCTGGCCGGTGTTCTGCCTCGCGAGCGCGCCGGACGAGATGATCTATAATTTTTGCGCCGGCCTCGACGCGCGCAAGGCCCGGGTGCCGTGGTACGGCGACGGCCCGATGCCGCTCGACCAGCTGTGCAAGGACAGCAAGGACGGTCCCCTCTATCTTCCGCTCCATCCGGGCGCCGCGCGCTTCTGGCGGGAACGTGGCTACCTTGCGTGACGAGCGGCGCGGTCCATGACTCCGGCCGGAAGCCGCTCTTCATCGAGAATTTCGCGGGCAGCGCCGTCGCCGCCGGCTTCAACACGGCGGCGACGACAATGACCTCTTCAACGTCACCGGCCACGATTTTGCCGCGGCGCTCGTCCATGTACTCCAGGCCTGCGGCGACAATCTCAGGCGCGAGAACATCGTGAATCAGGCGGCGCACCTCGATTTCGCAGGACCCATGTTCATGCTTGGCTCAAGACGCACGGGACGTCCGACGATTACGTGGGCGTGAAGCAGATGGTGCTGCAACGCTTTAGCGGCACGACCTGGGTTCCGTTCGGCCCGGCGAACGACGGCCGCCTTTCGCTAAAATGAACCGCGAAGGCGCCTGATCCAGGCCCCAACCATGCAGGCGCGGAGGGTGCAGGACCATGGAATTGCGAACGCCTGGCAGGACTGGACTGAAGGTCTCGCTCCTGGGGTTTGGCTGTGGCGCTGTTGGCGGGCTCATGGTCCGTGGCACGCACGCCGATCAGGAACGGACGGTCGCTCGAGCAATCGAACTCGGCATTAATTATTTCGACACGGCCGCGTTTTACGGGGAGGGCGAATCCGAAAGGAATCTCGGCCGCGTATTGGCGACGTTACGGCCGAATGTGATGGTGGGTACCAAATTTCGCATTGTACCGGCCGAGCGCGGGCACATTGCAGAAGCAATCGCGACATCGTTGGACGCCAGCCTGCGACGGCTCGGGCGAGACCAAGTCGACTTGCTGCAGCTCCATAACGAGATTTCCGAGAGCGGGGACGGCGATGGTCTGCCTGCCGCGTCGATCCTCGATGAGGTGGTGCCAGCGCTCGAGCGGTTGCGACAGCAGGGCAAGATTCGATTCTGCGGCATCTCGGCCAAAGGCCACACCGAGGCGGTCCGCCGCGTGATCAACGCTGGCGTGGCCGATACGGCTCAGGTCATCTACAACCTCCTCAATCCAAGCGCTGGCGCCAAGGTGAAGGCGCGCTTTCCGGCCCAGGATTTCCGACAACTTTTGGAGCAAACCCGTCAGGCACGGGTCGGCGCCATCGTCATCAGAGTTCTGGCTGGGGGAGCTTTGAGCGGCGTCGAAGAGCGTCATCCGCTTGGAGCGCCCAAGGTGCCCCCGATGGGCTCCGGACCGGACTATCCTGCCGATGTGCGCCGCGCGCGTTTGCTTGCGCCACTGGTGCAGGAGGGACATGCCGCGAGCCTGATCGAGGCGGCGTTGCGCTTTGCCATCGCCAACGATGCCATTGGAACGGTACTCGTCGGTTACTCGACCATCGATCAGCTCGAATACGCGGTAGCTTCGGTGAACAAGGGCCCACTCAGTCGGGATGCGTTGAACCGGGTGGCCGACCTCCAGGAAACCTTCACATAAGCGAAGATCGTCTTTACCCGCGCACCACCGGGAGCACGTCCGTCGCGAGCAGTTCGATCGATTTTGCGACCTTCGCGTAGGGCAGGCCGCCGATGTCCACCTGGCCGAGGAAGCGATCGTGGCCGAACAGCTCGCGTTCATACATGAGCTTGTCGACGATCTGCTGGGGGCTGCCGACAAAGATCGGGCCCATGGCGCCGGCGCGCTGCTCGTAGACGCTGCGAGGGACCTCGCCGGCGGGGCTGGAACGCCGCAGGTGTTCGCGAAAATAAGCGCTGTAGTAGGGGTAGAACTCCTCAAGCGCGGTCTGCGAGTCTTTCGCCACATGGACATGCGTCGCCACGGCGACCTTGAGATTGCCGGCGTCGTGCCCTCTTTCGGCGTAACGCTGCCGATAGGCGCCGATCTGACCGGCGAAGTTGGCCGGCGGCTGAGTGATGTTCGCAAGAATCACGGGCAGGCCGAGCTCGCCGGCCCGAAGCGCACTTTCCTGAGTGCCGCCGACACCGACCCAGATCGGCAGCCTCCCCACGGGCCGCGGTGAAATCTCGGCGTTGCTCAACGGTGGACGGAAGCGACCCTGCCAAGTGACGCGCTCGCTCTCCTTCAGCTTTAGGAGCAGATCGAGCTTTTCAGCAAAGAGGGCATCATAGTCCGAAAGGTCAGCGCCGAAGAGCGGGAAGGATTCGGTGAAAGCGCCGCGGCCGGCAATGATCTCGGCACGGCCACCCGAGAGAAGATCCACGGTCGCGAAGTCCTGAAAGACGCGAACCGGGTCGAGGGTCGGGAGGACTGTGACGGCGCTGGTCAGTCGGATGCGCTTCGTTCCGGCTGCGATCGCGGCCATGACCGCCGCCGGCGAGGAAATCGCAACGTCCAGGCGGTGGTGCTCGCCGACCCCAAACACACCGAGACCGGCATCGTCGGCGAGCTTCGCGGCGGCGAGGATCTCGGCATAACGCTGCGCAACGCTGATCGCGCGGAAAGCGTTCGGATCGGGGGTGATGTCGCCGAAGGTATAGATGCCTAATTCCATCGCGCCTGCCTCGGTTCGTGCGCTCAATATTGGCCGAAGCCACCGAGCTGATGTTGCGGCCGGCAACAAGCGTTGCGCACGAGAAAGCCGCCTGCCGGGGTCTTGAGGATATCTTGCGCGTCCGCGCACTGGCAGGCAAGATTTCGGCCAAGGGCCGACGCAAAGGCGCGTCGCAGGGAGCATAAGACATGGCGCTCTTTCAGAACCGCTGGTGGATTCCAGTTGCGGCCTGCATCGGCATCATGGTCGGGCTGCCCTCGGTGCTGATCCTGTCGTTCCCGGTGTTCCTGAAGCCGGTCACGGCGTCGCTCGGCTGGACGCGCGGCATGATGTCGAGCGCCCCCGCGGTGACGGGCCTCTTCACGCTGGTGGCGCAGCCACTGCTGGGGCGGCTCGTCGACCGCTTCGGCTTCAAGCGGGCGATGTTGCCAGCCTTCGTGCTGTTCTCGCTGACGATGTCGTGCCTGTCGCTGCTGGGCCCGCACATCTGGATGCTCTACTTGGTCTACGGCACCGCCTCGTTCTTCGGTGCGAGTTCGGGACCGCTCGCCTATTCGAAGGCGGTGGCGTTGTGGTTCGACACCAATCGCGGCTTGGCGCTCGGGATCGCCACCGCGGGCGCCGGCTTCGGCACCATCGTAATGCCGCTCATTGCCCAGTACCTGATCGAGCATTACGGCTGGCGCACGGCCTA